>DASRDY010000172.1:0-32801 GCA_035652355.1 Blastocatellia bacterium
AGAAATACTTCTCACGACATTACGCCCTTTTAGCCTATTCTGGCCTGCCTGTTATTTCCCGAAGTTTACCCCATCTCCTTTCCGGGGTCCATAGCCCAAAAACTTGAACCACACCCGGAAAAGGAAAAAGAGACGTTTAAACGAGTGAGCGCCGGAATTCGTATCTTAAGGAATATGGCATGCCCTGAGTTGATCGAATCGAACCCGGAAGACATAAAATCCTTGATTGGAGAGAAAGCTTGGCGATCTCACACAGAATCGTTGGTTTCAAATTCTTTCCGGTCCGATTTGCACTTCTTGCCATCCGACGCACAAGAGTCCGCTTTTTCGGGAGTCGCAGCTCATTCTCTTGTTCTGTTTCGATATCCATTGACGGCGCCAGTCGAAATCTTCGAATGCGCACAGGATGTTTCACTCGTAAATTGGCCAGCAACACTGGCAAGAATTGCACGTATCAAGCCTATGGCTAATACATTTGTTCAGGAGAAACCAATCAAGCGGATCAGGCTGGTGCCTCGATACTTGGCGGATTTGCTAACCCGATACGTGGCAATATACATTCGAATTGGCTCTCCAGATTTCTCAGAAAAAGCTGTGAGCCGTTTAGCTAAAGAAATAGGATAAAAATGAAATACTTAGCGATACCCCAACCAACTGCAGATTGGCTGCTAGGTCGAACAGATCTCCTCGATAGCCTGAAAGAAAATCTTAAGGGATTATTGTCGTTGCCAGACCTTCGGAACACACAAATTACCGCCGGTTCGTTTCGAGCTTGTATGTCTTCGGATGGGAATGTCGGGGTCCTCTGGAATGCAGATTACCTAACAGGCACTGGCGACGAAATGTGGGGCTTTATCAGGCTGAAGAATCCAATATCACTATTTGAAAATGAGGGGATATATAAAGAAGTATTCGAGCAGTGCTTGTACATTATTAATCAAAGATTGCAGTTGCTTTTGCTTGATGACCGATGCTCCCACAAATCTCACGAAGAAGGGTTACATACCTGCTCCTCCGGCCGCGGAACTACAGCACGTCAGTGTTTGATTGGCTACGCTGAATCGGATGTCTCAGTTGGAAACTCAAGATCAAGAACAATTATATGTATCGGTCCAAGCAATGATCTTGATTTATTGCTCAGAGTTGTTAGGGAAGACAGCAGTCGGCTGCCAACACTTGTAAAGATAGCAAATGATTGTATTTCGATTTCCAAACCCCGCCCGATCCTGGAAACAAATATTTTTCAATCGTTCGGGGAAACGATAGGCTCTGATTCGAAGCGAGAGTCGCAATTTTCTGGCGTGACGGTTCCCGCAAATCAAGCGGCCGGAAAAACAGAAAGTAGAGCAAAAGACGCTTACCGTACGATTGATTGGACATATGCACAGTGGCTCGCACCTGACAGTCCATTATCTGCCACACAACGCCGAATAGTTGAATCAGATGGCATACAAAAGCATCCAATTCGGATAACCGGTCCAGCTGGCTCCGGAAAAACGTTGGTGATGCAGCTTTTAGCGATGAGGCTGGCTGTTATTTCTGAAGAAAGAAATAAAAAAGTGCGCGTGCTCTATATAGTTCACAACGCCGCAATGGCGCAAACTGTTAAGGAGCGATTTACAGCTTTAGGAGCGGCAAAATACTTGAATGGTAGCGAGCAAGTTTTACACGTAATGACGCTTGCCGATTATAGTCGTGAGCAATTGGAAATACCTGTAAACTCGCTAATAGACACGGATGCGTATGAATCAAAAAAATTCCAGTTGGAACAAGTCATCGAGGCCCAGGAGCATGTATTCCTTGACCGGGAAAAGGATGTCCAACAAAGCGAGCTTTTAAATCAGGTCGCAAATGATCATCGTTTAATGCCCCTATTCGCCAAGTTAGTGATGTCTGAAATATCAACGGCCATAAAAGGACACGGTCTGAGTCAAGACGAGAGAAGATACATAAATTCAGAGCGACGATTAAGCAGGCTTCATGGAATGATGTCGACTGTGGAGCGAAGCATAGTTTTTAATGTTTTTCGTGTCTATAACGAGCAAGTTTTCGAAATCTTAGAAGTTCTAGATTCTGATGATTTGGCGATGTCACTTTTAGGACGGCTACGAACGCCTATTTGGGAATTAAAACGAAAAACCAGAGGATATGATTACGTTTTTGTGGACGAAACTCAGTTGTTCAATGAAAATGAAAGACGTCTTTTTCCCCTACTTACACGAGGAACAACCGCTTATGTTCCTATTGTCCTCGCCTTGGATGAGGCGCAACAGACTCAGGGAACTACTACTGCTGGCTTTGGAGCTCTCGGTATACCTGAATTGGCGGATGAAAACCTCGGATCTAACTTTAGGTCGACAAGAGCCATTGTGTCGCTAGCGTTTTTCGTAATACAACATACAACAGACTTATTCTCTCCGGAGTTTCCAGATTTTACCAAGAGCATTCTTGAGTACGTACCAGATGATCACCCGCTTGCTGCTACCCCCAAGATAGAAGTATGCACGGACACGGCGACAAGTTTTATGAAATTTGTCATCAAAAAGATTCGGCAGTTTAGAAAAGCCAACTTGCGTCAGATTGCTGTTATTTGCCACGCTGAAGGTTATTGGGAAGATCTTAAGAAGGAGTTGCAGGGAACGGATCTACCGCTCCATATATTAGCGCAGAGGGGAGAGAGAATAGATCCGTCACAACCTATAGTAGTTTTAACTCAACCTGAATTTGCGGGCGGACAGGAATTTGACGCCGTTATAGCGGTGGGCCTCGAGCAAGGTGTTGTCCCGCCAAGAATCGTAAACAATGACGCTTTGGCTTCAGCAATCGAACAAACAGTCTTTCGTGAGATTTATTTATCGTTCACACGTGCTAGATATCAGCTTTTAGTTCTTTTGCATCCGGGAACAGTACCGACAGCTATTCTTCAAGAGGCGTTATCAGCAAAGTTGATAGAGATGCAGGAGGCATCAAAATAAAGCCGCGAGAGCACGTGATGTTTAAGTTCTCTAATGGTTTCGGGGAATTTAAAGTGGCACTATCGTCTGGAAGAATCCTTCATCCACAAGTCGCTATCCCTTGAGACCGGGCGGGCATACGCAAGAGTACTTAGAGAATTTACCCCAATCGCGGGTTGGTATCTCTGCGATGAATACAAACTTTAACATACCCTATATGTCTCTGGTAAACGCAGTGCTTTCGAGAATGGGTAGCGCATTTTCCATTGGCGATTGCAATGAATACGCTCGATGCTGCTGATGGCGGAATAACAATAGCCGTTATGCCATAACAAAGGTTATCAGCCATCAATTCCGGCTCGCTTTGATCGGGCAGGGAGTTTCCATAATAGGGGATTATCGGCCTCGCTGCTGATCTACCGGCGTCGGGATAAGCGATTCACTTCGGTATCCGTCAACAGGCTCTGACCATCAGATGTGAGGCCGCCCTCGTTATTCTGCTGTGGCTATCCACCTGGTCATTACATTTAGAATTGAATGATAATAATGCTCAGATTTACGGAGAACATTATGAAAGCGCTTGCCGGTGTGAGTAAGCTCGCGACTTTAACGCTAACTTTATTCATACCTTTCCAGCTTTGGCTGGCTGAAAATAATCCGATATCCGGCCAAACCGCCAAGGACAACAAATCAACAGAGAAGAATGTCACCCCAAAAGGAAAGGATCCACGGCTTCAGTCCATCATCGATGATATAGAGTCATTGCCCCCGGAATTCGCAGCCGATGGTTTGATACGGATTGCTCAATCTGGCCTTGTAGAAAGTCCCAAAGACAAGGAAGAGCTTTTAAAAGAGGCTTTTCGAGACGCTAAAGACGCGCAGCTTCAGATAAAACGAATTCCATATTCCGACTTTGGTATTGACAGTCGTTTAACCCAAGGTGGCCGGCCTATAGAGCTCAGTCTTGACGCTTTATCATTGCGGACTCGCGCTGTTAGAGCGATGCTGTCAGTCAATAAGCAAAGAGCACGGGAATTATTTACATCCATGGATGCGCCGCATCCGGAAACGTTAAATTGCGACGATAAATATGTCTACGATGTATCGAGTTTTTATGAGCTCTTAAGAGATATTGCTCAAACAACATTTACGGACAGCGAAAAACACCGCAAGGAAGACCTCTATTTCGTTAAGCAGTATGTGGATGGTCTTTCTTCGTCCGTAGAATTAGGACCGGCTTCAAATCTTATTACGTCGATGGCTAGCGAACAGGATGGGCTATTGATATTGTTGCCTGCCTTCATCAGGGCATTGGATCACCTGCCAGACGACGACCGTTCTTTCACTGTGTATGCCAGAAATGGATTGATTAGCGATAGCATGTATGGGTTGATTAAGAAAAGTCGAACTCAACCGACTTTGCGGGCGCAATTGAAAGTCTCTTATCGCGATTTCATCGTACGGAATCTCAACGGAGATCGATGCGTTGATAATACAAGCTCATCGAAAGGTGACATCACGGGCATAATTAACCGATTTAATGAATCTATCAGCGCAGCGATAGATCAAAACGATAAAGATATTCCGATAATTCTGTCTGGCGATTTGAAGCCGTCGCGAATAATCCCGGCCAGTCCGCCTATTGCATATTGGCAGTCAGCAGATACTAAGAAAATATATGACCAATACAAGGCTTTGTACATCAAACCCGACGGCGCGAAGGTTAAGAGTGATGAAAAACTTCGATCCGATTGGCAGGGAAGATTGTCAGACTTTCTTACTGCTTTGGAGGTTTGGGATCGTGGAACTGATATGTCTGAAGAGGATTATTTCAATCAGAAATCCGAACTATACTATCGCGTTCTGAATATCATACCTCCTGTTTCCCTGGATTATTTTCGCGCATTTGGCGACTACCTGAAGTTTGTCGCCGATTCACCAGTTCAACAGAACAACAGGGAAGAATGGTTTCTTCAAATGACGAGTCTATTTGAGCGCGCGCACAGCCTGAAGGGTGAAGATGCGAAGAAGGCACGGGCAATGCTGAGCGATTCCGAGAACTGGGTCATCAGAATGTATGCCATTTTGGAAATACTGAAGCCGACTCCGTCAGACCACCCGTAACACGTCATTTGGATTGGCTGAATCGTTCCTGATACAGCGACCAAGGCACGCTACCATTTCAGCAACGCAAGAAAATCTGGGACATACGTCTTATGTTCATCAGGTATGTTTAAATGTTATTTCGAGAGGTCCTTGGACAAGGAGACGTCAAATGAAGATCATTATAAAGGCTTGGGTCGGTGTATTAGGTGCGTACTTGCTTTTTTGTTTCTTGCCATCTTACGGCTCAGCAAAGTCGAGTTTGCTCGAGCGGCAACAATCGCCTACGTCAGTTGGTGGTTTACAACTGGCGGTCTCGACGGTGGACATAAATAAAACAGATGTTCCGCAGTTTCAAATAGCTTTTCACAATGACGGGGAGAATGATATCGTTCTGGATTTAGGCACGATGCTGGCAAATGGAAAGGTATTGCTGCCTTACAAAATAAGTTTAAACCTGACGGATGCCAGCGGAAAAACGCGTAAACTAACATTTTTTGATAAAAGGTATCCAGTAGTTGCCGGCCGGGTAGATGATTACATAGTTCCACTTCGGGGTGGATCGACATACACTGTCAGAGTTGGACTGGACCAGTTTATCTCTCAAGAGACTAACGAATACGAGCTGAAGTTGCCTAAGGGCAAATCCCAGATTGTCGCGATGTTTGAAGGTGGCGAGGCAAACGGAGTCAATTTGGATACTCAAGGAATCAAGCTGATGAATCTGTGGAGAGGCAGCGTGCAATCGAATACTCTGACAATCGAACGATAGTTACACCCAAGGCCATAAACGAACTGGGTTCAATATAATTTTGCGGAACAATCGTCTCAGTTTCGGTGCATATTTCTCAGCAAGCTAACCTTCTTCAACAGGGAGAACGGAATTGGTTGGCGGCGCAACGATGCACACGCTGTGGTATAAACCAACTGTCAGTCAACAAGAGTTTCGAATTGATTGTTACGTTCTTACGCCACGATTTCAGAGAATAATGCTACGGGAAAATTTAACTACGAACAGAGGCTTGAGGATGTCATCAATGGACAAGCCAGCTTATGGTAAGCCCTCTCACTATTCCATTGCTGAATTCAGCTAATCGGCCGCAGTTTCCGATAGTAGGCGATTATCGGCCTCGCTGCTGATCTCCAGGTGGTGATTAGGCGCTACGTGGTTCACCGGCAGTGTCCGTTAAGAGACGCTGACCTTCAGGTGTAAGTCCGCCCTGGATCATTACAAAATCAATCTGCTCGAGACCGTGGCGGGTGCGCTTTTCGACAAAGAGCTTTCCAATTAGGCCTAGTTTCTCCATTTCTTGCAGTCGATGAACGGTGTCTTGAAAATCGTTTAAACCCTGAGCATCGCGACGGAAAGGTTCATAAATCACGACTCCGTTGGCGACCTGTTTGAGCAACTCAAGAAACGGCTGATTCATAGGAGAAGCATTGCAGCTTAACGAAGGAAATGACAGAACCCTATGGGTATTCCGAAATGAGCATCATTCCGGAATCACTGCTCACGATTTCCGAAAGGAAAGTACTCGTTAATTTTCTTTATGAGAGTGATGTTGTTTGGGAGGGGAGCGGGCAGGCTGGAACGAGTCTGATAATGTAACTATGTTATCGGACTCACTGAAGGCGCTCTGTATACTCGGACGTGCAAACTAGCGTTTACGCGTGTTTATTCATTAGCGCCCGGCGCAAACCAGGCAAATTTGACTGAGTTAATTTTGGTTTGCTTTGCGTTCTGCCCAGCGCTGTCTCATCTTCTCTGAAATGGCTGTTTTTTGAGCCTGCGACATCTGCCGTCGTGGTTTGCGATCTCGTGAGGTTAACAGATCGTCAGCCTGGTTCTTGAATCCAGCGATCTTCCTTCGACGGTGAATACCATGCTTTTTCAGCATTGCTCGCAGCTCATCAATTTCAGCATCGATCTGTCGCCTTTGTTTTTCCAGATTCTTCAAAGCTAGTTGCAGTACTGTGCTTTCAGACAGGCTCATAGGCATCCTCTGTTTATTGGTGATAGAAGTAAGTCGAGAGCATAACACAATGATCAGATTGTTTAAGCGGCCGAAAAGGATCTACAGCGTGGTGATTGACAAACTGGCCACAGGGAATGACAATGGCACCTACCATAGGATCTGCCTTAGAAGGCAGTATTGAGGCGAGGCAAAGCTTCCGTCAGTTCGTCATAAACTCTTCCTTCCCACCGGACGCGTCCTATATGCGACCATAGGGAAGAGGAGGAGGAGCGGCACTCCTTTATGCACGAATATGCACGGGGGCTTTGCAGTTTCGTTCAGTCTCGGCCTCTACATTTCATAAATACGCTTATCTGACGCGTGCCGCGAGAAAAACGACGCGGTAGCCCTCTGTATTCCATAAGGCGCGTTTATCGGACCCCTAAAGCCGGTTTATATTCAAAATCCGGCCGGAAAAATCATTCGACTGGAAGATATTTCAAAGAATTTCTTGGCCGAACTTTAGGCCAGGTGTATATTAAGCGCGTCTTCTGGGTTCTTGCCTCGGCGCTAACTCGATGAACTCTGAATAGAAGACCCCGTAACTGACCGCTTGTTCGGGTAATCTAAAGATCCGAAATTGCCTTTTGTCATGGCCTGTATTGGTAAATAACTCGAGTTTATAGCCTGAAATGCCCTAATAACAATTTCTCGTTACAACATGAGAAAGTTTATTAGTTGCGGTCTATTCTTGGAACGCAGACCTGAAAACATTCGCCGTAAGCTCGACAGTGACAATCGTTCTTTTGAACGCATTTCTAAAGACGTGAGCAAAACAGTTAAAGATTTCCTCTCAATTTGAGTGATCTTGCCGGAGAGGAAGAGGAAAATTTAAGGAGCCGCCCAAATGCGCAAACAAACATCGTTAACTTCCAGCAAATTCCTTCGCACGATTGTAAATCGAAAGAGGCTTGCTTTCCTAGCGCTTCTACTGATTACAGTAACAGCGACAGCCGTTGCGATTGTCTCTACTGCGCACAAGACGGGAACACTATCGGCTAATGCGGTTTCTGGCTTATCCGTCGACGCACAGGTCGCAACTGCGAGGCAGTTTAAGCAACAATATGTCCAGCGGGCGAGGCTTCAACCGTTGTTGAGGGCGGCGCTCGAAACAATTGGCGACCGGTTGGAAAAACCAGGTAAGGAAGCCGTTGTTATCACAGGTCAGCTTACCCGCAATACCGCAAAAGGACAGGTTACCGGCCCAGTCCGTATAATCTTGCAGCAACCGAATCATATCAGAATTGAAGAACCTGGATCGAACAATCACATTACTACTTTTGATGGACAATCTGCTCGCGCTAGCGCAGGTCTAGCTGATCGCTTTGATCAAGACTTGATCGAGAGTCTTGTATACGATTCGGCTGATCGTTTCTTCCTCGGTCAGATGCAGGAGCTATCCGCGAAATTGCTGGGCAGCGGTTATAGGCTGGACGATGGCGCTGATCCAAACTACAGCGGTGGGTATTATCATCTTTACCAGATTCGCGACCACATTAGCATTGCCGAAGGCAGAGATCAGTTCAAACAATACTTCATCAACAGAGACAGTCTCCTTTTGGAATTGGTTCGGTACGACCTCGTAAGAGATAGCCGTACGGTCGGAGTCGAAATTCACTTGAACAACTGGCAGGAAAAGGACGGGCAGCGATTTCCCGCATCGATTGTGCGGTTTGAAAACAAACAACAGGTAATGGCGCTGACGATCAATTCGATCAATGTCGGCGCCAAGCTGGACAATGGCCTTTTTGCGCAAGCACAGTGATGGATAAGGAGCATAAAGATGAGAATCAATAATCATAATGGAATGAGAAGATTGATTTCGGCAATGTTGTTTTTGCTGTGCATCACGATCACCATCCAGGCGCAACAAGGAGAATCGCCACAACGAGGCTTCCAGCCAGCGGGGTCCTATGCCTTGAGTGATATGGAAACGGTCAGTATGACCAGTGGCAACCTGATGCTTCATTTACCCGTGGGCGCGCTGCCTCCGGGACGGGCCGGACTCGCTGCGAAAATTAACCTCAGTTACAACAGCAAGCTCTATGATACAGAGTTATCCATCGGCGAGGACAGTATCACTTGCGATCCGAGATTTGACCCTAATTGCGATCCATTCAATCCACAGACGGTTTATATAAACCAAAATTTGATCAACGATGCAGTCGGCGGAGGCTGGAATTATGGTACAGGCTACGCTTTGCAATACTACGAGCGTCCGGTTATCGCGGATCCAAACAATGGACCGCAGAACCCTGTATGCAGTCCCTATTACCAATCTCAACAATATGAGGAGAATTTCAAGCTGGTTGTCATCTTCCCGGACGGCGGTCAACACACTTTCATTCCTATCGGCTCAGGAGTCTACGGCGACGGCACTTATTTCAATACCAGGGCTGACGGATTTGTTCGCAACTGTACAACCGGCAATCATTGGTTAACTGGCACTGTGACCTACATTAGCACGGATGGAACGCACGCGCGCCTGGAGGTCTACCACGATAGCGATCAGCAGGTTTGGAATAACCCGTGGACACTTTACCTGCCTGACGGGACTCGCGTGTTACGCAGCATCGATACAAGCGGCAATCAACATGAAAAAATCTATGATTCAAAAGGCAACTACATCGAGATTTTACATGTTGCCAATTATGCTGGAACAGGCTGTCAAGCCACATCGGGCTGTGCGGCAACAGAATTCACCGATCAATTGGGAAGAATTCTGTATCTGGTAGATGATTACACCGGCGGTCACCACGTCGACAGCATTATCATGAACGGTGTCGGCGGGCAGCAGCTCATCTGGACAGTCTCTTGGAAGACCCTTCAAATAACTAAGAACTATTACGCCACCAATGGATTCGATCAGCCCAACGGATTTAGACCGAACGTGCAACCGTATGATCCGTATATGGAATACTTCTATGATTATCCAGAAGTGGTCGATAAAGTAACGATGCCATCGCAGATTGGTGGACTCAGTTATGGATTCTGCTATAATGCCTCGATATCAAGTTCGGATACAACTTGTTCCGGACAAACCTCTCAAAATGGCTGGGGCGAGCTTAGCACTATAATTCTGCCGTCAAATTCCAGTTCTCTGCCGTCGTCGGCTGAGGCTACATACACTTACTCACTCGGGACGGAGGACGGGCTCAACGATTGGATCAATTACCAAAACGTCACAATGGACACTCCCGGAAGCAAGGTGCTGCATTACAATCTGGAATACGATGGGACCGCTACGGCAACAACAGAGACCACCACATACACTTTTCACTCTGTCAATTACATTAATTCAAACCAATCGCCGCCATATATAGATTACAGCACAGTCAAAACTCCGGATGGCGGGATAACTCGCGAGGATATAGACCAATATTCGCATTCCAGTTTTAAGACTACACATCCGGACGGTGCTGTCGTCGAGCACCTTTGGTACTATTCTGATCCGATCACCGGATCGCAGGGGCCGATGATTGGCAATGTTGCGCCAACCAACACTTTTATCAAGACCGAATTCACCTCCATTCCAAACGCATCAGGAACACTGATTCTTACAGCGGCAAAGGATTACGGTTATGATTGGAATGGGAACGTTGGCAGCGTTGCTGAATACGATTGGCAGGCGTACAGCGATATACCCAGGGACAGCAACGGTCGACCGACAGGGCCATTCGGCACTCCTGTTAAACGGGCATTTAATTCGTATGCCAATGGCGGAGTTTCGTATACAAGTTCACTATGTAACATACAGCCAGATTGCCCTAATCTGCACAACCTGATCACTTCAACCGAAGTGGATACAGGGTCGGGAACAGCATTATCCAGAACCGAGAATTATTATGATAACAGCGCGTGGGGTGCGCTGATTACGACTGGAAACCTGACGAAACAAATGAGTTGGGATTCAACCAAGGGCACTTACAATAGCCCGCTGAGTTCGTCCAATTCCGTTAACGTTCAGCACACATACGACAGTTACGGCAATATGCTGACGACAACTGACGCCAAGGGCAACGTAACGAACCTTATCTATGACTTAAATAACCTTTACGTGATCCAGACGGATACTGCCTTCAGCACTGGCGTTCAGCAAACTCAGACGATGGTACACGACTTCTCTACCGGTCTGGTCACCACCACAACCGCTGTAGACAGCAACGACCCGACAAACAAGAACATAACGACAACCACAACTTACGATCTCGCCGGCCGTCCAATTCAGGTCGTTACCAAAGATAGTCATAACAATCCTTTGTCTTGCGCCGCAACGGTCTATTCGGACACAGACAGGAGAGTGATAGTACGAAAAGACATGATGGCCCCGGGCGATGGCAAGCTGGTCAGCATACAGCATTACGATCAGCTTGGCAGAGTCAGGTTAACGCGGAAACTGGAATCGACTACCGCGTTGACCGGCGGCAATTCAATTTGCACGAATCCTGCATTTAGCGTAGCCACCGATTCGGCTAATGACGAAACTGTCGGGATAAAAGCCCAGACGCGATATTTTTCCGGCAATGCGGCCGGTACGCCTAGTTATCCAAACAGCTATCAACTCTCGTCCAATCCATACCGGGCGAATTATTCTTACAACGCCGGCAGCGAAAGCACTATGGGATGGAGCAGAACGAAGTCGGATCAAAACGGGCGAGTAGTTGAAGTTCAGACCTTCAGCGGATCAAGTCTGCCTGCTCCCTGGGGCAGCAGCAGTAGCTCGACAGGGACTGTAACTACCGCCTACACAAGCACCACGACGACTGTCACAGATCAGGCAGGGAAAGTCAGAACTAGTGCAGTTGATGGGATAGGTCGCTTGACTCAGGTTACCGAAGACCCAAGCGGTCTCAATTATCAGACCAATTACAGCTACGATGCTCTTGGTAATTTGACGCAGGTCAGTCAAGGCAGTCAGACCAGAACTTTCAATTACAGCAGTCTGGGCAGGCTCACGTCTGCTACCAATCCAGAGAGTGGCACAGTCAGCTACACCTATGATAATAACGGCAATCTGACAAGCAAGACAGACGCCCGGTCAATTACGTCAACAATGACCTATGACCCACTGAACCGCATAAGCGGTAAGAGCTACAGCGATGGCACTCCGTCTGTGGCATATGTTTACGATTACAATTCATTGCCATCGGGCGCTCCATCAGGATTCGACAGAGGCTATGGTCAAGGCAAGCTGATTGCTGTCACCTATGGAGGCGGGAGCGCTGGGAGCTACTACGGCTATGATGCTCTTGGTCGAGCGTTGAGGCGAACTCAGCAGACGGACAGCACAAACTATCTTGTTGAAGCGACCTACAACACGGCCGGGGGAATGCTGACTGAGGTTTACCCGACGGTACCCGGGGCGAGCGACAGAAGAACCGTCAGCAATTCCTATGATGATGCCGGAAGACTGCTCTCTGTATCAAGCGGAGCGACGAGTTATGCTCTGGGAGCGAGCGCGACCTCGATCAGCTATGCTACCAGTGGCAACCTCACAAGCCAGACATATGGAACAACCACACCGCTAATCCATGCCATTACCTATAATTCCAGACTGCAACCGGTCGAGATAAAACTGGGAACGAGCAGTCTGCCTGCGTCCGTCATAGATCTAACCTATGACTATGGCACAACCAACAACAACGGCAATATTCTTTCTGTCGTTAATAGTGTTGTCAGCGGCAAGCAATTTTATAGCTACGATGCATTGAACAGGCTGACCGACGTGACTGAGTCGGCAGCGGGCGGTTCGCCAATCTATTGGGAGCAGACATTCGGTTACGACAGATATGGCAACAGGACCTCGACCAGCTCGACAGCCAGTTTAGGAGCTTACCCATCAGCGCCTGGTATGGACGCCTCCACCAACAGGTGTTTGACATCGGGAGGATACAGTTATGACAATGCGGGAAACGTTACAACGGAGCCGACCTGGTATGGATCCTCGACATCGAGGAGCTACACCTACGATGCGGAGAACCACATAACTTCGGCCAGCCAGGGAGCTACCCAGCTTAGCAGTTATATTTACGATGGAGAAGGCAAGCGAGTAAAAAAGACTCCGCAGGATAGCATAAGAATGATATATGGAATCAGCGGAGGTATAATCGCTGAGTACGATTCCAGCGCTTCGCCGTATACGCTGAAGAAGGAATACATTTACGGAGCAAATGGAATGCTGGCGACAATCGAGCCAGGGCTCGGCGACACCAGCAAGGTGAAATACACGATGTCGGATCATTTGGGAACACCAAGAGTGATAGCCTACGGTAACGGCAGCGTGTTCTCTCGACACGATTACCTTCCGTTTGGAGAAGAGATTCCGGCTGGCGTAAACGGGCGAACCAGCACGATTGGCTATGGTACGGCGGATGGCGAGAGACAGAAGTTCACCTCAAAAGAAAGAGATACTGAGACAGGGCTTGATTATTTTGGCGCGAGGTATTTATCATCATTTCAGGGAAGATTCACAAGCGCGGATCCACTCATGATAAATTCAGATCGGATAGTAGACCCACAACGCTTAAATCGATATTTATACACCCGCAACAATCCGTTGATCTATGTTGATCCAGACGGTAATGATCTGAAATTCAAGAACGGGATGAGTCAGAAAGATCAGGACAGGCTTCTCAAGGAGGTTGTTAGGATTTACCGCAAGGAAGCTGGGCGGAAGATAATTGATCAACTGGCAAAGAGCGACATCATTTATAAACTCGGAACTCGTGATCTCGCTTCGACCTCGACGAACAATGGAGACATGCTGGACCAGTTTGGACAAACCATAAACGAAGAGAAATTGAAGGCACACATCGATCCAGGAACAGGCAAACCAGATTCCATTGACCGTAAAGATGTGGTAATTGATATTTCGATCGATTTACAAAAGCTTGATAATGCTCGAAGCAGCTCCCTGACGGGAGCCACCAGCACACCTCCATCTGAAAGTGATGTTATTGACCACGAGATTGCTCATGCTAAGGATAAAGATGATGATTTAGTGAAGGAGTATAATGAAAGCAATGCTGATGCGGAAAAAAAGGCCAAGGCGACGGTTCGACAAATAAACAACGATCCGAACACTTTGAATCCAGATCAGGCCGAAGAGCAAGTTAGAAAAATTTTTAATCTTCCCGCGAAAGATAAGAAGAAAGGCGAAGATGAATGACCGCTTCAAAATTATTAACTCTTACCGTTTTTCTGATTTGCACAGTCTTAGTTTGTCAAGGTTATCAGGAAGCAAATAAGGGAAAAGAGTCCTTTTGGCTTAACTTGCCGGATTGTCCTATGACGATTCGTCTGTCTTCGAACAAAAGGCATATGGAAATCAGTAATGACTCTTCTAAGAAAATTATAGGCTATCAGTTGGCCTATGTTGTCGTAAAGGGCACCGCAACATCAATATTGATGAAGATGGACCCTGAAAAGGCGGACCTCGCCTCACGAGATAATCATGGAGCCTGGATATACGCCTACGATGATTACGGCAAATTCAAGAGCCATTGTGAGCAAAACAATGTAAAGCTATCTGTTATCCGCGTTAGTTTTGCGGACGGCACAATATGGGAGTTTGCCAATGGAATTTAGACACGTCATTCTTATTGTCGAATTCTCCCAATAACCCGACAGTTCCAAGAGTAGAATAGGCGGGCAAATTGACAACCTCCGACGAAAGAATATTGCCGGCGACGCACTCTAGATACAGGAGTACCCACTCACCTTTGTCCTTAAATATTTGATTTGTGACTGGGATACTTGCCATTCCCGCAATTGGCACATGTGAACATGAGCGTTTTTATTAATGATTAATTTTGATTGTAAGTTTTTCTTGAACGGTGATCAAATCGGCACCTCGTGCGACGCGCTCTCGGCTGTAGTCCGTCGTCGCTTGTCATAGATTTGGGTGGTGGTGATATGCCGATGACCGAGCAGCTCCTGAACTTTTCTAATATCGACGCCGGCGTCAAGTAAAAGGGTCGCTGTAGTCGCTCTCAATGAATGAGGCGTATAAACGCATTGCATTGATGTAATGCCATCGGGACGAAGATCTTCTCTGATCGCTCCTGGCAACTTTTCCAAGTAACGCTGAATCACTCGATACATTGTGGCCGGATCCATTGCTCGATTTGAGAGTTTCCTGCTGCGAGGGTTGAGCTGCGGCCGGAAGAGGGGACCGCTGGTGAGATCGGCGCGTTCGATATATTCCTTGATCGCTTGCGCGGCGGCGTAATGGAGTCCGATTGTTCTCCGCTTGTCTCCTTTCTCCTGCAGCCGAATGGTCGCTCCGTGATCGTCCTGAAGGTCTGAGATTTTGAGTCGGCAACCGGTCGAGAGTCGAATCCCGGAATAGAGAAATACTTTCAAAATGGCGCGATCGCGGTAATCGATGACCTCTTCTCCGTCCGGCAGCTGCATAAGTTGTCTAGCTCTCGATGCGCTGAGCGCTTTTGTTTCGTCGCGCGGATCGGTGGAGTCGCGAGCAATGAACTGAGCGTGTGCCGGATTCGGCACTGTAATTGGCAAGCGCAGTTCGCTGGCAGCTCCCGCCAGGTATTTATAGAAACTCGAGAGTGAAGCAATCCGGCGGTTGAGAGTTTTGGGTGCGAGCTCGCGCGCAAGCATATCGTCTCTGAATGACAGTACATCTCTGATCGAACAGGTGAGCAGATCGATGGAGCGTTCCGGCCAGACGATACCCTGGAAGTCTATGAAGCTCATCACGTCGGCGCGGTAAGCGCGGCGGGTGTGCGGACTCTTCCGCCTGGCAACCCAGGTCTCGAAGATCTCGGCCACGGAAAAATAGAACTGCTCGACCGCGCGTCTGGCTTCGGGAGTAAGAGCGCCGGCCAGGATCGGCGGCAGAGTTCGACCCTCCTTGGGAGCGAGCGCGAGGCGATTTTTGGCCATTTTGGGAGTATCGGTTAAGGGCAGTCTCTATGCCAGATAAAATTGGTTATCTTGCATAGTCACAACTTCATATTACGCCTCCTGGGCAGGCCGTCAAGAGATGTCAAGAGGAGAGTCCGGCCGGGCGATTCAAAAATGTTTTGATTGATTATCGGATACCAACTGCCCAGATGAAATCAATGATGCCTGAAAACTCTATAATCCAAGTTATCGGCCCTGGACTAAATTAAAATCTAAGATCGGTATTGAAACCGGCCATTGTTGAATGACCCGCCATAAGAAAAGCGTTAGGATAGCTGATCAGATTTTTCTGGATATGCGGCGATTTTGATTAACTGGCCGGTTTAGAAAAAGTATAATAAAACGTTTATCGGAATCCCGCGATCGGCGTTTAAGGAATAATGGACGATTTATTATTTAAGGCTCCTCCGGAAAGGATGACGAAAGAATGCGAGAGATATTATTTAGCAAGCCGTCAATCCGCACTGTTTCTTTTTAATACCCTTACATTTTATAAAACCTTAGATGGCTTTCTAGAGACTATAGGAGCTGCAGGGGGTCTTCTTCGTGCTTTCGCGGCGACTAATCTCGACGACCCTCAGAGTCCGGAAAAGGAGGAACTCCGAAGAAAAATAGCAGAGGCGCTTGAAGGAGTTGATAAAATCGAGGCTAGGGATGACGGACAAGGTTTTCTGAAAGGATTTGCTCAAAGAAAACTTTTTGAAGACTTACCGATGCTGTGTGAGATGCTTGCATGTCGTCACGTGGATAACTATCTCTCCTATATTTCCGAAATACTGACTCTGATTTATCGAGATCGTCCGGAACGACTCAGATCTAACGAACAGGTTACCCATGAGTGGGTGCTTAAACATAATACAATGGATGAGCTGATTGCTGCGCTCGTCGAAAAAACTGTTTTGAACCTTTCGTTCAATGGAATGTATGATCTTTGGCGCGATATAAAGAAAAAACTCAACTTCAACTTATTCGAGACAGAAGACGAATATAAATTTGCGACTGAGATTGTTGAGATTCGAAACCTCGTTGTACATAATCGAGGTATTGTTAATCGTGTCTTTCTATCGCGATCCAGAAATTCAAAATTGGAACTTGGACATAAAATCGCCCTGGGAACCGGAGATCTGAAAAATTATTCTAAAGTGCTGTCGTCATCTGTTTATGACATAGATTTACGAGTTACTCAACAATTTGGCCTCGCGCAGCCCGTACTGAGAAATTCCTTGCCTGGTTATCAAAAGAACGATGTGGTCCAACAGCCGAACTAAGCGAGGCTCAAGATTCGTATAATCAGTAACCTGTGTACAAGCCTAAAAATCGAATGTGAGGATGGAAAATGAATCCAGTTGAGCGGAAATCGTGTGTCAGTTGTGAATCCAATCCAGGCCAATGTTCCAAATGTAATGGTAATGTAGTCTGCAACCGCTGTAATGGAAGAGGGACTCGTTACAGCGGAGATCCCTGTAGAGTGTGTGGTGGTTCTGGGAGGTGCCCGAGTTGTGGAGGCACTGGTAGCTGCGGAGCTTGTAGGGGCACAGGCTGGGTATAAGAACGAGAGCTCCGGTGGTCTTAAAGAACGCAGGGATTTCGAAAGTTCTCAAATTCATATTGCCTAAGTTGGCGTAAAATACATTATCAGACGCAAAAACAATGTTTTGATAATTCATCGATGCGGTTCATATAAATTCATTATTGCGCCTTTATAACCACTCCGATTCTCCGCGTTTCTGCATTTGGGACGACTTTTGGCCAACCGCTCAGGTTTCTCTTCAAATCTGCTAGATTTCATTTCCACCCATCGTTAGGCTTCCAGCTTTTATTAGGTAAAGCTTCCCGAGCGGCAAGCGAAATAACCGGCATTAGAAAATCATTTAGTCGCGCAATGACTTCTGGAAGCATCACAGCTTTCGATTTCAATTTGCCCCGGCGAACAAATGCGCGCCATTGTGCTTGCTTCTCCGGGTGCTCTGCATACTCTGTCGATAATCCGATTGGAACGGTTTGAGGAATCGCCGTCTGCCGACGTTCAAACACAGCTCTAATGGACTCAGATAAAGTCGCTCCATCGAATTCAAATGTTCCAGCAAGAATCCAGATGTCATAATAGTCTTTCATTCGGCTATTGCTGATCCCTCGCTCAATCATCGCATGAAATTTTTCGGCAATCGCCGTTTCCATTCGATAGGCGCGCAGTCGCGGCGCTGGGAGATCGAGCAAAGTTGGAAAAGTGGTTTCGATCGGTGCCGGGACGACGGAGTCGCCAAAGCCGACATCTATCTGAAGAGGAATGCGCGCGTTACCCAGCATTGCCACGACGTGTATTCTGACTCCTTCGTATACCCGATCCTCTCGAATGACATTCCCTTGCACGCTGGCAGGCAGTATTTCGAGTCCATCAGCTTCGCACTCCGTCAAGCAAATTTCCAGAAAGATTCGCTCGACTTCGGCAATGGAATTCGCTCCGTAACCCAGCAGATCAAGGTCCTGGGTTGCTCTATGCGGCTCATCGGTCCAGAGCGCAAAGAGCATTGCGCCCTTAAGAAGATAACGGTCACGATATTGAGACCGGGAGAGCCGATATAACCAACGTTCGAGCGCATAACTGATGAGTAAGTTCTGGAACTCCTCGCCTCGCTGCTTAGCTATTTTTAAGAGCCGGTCACGAATCGATGCGGGAAGATTCGTTGGCTTCTCCCTCTTCAACCCAAAGCCTCCATATATGGATAGATTACCCGAGCCACACGACAGATTTTAGCAAAATGCCAGATCTCGTCCGGGGTTGCTTTTTTCTTACGCAGACAATCGCGGAGAGCCTCAAGCGCAACCTCTATTCCGATCTTGTAACGGAACTTGAAGCAATCGGCGACCGTCTTAGCTGGATTGTAGATTCGCAGAGGCACGCCTTCAATTCGATGCTTTTCGATTCCGGATGTGAAAGCTTTTCCGGAGAAGTAGTGAACTCGCAGCGGTGGTACATCTTCGGTCGGTCGGCGCATCGTACGATCAATAGCCATCCAGACTTCGAAAGGCTTCTGAGTAGTTAGTTCGTGAAACTGCAATGCAGACAAAAGACAGATTACACCCCCAGGCAGCCTTTTTGCGGCCTGAAGCAAACTATAGTACTCGCCAACATCATTGGCGGCCAGCCTGTACAGCCCCCTGCCTTCCCGCTTCACTATTCCACGATCCACCATCCGACTAAGCGTCATTGGATGGATGCCTTGGGCGGAAAGCTCACGCAGACGAATGATCCCCGCTACTTCGATAACCTTGATAGCTCGTTCTGTTTTGTTCATAACACTGCCAATCATTCTGTGAATAAACATTGGCACTTCTATATAACCGCCTGCATTATTTCACATAGATTGCCGCTTGTCTATAATGTCCAAATCAGTCATTGAAATATAGTGTCCATTAGTAACGGACAAGACTCAATATGGGACAGCATAAACGGCGGGAGCATATCGTTATCAGCAAAATTTTATATCCTGATAAAACCGTTATCCGATTTGATCATTTCCGGCAAAAAACGCAAGGTATTTATGTGTTTTGGCGGATAAATTCAAATATGGATCAGGATCAAAGAAGTCTCGGGCACTGACCCAGTCTTCTCCACCAGACAGTGGGGTGACGATCTCACAACAGCTTCCGTGATCTACGAAACTTGGTAGTAGCGCCCAAATCCCGCTATTGTCTAGCCTCAGCTTGTTCATTACCGGCTCTAATGTAATCCAATGGCCTGAAAAGATCTTATTTCGTCGCATCAACTATTCTGCGCTCGAAAATCGCCTTATAAGTCTAGCGTTGCAGCTATAAATATCTCAGACTTGGCGAACCTCGATTCAACAGGTATCCTTTCAACAAGATATGGCCCTTAGCGGGACGGAGTCTGACGCACGGCCTATCAATTAAGCGGTGAGTCCGCGTGATTCCCCTCCCCAGCAGAACTTTGCGAATTTTTGTATGGATCTATTTCTGCTTGACTTTCTTCAGGCTACCAGCCATTCAGAGCGCCAGCGTATGCGCGATGAAATAATTCTGGAACGCGCGGCTCCGATTATCAAAGATATAATTCGGCGCCGACTCGGCCAGCGCGTGGATCAGACTAGAATCGCCAACATTGACTCTGTCGGCGCCGATCTGTATCACGAGGTAATTGTCAAACTGGCAGAGCGATTGAATGACCTACAAATAAATCCTGGTAGACCGATAAACAATTTCTCGCAATACGTAGCACGAGTAACGATCAATGTCTGCAATGATTATCTTCGATTGAAGCATCCTGTTCGTTATAGATTGAAACATAGTCTACGTTTCCTGATCGATCGCCATCCTGACTTTTCGATGTGGAGCAGCACAGACGACGAATTGGTCGTAGGCTTCAAAGACTGGATGGGCCAGAAGTCTCCGATAGATTCAGCCGGAGACAAACTACTGAATCTCAATCCCGCCCAGATTAAAGCGCTCTTGAAAAGCGAAAAGTGGGGAAATGCCATTCGCTTATCGAGTCTCGTTGGTCGTATTTTCAGCTTTCTCGGCGCACCGATATCCTTCGAGCGATTTGTGGATATTGTAGCTCATGCGTTGGAGATCGAAGATCATTCGTTTGAGTCTCTGGATAGCAGACAGTGGTATTGGGAAGAGCTAATTATCGATCAGACTCTCGAAATACACTCGCAACTTGCCGCTAAGGAAATTTTGACTGCACTCTGGCTTGAAGCATGTCAACTGCCGAAGAATCAACGGCAGGTATTTTGCCTCACTTTCACTGATGACGACGGGTCCGACATAGTAAGTCTACTGGTCGATTTCGAGATCAGAAGCTTGAAAGAAATCGCAGAAGATATTGAGATGCCATTAGCGAATCTCAGTAAACTTTGGCCATTCTTGCCGCTTAAGAACCCTTTTATCGCCACTGAGATGAAAGTAACCGCTGAACAGGTCAGCAAATGGAGGCACCGCGCAGGCAGGAAAATGCAAAAAATAATTTCTGCCTTGTGGAATTATGGGGCAAACCTTCCGTCTATAGTTTTATGAAAGACAAAATCCATCCGAATTAACGAGAGACCAATGAATACAGTCGGGTCGCATATATCTGAGGAGCAAATGAGACAGTTTTGTGACCGCTCCGCCGATATAACTGAACTGGTTTGGATGGCGGAGCATCTTGGAACTTGCGAGAAGTGTATTGACTTGTTTCGTTTTACGTTTCGCGCAAAAAAAGGCGATGCCCCGATCTCTCTGAAAAAAGCCCTATCCTTTGACTGGTTAAAGGATGAACACTACGACTATGACCAACTGATAGCTCATCTGGAGGACGCTCCAGAACTCGATGATGATGACAGAGAAATGTTCGAGTTGCATCTTTCGATGTGCCGGAACTGTCGAGAAGATTTTGAGAGCTTGCGACGCTTCAGCCAAGAGATAGAACCAGAATTATTAATTCGTTATTCGCCTCCGAGAAAATCTTCAACCAAAGCTAAGCTTCTCGCAAACTGGTATTGGGCAACGATGGAGTGGAGGCCGCGTCTCGCATTATCTGCCGCAATCCTGATTATTGTTGCCTCAATCACGCTATTAATTTTTCAAAGAGAACGTAAGGCTACTGCTCCTTCTCCAGCAAAGGAGTCCGTGAAAAGACAGAATTCAACCTCAGGGACTGGTCAAATCGCCGAGCACGCGAATATCGAGGATTCGGAAATTGTGCTTCGTGACTCTGATAAAACTATTTCACTGCAAAAGGACGGCAACATTTCCGGTGTCGAAAATATTACTGACGAAAGCACCACATTGGTCAGGAACGCTCTAATTGCCCAGAGCCTCGCTCAGCCCGGGGTTCTTAACAACGTTATCAGCGAAAAAGATGCATTGCGCGGCATTGGAACCTCACAATCAGATCTCAAATTGATATCGCCTGTTGGAGTGGTAATTGTCGAACAACGACCAAGGTTCAGATGGAGAAAGCTGAAAGATGCGACGTCGTACCGAATTGAGATTGCCGACACCATAGGTCACGAAATTGCCAAAAGTCCGGAGCTCTCTTCTTCAACATTTGAATGGATACCATCTCATCAATTAAAACGAGGCGGTATCTACTCATGGCAGGTTGTTGCCACTGTCAACGGTAAAGAGATTGTATCCCCCAGACCACCAACGGCAGAAGCTCGCTTTAAGGTTCTTGATCGTGAAAGCTTAGACCAGCTCAATCAATTAAAACAGGCGACGCAATCGCATCTGGCTTTAGGCGTGTTTTACGCTCATTTAGGATTAATTCCAGAGGCGGAAAAGGAATTAGAAGCACTGGTGAGAGAAAACCCTGATTCGCCAATTGCCCTGAAATTGCTTCACAGTGTACAGTCGTGGCGTTAAGGAACCTCAATTCGCGCCGATCATAATAAATCCAGCCCAGTAGAATGGATGGCTAAAGCGGGGATTCTTTAGAGTCTGGAGGGCAGCTCTCCTTAAAGCCTCTGCTTTCGAATTCCTGTTGCCATTGCCTAGGTCTTTATAGAATCTAAGCATCTCTTTGGTTGTACTCGCCGAGCTTACCTCCCATTGGCTAACGATCATTGTTCGACAACCGGCAGCAAAGAAAGCCCAGGAAAGCCCGACAATTCCTTCGCCAGCCCCTATCCTGCCTCGCGCGGTCTCACATGCCGAAAGAACAACCAGATCCGCTTGAAGATTCAACCTGACGATTTCTCTGGCTTCTAAGAGGCCATCATCCTGCTTATCCCTGGACAGAAGCAGATAGGAATAAAGAGGACGATCATTGTCCATCAACCCGTGACTGGCTATGTGAATGATGTCGAATCGTCCCGCGGTCGATTTGAATGTTTCTTCATTGGCTGCGGCTCCGGTTAGGACAAGACTGCGAGAAGCACCAAACATCTTCCCAATCTGCTTGGCCTCAACCGTCGTGCCCATCAAGAAACGAGATCTTTGAAAATCCAAAGAAGTCTCAGTTGAAGCTGCTGGTCCACCGAACGCTATCAGACTGTGGGCATTCTTTTGAAACTGCGGAGTCCGCGAGATCTCATTCAAGATGCTGATCGAGGGAGCGTAATAGATCGTATAGTCTTGAATTAAGTATCTGTCCTTAGGCGATAGCAAAGCTTGAAACGGCAGGTCCCACAAGGCCTTGTCTGGAATGATGCAGAGGATGCTTTTGCCCTTCAGGCTGGGCTCCGCCGGTTTGATAAGCAGCCTGTACAGTTCTTTTGAACGGCTGGCGAAAATTGACCTTCGGCCGGCCATCATATCGTGAAATTCATTAATAAGATTATCAAGTTCTTGGGGAGTTATATCGACAGAATATAATGTAACGCTTGGTGTCGCATCTCCTTCATTTTTGGATGCCACGAGCAAATAAATCCGATCACCAGCGAGAACATATTCCAGATAAGCGATTTGAGTATCCCTGATAAATTGAGCAAGTACCGAGGAAGTCAGTATTGGAGTATTGCCGCGCCTGAGCCTCAGTTCCGGATGATTAGCGTAAATTATATCCAGGAAGGATTCGTATCGCTGGCGAGCCGAATCGGCCAGCGCCTCCAGTTCGCCAAGGACTTTGCTGTTCGATCTTTCCTTGAGGACTTCACGTCTTATTTTTAGGTTAATCTCGGCGAGTTCCTGGTTTAACTTCTTCTCCTCCGTTCTCTCCTCATCACTCATTGCTCCGGTGATATCGATTTTACCGCTGCTTAAGATATCATAGAGAGTTCTCGCCTTTGACATCTCGCCGTAGCGAAGTGCGCTCATTGCATCGGATTTTTTTGCAAATAGATCAACCATCAGATCATAAGCAGAGGCCTTGCTTTCGAAAAGTAGTTGTCGCCCCTGAGCTTCTCCGGCCACCGAGAGCCGCATCCGTTCTGACTGGTTTATCGCTTTTGAAAGAGCTTCGTAGGCCAGATCGTCCTGATTTAGTTTCAAAAAGTATCTGCCTTCCGCCGTGAGGGCCAGATAAGAAATAACTGGCAGGCGAAGATTATCCGATATTTCAATTGCGCTCTTGGTCGATGAAATGGCCTTCTCAAGATCATTCTTGAGGAAGTAGGCCTCACCTTCGCGCCAGTAAATCTCCGCAAGCCGGATGTGACTATCCATTTTTCTGGCAAGGGTTTCAGCTTTTTCAAGCCATGAAAGCGCAGCATCAGGATCGTTTAGTTCGATGTAAACGGCCCCGAGTCCTTCAAAGGCTGCGATCGGCAGGTCCGGAACGTCACCGCCGGCGGTTTTGGCCAATACCTCTCTAAAATCATTAATAGATTCCTTGTATCTGCCCTGCCGCTGCTCAACAACCCCGATATCCAGGAGAAGTCTGGCGCTCTCGATTTTATTTCCATTACTCGTATAGATTGAGAGGCTTTGCTGATAATACTCCGTAGCTTTGCTGTAATCATTTTGCTCGCTGTAGAGGACGCCGATACTGTTGAGAATACCAGCCAGCTTTTCTCTCTGGAGGAGCATCTTTGCGACATCCATAGCTTGGCTGAGATAGAGCAAGGCCTCATTGTTATCACCTATTACTCTATACAATCGTCCAAGCTCAGCCAGAGCATCTGCCACATCGCCCTTATATGCAGAAGATGCCTTGGAGAGCAATTCTAGAATAGACAACCCCTTTTGGAACTGATGAATCGCTTGCTCGTACTCTCCGTCTTCTTTATATGTATCTCCAAGATTTAAAAAGTTAATGGCAATTCCGTATGGTACCGGACCGATGAGAGTTGGCGCGTCAAGTGAAACTGTTTTTACCAGTTCGAGACCTTTAATCGAACAGTCCCTTGCCGCTTTGAAGTCTCCTCGATAGAGGTACACGTTTCCAAGCTCGCTCAGAACAGTTATTAAATCCGGATTGTCTCTGATGCTCTCAAAATCTCTCTTGCTTTCGAGGAGCTCACGTTCACCACGTCCGGCATCTCCATTGACAAAATGATAGACTCCCAGCTCATAAAGGGTATATCCCACAAATCTGGTGTCTTCCTTAAGAGCCGCCGCGTCTTTGGCCGCCAGTAATAAGAACAACTTGTCCGATCTGTTCCAAGGCTGGGATAAGTGCTCCGCTTTATTGATTAAGTCTTGTATCAGTTTTTCTGTGATCAGACTCTTATGGGATTTGAGCAATTCATCACATTTTGAAACATCTCTCGGATTGAGCGACAGAATCGCCGACAGCAGAGCGTCGTCCGTTTCGCTTGCGAGTGACTGGCCTGAGCACTGAGCGCAGAAAATCACTATTATTAAAATGCATAATATAATTCGCATTTAGCTCGTTGATGGGAAACTGGGGAGAGGTGTAAGCGAAAGATCAATGCATGATTGAGGAAATCGCACTCACAATAAGGATTAATGTTTTCATATCAACCTGCGATGAGCCTGAGTTACTCTGGCGGGTTGCGTCTGATGCCCCCTGTGTTCCACCATCATCTGCCCTGGCTATTTGCAACGGCGCGAAGAGCCCGGACATCGCAATTACCAAGGCTGTCGTAATTAAAGTTGTTTTGATCCTTTTCATGAAAACCTCCGGTGAAAGCCGCAATCAGAATGCGGGAATTGAGTTACAACCCTACCTGTTGTGGGGAGTAGACAGGCAGAAATCGAATATTTAATCAACCATTCTGTTTAAGCAGATACTCCTGGATAAAGAGCACAGTCGAATAGAACACATAATCTATGTTCCTTTGGTTGATGAAGTCGTGCCCTTCATCTTTGGCAAGCAGATACCAAACCGTAGCCTTATTACCTCGTAATGCGGAGATCATCTGTTCGGCCTCGCTTGCTTTGACTCGCGGATCGTTTTTTCCCTGAACAATGAAGAGAGGTTTGGTTATCTTCGAGGCGTTGTGCAGCGGCGAGATTCTCTCAAGGAACTCTCGGTCCTTCGGATTGCGTTCGTCTCCATATTCCTGCCGCCTTACATCGCGTCTCCAGCCTTCGGTATTTTCGAGAAAAGAGGCAAGATTCGTTGGGCCTACTATCGATTCGGCTGCTCGAATGCGGTTGTTGTAAGTAGCAGCAACCGATAAGGCGGCGTATCCTCCATAACTTGAACCGGTCACCATTACCCTATTTGCGTCGAGATCAGGCTGTTTAGCAATCCAATCAAGCAGTGAGCCAATATCTTTGATCGCATCTTCTCGTTTAAACTCGTTATCAAGATTCAAAAATGCTTTACCGAATCCAGTCGACCCTCTGACGTTAGGGTATATCTTGGCTACACCCTCCTCGTTTAACAGGTAGTTGTCCTGCCCCCAGAACGTCGGTCGGTATTCGTCTTCCGGGCCACCGTGTATTTCGATCACAACCGGACGCTTGCCAGTGAACTTCTTTGGAGGACGAAATAAAAAGCCGGAGATTAGCCTTTCATCAAAGCTCTTCCAATGAATCAGCTCAGGATCAGGAATTTCGCTCAGGTCGGCTTGTCCGGTAACGCCGCTGCTCCAGTGCTCCAGGTTACCCGTTTTTATATTTATTGAATAAACATCCCGAGGCGTGTGCGAGGATCTTAAATTAAACCCGACGTTCTGAGAATCGCTGTCCCATTTAAGATCGGACATCACTCCAACTGGAATCGCTGGAATATCTCGTTCTTTGCCGGTCTTAACAGAGAGCAAGTGGAAGCGCGAGATCCCATTTTCGTTAGTAATGAATGCTATGACGCTACCATCCGGCGAAATACGGAATTCTTCAACGTCCCAGTTAATTTGATCGGAAAGATAGCTCAACGCTTTTGTAGTCAGGTCGAGGAAGGCCAGACGACGCACATCTGAATTGTGATCGGTTATGACGTATATCCCTTTGCTATCTTTGCTAAATTGCGGCAGGTCGTAATAATCCGCCTCTTTTGTTTCCGGCGACAGCCTGGTCCTTTCGCCCGTGGCAACATCAATCATCCACAGAACGCTTGATGCGTTCGAAATAGACTCCGTATAAACAGCCATCTTGTCATCTGGGGACCAGTCGAATGCTTTAAAGTAATTGCCTGAGGATTTCACCAAAAGACGATTCGTTTCGGGAGATGCAGGATTCATTACGTATAAGCTGACACCATTCTCCCCGCTAGGAGTCGAACTATAGATGATCCGATCCCCGGCATTGGACCAGACAGGTTCGGTATTTCGTGACTTACCGTCTGTGATGCGAATGCTCTTATGAGTTGAAAGTTCATAGAAGTACATTTGAAATGCTTCGTTGCCGTCTGTGTCCTTGTTATAGACTAGATACTTCCCATTAGGATCAAAATATAGATCGTAAACACCGCCTACTGGAATGAGGCTAATTACCTGGCGATCTTTTCCTGGCGAATCAACACGGCTAATCGCGGTGAAGCTGTTTGAGAGGTCCTTCAGCATGATAGCGTGCTTCTGCGGCTCCCACGCCGCCATTGGCAAACCATAGGCGGTGGTGTAGCGCTTTATCGAAGTTGCAAGGGACTCAGGTATCCGCGGAACGCCTTCCAAAACGAGATCCGGCCCTGGATCGATCTCGGCAGTCTGAGCGATTGCTGTAGTCCCAAAAGGCAACAACAGAAGCATCAGGCAAGTAATGAATTGGCGATACGATAAAACATGAAATCTTGTTAAGATATTCATAAACCTATCCGCTTGAAAGCTGATAACCCAAATTTCAGCCGCTCCAATTCAAATGTTTGAAGAGCATGAGATCGATAAAGTTTGCTCTTCGATATCATATAGACGGAAGAAAAGTCCCAGAATTCCACTAGCAAGAAAATATTTTTTGGCTGGAATTTGCGCAACACTCTTCCGTCTATTCATGCATGAAAGCACAAATAGAAGATGAATATGAATGAAAGAAGATTAGAGCAACCCGCGGGAACAGCATTCCTGCTTATAGAGTCTATCGCAGCAGTTTCTATTGAGGCGGTGTCGTCTCTACCATCTTCTTCAAACTAATTTGTCACCGGCAATCTGGGCGAGAGTCGTAGATGGAATCGAGAGAATTTGTTTCAAGGACACGGACAGGCTCATTCAACGGGCAAACTGAAAGGAACAGGCAATCGTTTGCTCTTCATTCCCTGGAACTGCAACAATTCTCGCTCGTCGATCAATATTTGATTGGTAATTCGTCCTCAGTGCAGGAGCTAAAACGCCTGGTTGAACAGGCAGCCCGTCACCGCTGTACTGTACTCATAACAGGAGAATCCGGCACAGGAAAGGAGCTTGTAGCTAGGGCTATCCATCAGCTAAGCAGGCGCGCCTCAAGCCCGTTTGTGGCCGTCAACTGCGCCGCTCTGACAGAAAGTCTGTTTGAATCGGAGTTGTTCGGATATGTGAAAGGAGCATTCACCGGCGCCGTATCAAATAAAAAAGGACTCTTTCAATCGGCACATGGTGGCACGCTCTTCCTGGATGAGTTGGGTGAGATGCCGCCCGCCATGCAGGTTAAGCTTCTTCGTGTTTTGCAGGAAAATAAAGTAAGACCTGTCGGGGCGACTGATGACAAAGAAATAGAAATCGATATCAGGGTTATAGCCGCTACCAATCGTGAACTCAAATCAGAGATTGAACTCGGGCATTTCCGTCAGGACCTTTATTTTCGCCTGAACGTATTTGAGCTTAAGTTGCCGCCGCTTAGAGAGCGCCGCGACGATATACCAATTCTTGTTCATCATTTCCTCCGCAAGATTGCAAAAAGAGCTGAACTCAATGCGCCGACAGAGATCACCGAAGAAGCCGTTGCTCGCCTTAGCGAATACGGTTGGCCCGGAAATGTTCGTGAGTTAGAAAATATTCTTGAACGATTGTCAATAATTGCGGAATCAGGCTCTTTGATTACTGACGATTATGTAGAAACAGCTATTGGGTTGCGGTCACACCAGCTATTGAAAGACCGCCCATGCCAAAGACAAATTGATTCTAGTCCTGACCTGATTCTAATGCGCCGGCAACTTAATGAATACGAACAAGCATTACAAAAATCGGGCGGCAACTGTTCAGCCGCCGCGAGATATCTTGGAATTTCGCGTACAACTTTCTGTCGGCGAAGGCAGACCCTGAAACAACTCTTATCAAAATGCGAGCGTCTGCTCAAATCTAATCGCAAGAGCAGGAATGATGAAAAGTAACAATCTGTCTCAATATACTCTGTCACGTGTAATTCAAAAGCCATTAGGCTTATATACACCTCTACCAGCCAATGCCAAAGTTGTTGTTCGGAATCGCGCGGTTTGGTTCAGAATTAATGTTGAGTTGCGATGAATGACTTGTGCCTGCCACTGCCTCAAGAGCCATCTGCTTATCAACCTGGCGGTCGAGCACGAAACCTATGTCATCCTTGGAGTCAGTATAAATGGTTTCCTCGTCTCTGGCCCGCGAAACCGCGACATAAGCCATCCTGTCGTTGAGCGCAGGTCCTGACTCCATGGATGTGGCATTAATCAGCACACGATCTACAGTCTGACCCTGGGAGGAATAACTTGTCACCGCGTAGCCATGATCGAAATGAGGAAACTGTCTAGCATCGACCGCTGCCAACTTACCGCTATCAAGCCTCACCCGCAGTTCTGAATCTTCAATTCCTTCTATCTTCCCTCTCTGTCCGTTAGCTACTTTCTGATCGCGCAACGGTAAGCGGAACTGAATCTGGTCTCCCACCGCAAACGCTCGATTCGCCTCCTGATAAACAGTCACACCCGAAAGTCTGCGCGGATCGTACGTTATCTCTCTTCCTTCATCCATTCTTACGGTCAACAAATTCTTCTCGTGATCGGCCTCTATTACTCGACCATATTCCCCGGCTCTGACACCATAGACTTCACTGCGATTGTTGTAGCGAATGATATCCTGACTTGGCTGATACGCGCCGGCAAAGGTTCTCTCCGCTCCGGTCATTTCCTGCCGGGCAACATAGACAGTGAAGTGATGGTCTTTCTTATCGACAACTCCCTGACTTTGCAGCTCCTGATGAATCAGGGTATTGATCGCAACTCGCTCACGATTGACGGGCGCAATCACCAAAGTGTTTTCCGGATTTGCTGCGTAATCTTTGGCTATTTCATGGAATCTGGTTCTGTCATCGGAAAACTCCAGGATCCTGCCCTGATCATTCAGCTCTCTTATTGCCTCTCTAACATTACGTTCGGAAAGCTTCTCTACGGCGCTTTTGAGTTCAGGATTCTTCTGTCTTACAATCTCCGTCAATTTAGCAGTCTCTACTCCGTGAAGCTGTAACTGCTCAAAAGGGCTACCGGCTTGAATTGCCTGGTGCTGTCTTCTGTCACCGACCAGCAAAATCCTGTCATCCGGACCGAGACGGTCAAAGAATTTATAGATATTGCGAGTGCTTGAGAGAGAGCTTTCATCAAGCACATAAAGATTCTTGCTATCAGTCGGTATTGCAGGTTCGTAAAGAAAGCGCTGAAGAGTCTTGGTCGGCATTCCGCTTTCAGCCAGCAGCGCCGCCGCCCTGGTTGTCGGAGCAAGACCCTGCAGTCTGTATCCGGATTGCTCGGCCGCGTCCTTCAGAAATGTAAGGACAGTGGTCTTGCCCGTACCAGCGCCGCCCTGCAAAGCAATGATTCGATCTCCGCTGGTAAGAATTTCCGTTAAGGCCGATTCCTGATCTGAATTCAGTTTTACTCCCTGTCTTTCTGAAAGAAAGTTGATTAGCGGGCTCGCATGCTTTTCCGAAATAATTGGCTGAACTGTCCCTCTGGCATCAAGGACTGTTTTGATATTGGAGTATTCGAGGTCGAGCATGTGCCGGGTCGTCATTTCCTTTGGTCGGTTTACCTGCTCAATCCCGACAAATTCTCCCGCCCGCTGACGTGCGGCGATCTCTTTTTCAATTGCCTGATAGGTAGTTAAACCCAGACCTCTGCGGTAGGCATCAGTTCTCAGTTTGCGCCAGTCGGCTACTGCTTCCCTCTCCATCGCGTTGTCACGGGCAAAGGTGACGGCTTCGCTAGTCCATCTGTCGATCTCTTCCGCTGTCTTCTGAACCGGACCGCGTTCCAGCGCCTGCTCAACCACCATTCGAGCCTGGTTTCCAAACCCGGCATCCATTGCCAAATGCCGAGCTTTCATCTCTTCTCGATCAAACTTCTTGCTTCGCCTGTCTGCCAGCGCCGCCGCCTGATTAATTCCCGCTCCTTCTTTGACAGTTACTCCTTCTGCTTCCAGACGCGCTTGCATATTCGAAGCCTGTCGCTCTATATCACGACGGCGTGGACTGCTAGCGTCAATATATTCTGGTGAGATACCTTTAATCTGCGGCGCTCCTTTACGATCAACTCTGATTTCATAGCCCAGTTGTTGCAGCCGTTCCGCCAGATTGATGCGATAAATTGCAGTAGCGAAATGCTGACTGCGGAAGATCTCTCGTTCCTGCAAAGCTCTGATTCTGCCTTCCGCTGTTTCCGTCATGTTGAAGATGACAACGTGGGAGTGAAGCTGAGGAGCGGCGTAACCGGTCTTTTGATCTGGGCGCGCCGCATCGTGTTCGAAGATTGCCGCGGCAAATTTGCCTGTGGTCTGCGATGGTTTGTTACCGCCCATCCGGCTTTGCGTGAACTTCTCAAGCTCGCCTAAAGCGATAAGAACGCTCTCTCGATGCGCTTCTTTGATCCGTTCATCGCCTCCCACCAGTGCCGCCAGCGATACACTTTTAGGGGCAGAGAAAGTGGCATCCCACCCGGCTCGGTGTTCCGTCGTAGTTACCTCTTCGCCATATTTGTTGGTCTGCTTGCGGGATTTGACGTGTTTGACGAGCTGCTTTCCCGTGTTCGGGTCCTGTCCATCAGCGAGCCGCTCAAACTGTTCCTGCTGGACGCCGCCTGCAAGTCCCCATTCCTCCGCCAAACGACCATACCACTGTCCGGCAATCTGGTCCCTCTCAGAATAGTAGCTCTCTCTTCCATTGGCGTATTGCTCCTGATGATAGTTCTTTGCCTGTCCAGCCGACAGCGGCTTACTGAGGGTGAGCATAGACTCCTGTCTCCGCTTCAGGTTTCGGCTGCGGGATTTCTCCCTCATCAAATAAGCGCTCGAGCTGAAGCTCAAAGGCAAAGACAACGCTGCCGGCGCTCAGCGATGCCTCAAGATCATTAAGGCAGGAGGTAAATAATTCGCTGATATGAAAGTCCCCCCAGATCGCGTCACAATCCGGGCAGCCCTGGGACAGCACCTCTTGACGCCTCGTTTTAGAAAAGCGTTTCCTTACTCTCCCAAATCTTGTTCTTACATCCGGACGTTCAGCAAAGAACTCTCTCAACTGCCGGCGTACTCCTGGGTATCGGAAGATGTCTGGACCGTCAGTTATGAGACAGTTTCCTGTTTCCAAGGCCATGACATAGCCAAACTGTTTACATTTCCAGCAGTGCTTTTCCAGCGCATAGCAGTTGATTGAGTCGCCGCGAGTAAGCGAGATGAATATCCAATAATCAAGATTGTCGGGAATGCGTCGCACAACCATCTGCGGCTTCCATTCGATGCCGCTTTCGCTCCCGTTTTCAAACGTGACGGTGATTTGGTCGTCTTCGATATCGCTAATGATGACATTTTCGTGTGGAAGGGCAATGATGTCACCAGCCCGCAATTCATTCGGTTGAACTTCTCGGTTGAAAGGGTCGGTGATCGCTTCAAATAGTTTCATCAAACTCATGATAGTTTTCTCCGTTGCTATGAACCACTACCACCCCATGCCTTTAGCCTCGGTATCAATCTTTGCGGTCTCCCCAGGCTGGTGCTGAGTTGCCGAGCCCAGATTTATTGCAGGAGTTTGCAGCGAGTATTCATTCGGCTGGTTGTTATCAATCGGAATCGATAGCTCCGGCTTC
>DASRDY010000173.1:0-40368 GCA_035652355.1 Blastocatellia bacterium
TTACTCTGTCATCGGTGTGAAGCAAACCCCAGTACGCCGTTTGATCGACCGCGCAGCTTCTTTTATTGATCGGCAAAAGCTCTGCTTCAGCATGGTTGTAAATGGAGAAAATCTGGCGGGGCTTTATATTGGCAGTCCAGAAGATGCTTACGATGCCGCCGCCGATCTTTCTTCCCGAATTCACATTAGGTGGGTCAATCAACCGTTTAAGCGCGTAGTCTCTGTTCTGCCAAAAATGTATGACGACCTTTGGACCGGCGCGAAAGGCATGTACAAGATGGAGCCCGCCATTGAAGATGGCGGCGAAGTGATTCTATATGCTCCGCATATAAATGAGGTGAGTTTCACGCATGGGCCTTTGCTCGACGAGATTGGTTATCACGTCCGAGACTATTTCCTGAAGCAGTGGGATAAGTTCAAACATTATCCTGGCGGAGTGCTTGCCCATAGTACACATCTTCGCGGACAAGGCGAATACGATGCGGTTACCGGTGTTGAATCGCCGCGAATCACGGTCACTCTGGCGACAGGCATACCGAACGCCCGCTGCGAGCGTTTGAACCTGGGCTACAAATCTCCTGATGATCTAGCGCTGGATGAATTCAAAGATCGCCAAGACGAAGGAATCCTTCTTGTTCCAAAAGCCGGAGAAACTCTTTACCAGGTCAAATCTGAAATCTAATGAGCTTCCGGAAGCGTGTAGTCGAACTCATACGAATGCTTGCCGTTATCGATCTTGATATTCATCTTCCCTGTGATCCCGACAAGCTGTCCAGTACCTGAGTCTGGTACGACGCTGACATCCAAATCCGGCACTCCGCGAGTCATCACGCCTTTGTGCATAAGAGCGAATGTGCCTTTGCGGCCTTGCAATGTGCAGGTGACAAATTCAATAGCAACGTACGCGCCGGAACTTTGAGCCGAACCGGCTGAAAGCATCTGTCCTTTGCCAGTACCTTCGATGTCTCCGTGATACTGCTTATCAATAATGAATCGGCCGAAATTCGCATCGATTGATTTTTCGTCCTGAGGCGTCAGTTTTACGTCGAAGGGACCAGTTGCATGAGTTGACATAATTGCTCCATTCAGCCCTGTATTGGTCGTTGTTGAACTTGATCGAGTATACGCGAGTGAACTGATACCGCAAATAAACAGAACCGTGACAACAACAATCGCAGACGTTTTATAGATTTTTTCCATTTCTTCCTTCTCTTCAGCCGAATATCAATGACGCAACGACGCAACCGGTTACTTGAAACTCCGTCCGGCATCGCCAGGAACTGTCAATAATGCCTTTGCCCGCAATACTCCGGAAAGCAACAAGGTATAATAAGCCGTGTCGAACAAAACGCCCAGTGTCCACTCGAGCACCATCATCGAGAGGTCAAAGTCGAAAACAACATCTTTTGGGGTTCCAAGATTGTTGAATATCAACATCCCCGGCGCAAGTGCGGCCAATATCGGGTCGACTCTTGTACGCAGCAGTCCGCTGATCGCGAAAGCGAGAAATAAGGCCACAAACTGGGCAACGAATGCAACGACAATCCTGACAAGCCATTTCTTCATCATGCAGCTTGATCTTTCATAAGAACACAAAAGCTATTGCGAAAGAGTTGAGTCAACGGTCTCCATAATAAGCGAGAATCATGGATGCGCCGGTCGATACGCATAAGTTAAGTTCCTGGGTTTCGTGCCTCAGGTGCAGCAGTACTTTGCCGTTTGATGGGATGCCCTGTGGGCTGGCGTAAAAGTGCAGGCCAGATAAGAGAATTGATATTGTCAGCCTCGACGCTTTGTTAAACGTTCGCAACATCGAAATGCTAACATTACATATTCAAATGTTTCCAGAACTGGAACAGCTCCAGACCTGTCATAGCCATATTCACAGATATTCCAATTGTTGAGCTCAAAGTGTCGACTACGCCCCAGAACATCCGCGCTGCTCCTTCACTGTACCATAGAAGCAGCATAATCAGCAGAACACCATTGCTGCCATACTGCGCCGTTGCATCGAGAACGACGTCAGGCAGAAAAGGAGCAATTGCGCCGAATCCATCCAGCGGCGGTACCGGAAGCAAATTCAGTACAACGGATGAAACCTGCAACCAACCCAGAAAGGCTAAAGCGACTCCGGCCGGACTCGATGATATCGCGTCGAATTGAAGCAAGATACCAATGATTATTGCCAGGATAGCGTTAGAAGCCGGACCAGCAAGCGAAACTGCTGAGTTCCATATATTGTTCTTGAGGCGCGAGCGGTCAACGTAAACGGCTCCTCCAGGCAACCCAATCCCGCCCATAAACAAAAATAAAAGAGGCAACGCGAACGAATACAACGGATGAGCATATTTAATAGGGTTGAGGCTGAGATATCCCTTGTCCTTGACGGACGTATCTCCGCCCCAGTACGCGACTATCGCGTGGGAGAATTCGTGGATACACAACGAGAATATCCAGCCTATTAAAACAACAATGAAAGTACCCATTCCGTCTCCGATGTTGCTAAATCGCGAAGTCGATACGCCTGGCATTCCGTCAGAAAACTTGATTTCAAATTTAGCATATTGCGACAAGCATTCAAAACTCTAAAGAACTGGCATCCTGTGCTACAATCCGCAGTCACAATAAATACATGGCCTCTTCAGTTCAGATTCGAGGTACTCCATCTATGTTTCAACGACGAATCGCCAGATTATCCGCGTTACTGTTTTGTCTGTTTGCCTTTACTGCAATTGCTGCTGCGCAGGCATCCCCGATCAGGTATACCGTGGCATTGGACAAACAGCCCACGACACACATGCTGCACGTATCAATCGATGTTGATGCGATTATGACACCGTCTGTCGATGTAGCAATGCCGGCCTGGGCTCCGGGTTCATACAACATTACGAATGCGTGGAGGCAGGTGCAGGAATTCTCATCTGCTGATGGTAGTGGTGCTCCTCTCAAGTTCGAGAAGATCGACAAACAGACCTGGCGCGTCTACCGCGGCAAAGACGACAAAATCACCGTTAAATATAATCTTTATAATACTGCTTACAGCGAGGATTACTGTTACCTGCGCGGACCGCAAACGTTCATGTACGTCGTCGGCAAAGCGCCATATCCAGTCGCCCGACCCATCAATTTAAAGCTGGTTGCTCCTTCAAACTGGAAAGCACAAACAGGAATGGAATTCGGATCGGAAACGAATACATTTAACGCGCCGGACTACGACACGTTCGTCGATGCTTCAGTAGTTACCGGTCCGGACTGGGAGCAGACCACTTTCGATTACAAAGGGGTTCCGCATTACATAGTTTTCATTGGGAAAGGCAATTACAACAAACAGCAGATCACGGATGACACTAAGAAGATTGTCGGCACCCTGACCGAAATGATGGGAGGCGCGCCGTACAAGAAATACGTTTTCTTCCTTACTGCTCGCGCGGGAAATGGCTCTGGCGGATTGGAACATCTGAACTCGACGGATATTACTTTTTCGGCAAATGGGACCCACTCCAGCCGAGCTAACTACAGCCGATTTCTCTTTGTGGTTGCTCACGAATATTTCCATTTGTGGAATGTGAAAAGGATTCGCCCGCAAATACTGGGGCCGTTCGATTACACACACGAGCAGAACACGCGCAATCTTTACGTATCCGAAGGTATGACCAGTTACTGGGCGGCGCTTGGGCTGCGTCGCAGCGGTTTGTGGTCAGAGGAAGAATATTTTAAAGAAGTTGCCGATCAGATCAACATCCTGCAATTGGCGCCAGGGCGTAAGATTATGAGCGTCGAGTTGTCTAGTTGGGACACCTGGAATCAAGGCAACAACGCGGCAAATAATCGAATCGATTATTACAACAAGGGTGAGTTGATTGGCAACCTGCTGGATCTTGAAATCAGGCATCGGACCGACAATCAGCGTAATCTCTTAGATGTGTTTCATTATCTTTATGCGAATTACGCTTTGCCGAAACCTGGTTTTGAAGAAAAGCATGGATTCCGAGATGCAGTCGAGAAAATCACAGCCGAGGCGGCACCAAACAATGCGGATTTTGGTGACTTCTTTGCAAAATACGTTTCAGGAACAGCCGAAATACCGTGGAACGATTTCTTTCAGTATGCCGGACTGGCATTAGAGGAAACACCTGGCAAAACGCAGCCGTCAATTGGCATAGACACTGGCACGGCGATTCCGTCTGCCGTTCCTGGTGGAGCGCCGACAATCCTGCCCGATGGTCAACTGGCGATCACCAGAATAAGGCCAGAATCCGCAGCGGCAGCGGCGGGTCTTGATATTGGTGATGTCATTGTCGCGATAAACGATCAGCAGGTTACGTCGAACAACTACAACACAATGTGGCAGTCGCAAAAAATTGGCTCGATTGTCAACTTTGCGGTGATGCGTCGCGGCAATCTAAAGATGATTCCAGTAACCGTTGGACAAGAGACAATTACCGGTTATTCGATTAAAGAAATGCCAGGCGCAAACGATCAGCAAAAGAAAATACTGACGACTTGGCTGGGTCTTTAAGAGGTTAAATACGTCTCGTGTTGAAGTCAGCAACTGCCTGGCGTTGCCGGCCTGAGAATATTGCCACAATAATCAAAACGAACGCGCCGGTGCGGATGATATTTAAGATAACGCTTACAATCGTCAGCGCGTGATTAACGTCTAAGTTGTTCCAGTTACGCCGCAGCTGAGAACTGATTATGTAATTGCCGCATATGGGCGAGCAAGCGTCTGCAAAAAGCAACAGAAATAAACCAATAGCTGCGCAGGTGGCTGCGGTCGGACCGCGTTTGCGAAGTGCGAGAGAGATTAAGATTCCCACGAGATAAACCAGCAACAGCGGTAATTGCCACAACTCTTGAGTGATTGAATTACCAATCCAATTATCCATTGCTCCACCGCCTTGAATTCCGTGGGATTTATTTGAATTACTACTAAAAGAACTATTGCCAGTGGGCCTCAATATATTATTGCGTGAGCAGTGAAGTCAAAGAAATCAAGACAGTTAAATATTCTACGGCTTATTCGCGCTCGCGGACGATCGTTTGAAAGTCAGCGGCACTGATGAGTTGGCGCTGTCTCAATACTACCTTTTATCGGCTCTGCGCGATGGGATAGATTTACGTCCAGGCTGGGATCAAAGTTCCGCCTAGACTTTTATATTTGACTCGCCCACCGCTAAGCGCGATAGAATTGTCGAGCATCATCTTCGAAGGGGCTAGAAATGGCTCGAAGCGGTTTGACAAAATGATGGCTTTAGCGAAAACAGTAAAACCAAACGGAATCATCCGCCATTCTTCTTCACGTTTATCAATTGTTGAAAAACAAGACGAGCTTGTGATTGTTTATAAGTGGCAGGAGGAAGGGGTAAGAGTTTTAATCATGTGGTGGGTTCTGACAGTGATGGTAACGACTGTTATCGCGAATCTGTTCAGGATTGATGTTACAGCCATTCTTCAGCATCCCGGAATAATTATGATCGCTGTATTTGTGATGTATGTCGGTACCGTTTCCAGTTTCAATAAAACCAGGACCTTAATTACCGATCGAACAATTAAGATTCGCAGAGGTCCATTACCCTGTCTGTGGCCAGGCAATCATTCCGGTGAGATTGGTGACGTTGGTGAAGTCTATTACGGTCGTCGTTTCGGAGGCGAAAGCAAAAACAGATCACAGTATTGTGTGTTCCTGATCTTCAAAAACGGGAAACAGATGACTCTTTTCACAATTGTCGAACAGGAACCAGTGGTGGTTTTATTGGCCAGCTACATCCAGAATTTCATTAAAAAGAAACATCCTGAATCTACTGATTCCAAGCTCGTCAGACGCAAAGTCGTCAGGAGCGCTACTGTACCACCGACCGGAGCGCAGAAAGTCCAAATCGCTGTAATATTTGTTGGGGTGTTGCTGGTTGTAGCAGGTTTGGCCTGGTCGGCAGAACTGATAAAAGCACGACTTCAATCACACCAACCAAAAGTTTCCAGGCCACCTGATTCATCACGAGGTCACTTTAACTGAATTCTGTGCGGCTTGCCGTCGTCATTAATCCTTATAAAAGTATCGCTCTTTGCTTTGTGCCATCCGTTCGCAGTTCCGGTCGCGGCCGTTTCGGTCAACGTCTTTCCATCCAGTAACACGGATGTTGCCGATGCTGGCTTCAAGGCAAAAATGAAACTGCGAGGCGCTGGTTGGTAATTGCCTTCTGGCGACGCAATCGAGATTTCATAACCGCCGGTTGTTTTCGTCGAAGTAACCTTCGTGCGGCGAAACACACCTTGTTTGTATGCCGGGGTTGAACCATCGTCTTCATAAAGAGTGAACGATGACGTGTGTTTATCTGACGGATAGATATCGAATGTGATCTGGTCGATTGGCTTTTCCCCAACATAATTCATTTCCGGCCACATCGGAATGATCGCTCCGCCGCGAACAAAAAGCGGAGTAGTGTCGAGTGGAGCTTCAACCGGAATCATGGTTCCACCCGCGTATCGCTTTCCCGTCCAGTAATCGAACCAATCTCCTTCTGGCAAGTAGACCAATCTGGTGGTCTGATTGGCACGAAGAATTGGCGCTGCCAGCAAATCGTCGCCGATCATATATTCGTCATTGATATTTAGTGTGTTTGGATCGCTCTGGTAATTGAGCAACAACGGCCGGAACAGCGGAACGCCCGTCCTATGCGCTTCTTCCAGATTTGTGTAAAGAAATGGCAGTAGTCGATAACGCAGCTTTAAATATTTTCGAATTATGTCTTCGTAGTATTTACCGAACCTCCAGGGCTCCTGGTCGTATCCATTGACTGTTTTGTGGTTGCGACAAAGCGGCGTAAGGAACCCAACCTGATACCATCGCGTTAACAGCTCTCCATTCCCTTTGCCAGCGAAACCTCCAATATCTGCTCCGACAAAAGTTTCGCCCGACAGACCGAGCATTTCGAACATCGGGATACTCAACGCCAGATCGTCCCAGGTACTGCTGTTGTCTCCGGTCCACATGGTTGCAAAACGCTGAATACCAGCGTATCCAGCCCGAGTAATGATGAATGGACGGTCATTAGGTTTCAGTCGCTCGAAACCACCGAATGTCGCCTGCGCCATCAACAGGGCAAAGACGTTTCTGTTTTTAGCGTGAGTCGAATGCTCGCCTTCGTCATAACTCACAACATCCATTTGCGATTTGCCGGTTTGATCGACGAAATCGGCGGGCTCGTTCATATCGTTCCAGATTCCCGCCACACCGTGGTCGAACAGCGCCCGATGCAGATCGCCCCACCAGCGTCTGGCTTCAGGAATAGTAAAATCGACAAAGCGGCTCTCACCCGGCCATACCCGGCCTATATATGGGCTGCCATCTTTGCGCTTAAGGAAATAGTCTTTGGCAATGCCTTCGTTGTAGACGTAATAACTTTTATCCTGCAGAGCAAGCTCAGGATTCTTCGTCGCATCCTTTGCGCCTTCATCCGGTGGTTGATACTTAACTCCCGGATCAATGATTGTCACGATCTTAATTCCCTGCTGGCGCAGCCGACTGATCATTTCCGTCGGATCAGGAAAACGGTCTGTGTTCCAGGTAAAAACCCGATAGCCATTCATGTAATGTATGTCCAGATGAATGGCGTCCAGAGGAATGTCGCGTTCTCTGTACTGGCGAGCAAGCTCTTCGACAGTGCTCTCGGGATAATAACTCCAGCGACTTTGCTGATGCCCGAGAGCCCACAACGGCGGCAGCGGAATTCGGCCGGTCAATTCCGTGTAGCGTCCGATTATCTTCTTCATCGAGGGTCCATAAAAGAAATAATAATTCATCTCGCCGCCGTCGGCCGCGAACGCAATGTGTTCCTGAGAATCGACACCGAAGTCAAACCTGGTTCGATAACTGTTATCAAAGAAGATGCCGTAGGCCGTTCCGGCTTGCCAGCCAATATAAAAAGGGATGCTTTGATAGATCGGATCAGTTCCTTCGTGATATGCGGGGGTGTCCGAATTCCACATCTGGAACTGACCCCGACGTTTGTCCAGTTGCCAGGCCTTTTCTCCGAGACCGTAAAAATGTTCGTCGAAACCAAGTTTTTTTGCGGCAGCAATCGTCGTCGATTTAGAGTCGTACATCATTGGACGAGCATCCGCATTTATTACCTGATGAGTTTTTGCGTCGCGAAATTCAATGAGTAACGGTGAGCGATAAACAAGAATCTCTAATTCCTGAGTAGTAATGACAAAATGATCGCTCGTTTCAATTATCTTCCATTGAGGAGCGGTCCAATCTGTTTTATCGATTGCCCACGAATGATCGCGCTCCGGCAATGGTTTCAGAAAGGAAGCGCGTACTCTTACGAGATCAGGAGCCCATACGAAAATCTGTACCTGGGAATTATCGCGGCATGTAAAGACAACGCCGTTTTTGGTTTGTACATAGTGATCTATCGGCCCAATCTGTTGCAGTCCGGTGATGTCAATTGCTTCGATGCTGGCGCCAAAACATATCGCCCAGGCGATAGATAAGAACAGATTCTTCATGTATCCTCCCGTGATCAATAGTCGAATTGTGCGTCGATAACACAACCGCGTCAACCAATGTTAATAAAAGAGCAAAGGACGTGGGATGAAACGGATCAAGCCGATTTTCACGGATTCGAATCCGTGTTAATCCGCCGCATTCGCTAAATCCGCGTCCTCTGCTCTTATTCTTCTTTGGCTGTTTGACACCATCGTTTCGCCGTGCTAATTTGACCGACGCTTTACACCGGTCAGTGCACTCGCCAAGTTTGGAGACTAGCCATGATTGCCCCGGAAGAGGCTCTCGCGATTATCCAGAAACAGATTTCGACTCTTGATACTGAACAGGTTCCGCTTGCCGAAGCTCAAGGGCGAATTTTGCGCGAAAACTGCATCGCCGATATCGATCTTCCACCTTTTGCGCGCGCGACGATGGATGGATACGCCGTCAGGTCTGAGGATGTAACGAACGCAAACGCAAAATTAGAGATTATCGGAATGATCGCCGCCGGCAGTCATCTTGAAAAACCTGTGCAACGAGGACAAGCAGCAAAGATCATGACCGGCGCCCCTTTGCCCGATGGCGCGGATGCTGTGCAAAAGGTTGAAGTAACGGAAAGCTCGGGCGATACTGTGGTCATTCACGAGCCGATAGCCAAAGGAAAGAATGTTACGCCAGCCGGAAGTGAAGCTTCGAAGGGACAGACCGTTATTACAAACGGAACCAGAATCACAGCGGCCGAGATCGCGGTACTGGCAACATTCGGTTATTCGAAAGTAACTGTCGGACGCAGACCCCGCGTTGCCGTTATGGCGACGGGCACAGAGTTGGTTGACGTAACCGAAAAGCCAGGCGTCGCGCAGATTCGCAACTCCAACAACCTTGCTGTCGCGGCATATGCCGCCGACGTCGGAGCATCCGTAACTGATTTCGGACGCGTTGTTGACGATGAAGAATTATTGACCGATAAGCTATCTGCGGCGTTAGACAATTGTGATGCACTGATCATTTCGGGCGGTGTTTCGATGGGAGATTACGATCTGGTCAAAATCTGTTTAAAGCGACTAGGCGCGGAATTCTTCTTCGAAAAAGTAGCGTTGCGCCCGGGAAAGCCCCTGGTGTTCGCAAAGCTTGGTTACACATTTATCTTCGGACTTCCGGGTAATCCGGTTTCGACCTCAGTAACGTTCAATCTGTTTGTCAGGTCGGCTCTGCTGCAAATGATGGGAGCTTCGGATACGACGTTACCCACGGTAAAGGCATTTTTGCTGGACAAAATTAAACCGACAAAAGAGCGACGCAGTTATCTGCCCGGCAATCTCAGCTACACAAACGGTCGCGTTGAGGCGGCGGAACTGAAGTGGGGTGGATCGTCTGATCTTGTGGGGTTTCGTTCCGCAGATTGCCTGATCATCGCTCCGGCAGGTGCTGATCCACTGAAGCCGGGCGATCTGGTCGATGTGGTTCTGCTCGAACGATGACGAAATTATTATGAGTTTTAGTCATATAGATAATGAAGGCCGGAGCCGGATGGTCGATGTCACCGAGAAACCGGTGACCAAACGCACTGCAACGGCTAGCGGATTTGTAAAGATGCAGCCGGATACTATCAATGCCATTCGCGAACGGCGAACACCAAAGGGCGATCCGCTGGAAACGGCGAGACTGGCGGGCATAATGGCGGCGAAACAGACTTCGAATCTGATCCCGCTCTGTCATCCGTTGCCAATATCGCACGCCGATGTTCAAGCAGAAGTCAAAGACAATGGCATCGCACTTGTTTCAACAGTTACGACCGACGGAAAGACAGGCGTAGAAATGGAAGCTCTGACTGCCGTGTCGGTTGCCGCTCTGACAATCTACGACATGTGTAAGGCACTGGATAAAGCGATTGAGATTTCAGATATCAGGCTTGAGAGCAAAACCGGAGGCCGTTCCGGCGATTTCACGCGGACCAATAACACCGTTAAGGAGTGAGGGCTGATTCGCTAAATTTAAGCGCGTCAGAAAACGTTTTCTCTGGAGTGCAAACCTGCGAAGCTCTCTGGGAAAACACCTCGACAACCGTGCCGACAAAGAGATCACCACAGAAAACCGCCAGTAAGACGCATCTCTACATGGTGGAGAAGCAGCTTGCCGAACGTTTTGGCTGGACTTCAACTCCGGCCTCCCGTGATGCGGTGATTTCTTACATTAAAAGCAAGGCTGAAAAACTCGGTTTTGATGAGATTAGTTATTACAATACCGTCCTGAAATCAGAGGCTGAGCTCTTTACCCTTGTTGATGAGGTGGCGGATTGCAACACCAGGTTTTTTCGCGATCCAAAACAGTTCGCCTGCATCAGAGATCACGTAATACCGGAACTAATAAAATCGAACAAAGCGAGCAAGCAATTGCGGATATGGTCTGTAGCCTGCTCAACCGGTGAAGAGTCGTATTCAATGGCGGTAGTCTGTCGCGAGAAGCTAAAACGAATGGACGGCTGGCAAGTCGAAATTCTTGGAACGGATCTCTGCAGCAAAGCGCTGATGGCTGCGAACATGGCGACGTATGCACCGGCATCGCTGAGAAACGTTAGCGATGAGGAACGCCAAAAGTTTTTTGTCCCTGTTGCGGAAAGCTCGACTTTGCAATTAAAGCCCGAGATTAAACGCATGGCCTCCTTCAGACGAGGTAATGTAATTGAGCCTGCTTTCTGGCGACAGATAAAAAAGGGCTACGACTTTATTATTTGCAGCAACCTGCTCAGCGGGCTTAATTCGCAGGCAGCTACCCAGGTTGTGAAACGGGTTCACGATGCTCTGCGTCCGGGCGGGTTCCTGATGGTTGGATCGAGCGAAAAAGCGTTTGTTATCGGCCCGGCGTTCAAGTCGATTGAAGCACCGGGCCTTTTCCAAAAGACCGATTCCGATTAACTCTTCTTATTAATCAGAAAACGATCAAAGAAATTATCCAGCGCGTTGAAGGCAATCAGCCAGCGTTTGTGTAGCAGAGTTTCGTGCACATCGTCCGGAAAAACGATTAACTCGTGATAAATGTTGTGCGCTCTCAACAACTGAACGAGTCCAATTGCCTGTGTAAAGTTCACGTTGCGGTCGTCGTCGCCCTGAATTACAAGCACAGGTGATTTCCATTTATCTATTTCAGAGATGGAAGACGATTTATAGGAAACATCCTGAGGATCAATCGTATTGCCCCAAAGATGGATTCCGGCCATATCGACACCCGCGGAAAAGATATCGGAATTTCTGGCCAGCGCTTCCGAAGTCAGAACGCCGCCGTACGACAATCCCCAGATTCCGATCCGACTCGTATCGACATCTGGACGGCTCTGCAAATATTTTCCGGCCGCCAGAACGTCCTGGTACTCGGCGTTGCCGCGCGCTCCCGTGTTCGGCGCAGTTCTGAATTTCTTGCCATAGCCAATGCCGCTACGATAGTTAACCGAAATCACAATGTAGCCCTTGCTAACCAGATATTGATTCAGGCCGTAGAAAATGTGATAGAAGCTCAGGTAATGCCACCCGAGCAGCATCTGGCGCTGCGGTCCGCCGTGAACGAACACCATAGCCGGTCTGCGCTCAGCGGGTTTGATATCTTTCGGCAGAAAAAGCTGGTTGTGGAATTCCAGACCATCTTCTGCTTTCAGCGTTACGTTTTCGGGAACAACTTCATCGGCAATCGGAAAATCCTTGCCTAATGTCGGGAAGATTACATTGGGCGTTCCGCCATCCGACGAAAAGATCGCAACTGATTGCGGTTGAACTGCTGTAGCGTTTAGCGTCGCCACTCTCTTTCCCGATGCGAGCACGGCCGGATAGGTATCGATCCCATCTGCTTTGGTTATCTGGACGGGAGTGCCGCCTTCGGTCGGAACTTTCCAAACGTGCCGACGGTCGATGTCGCCGGCGTTGGTCGAATAATAAAGGTAGCGACCATCGCTCGAGAGGCCGACGTGCTCAGCCATGCCTTCACCTGGTGTCAGTACAATCGGTTCTTCTTTGTCACCGGCAACCGGAACCGAGTAATAGCGAATCCATTCTTCCGGTTCTAAAGAAAAGATGACGTTGTCACCTGCCCATTCAATGTTGAAATTATTGGCTGCGACAAACGTGCGGTCGTTTGGTTTATTATGCCAGAACTCGTGACCTTGTCCCGTCGCGGCATCTGCTACCCAGAATGAAAGGTTGTAGCCACCTTTAAAAGCAGCAGTCGTTAACCCAGGAATCGCATTGGGGCGCTCACCACCGCCTTGACCTTGACCGCGTCTTCCCTGGCCACCGCCTTGTGCAGCTCCCTGACCCGGTTGTCCTGCTTGTTGTTGCCCGACTGTGCCGAGCGGCACCTGGCCTCGCCCACCATTTCGATTGCCGCCGTTGCCTGGACCGGTCGGATTCGGACCTGCTGTCTGTTCTATTATCTGCTGACCGAATGGCGTTCCGGGTCTGCGGACAAAAGCGACGCTCTTGCTGTCAGGCGACCACGTGGGGCTTGTGTCACGGTCGACTCCAGGTGAAAGATAAGTGACTTTTCTCGCCCTGAGATCGTAAACACCAACGAAGCTGTGATCGGTACGATTGCTGACAAAGGCGATCTTAGTGCTGTCGGGCGACCAGTGGGGATTGCCATTATTGCCGAAAATTCTAAAGAGCGGCTTTTCACCGCGATCAATCGGTAATATCGGTTTCTGCGATGTTACCGCGACTCGATAAATTTGTCCGTCCTTTACAAAGAGTACCCATTTGCCGTCCGGTGAGAGCGCGGGGTTTGTTCCCTCGACCAGTCTAAATGGCTTGGATCCGGGAATTGTCTTGATAGCCCAAACCGCGCGCTCCGCGCCGTTTGGATCAGCCGTCGGGTTCGCTATCCAGCCGTCTCTGTTTGGCGTGTGACCGCGAACGAAGGCCAGAACAGTTCCATGGTCGGAGATTCGCAGTGTTGACATATCGACGCCGTCGTCTTCGTTGTAGTTGGTCAGGCGAACTGGTTTGAATTCAGGCGCGGAAGCGATATAGACATTTCGCATGCCGCGTTCGTAAGAGATCCAGGCAATGCGCTCCGCTTTCTTTGCCGAAACCAGCTCGAATGGATAGCCGGGGCTCAGAATCTGCTCGATCGTGAACTTCTTCTTATCCGCTGAAACACCTGGCATGAAAGCGCAGGTGACGAGTATGGTTATTATACTTAAGCACGTTAGTCTTCTCATCAACATGTGAATTCTCTCCGCTAAACCTGCCTCATTTTGGATTGGGTTGAACAGGAAACCGAACTCTAACAATACTTAAGACGAAGAAACAACCTAAACGGCTACAGAATTTAACTGTGGGCAGACTGAATGCTTGCTCCACTTTTTTGAAACAGTGGGAACTTTTTCTTGACGCCGCTCGTTTGGCAGGTTATCTGTATTAGTTCGCTAATACAGTGGTACGGAAGATTAAAAAGTGTACATAACAATCGATCCATCAAACGGTTTGCCGATTTATCTGCAGATTATGGCTCAGATAAAAACAAATATCGCCATGGGCCGCTTATTGCCCGAAGATCCTCTGCCGTCCGTGAGACAACTGGCGATTGACTTGGCGGTGAATCCGAACACGATTGCGCGCGCCTATCGCGATCTGGAATTCGAAGGCGTCATCTATAAACGCCACGGGCAGGGCACTTTCGTCTCAAGCCAGGGCGTGGAAATGTCAAAACGCGAGCGAAAACGCGTATTGAGTGCACTGATTGAAAAAGCGATTGTCGAAGGCACCAATCTGAGTCTGGACGAAGAGGACATGAGAGACATTTTCGAACAGGTTATGGAAAAATTTATCTCGTCCAGAGCCCTGGAAAAGACAGGAACCAAATAGACCCTTAATTATTGAGAAACGATATGAGCATTGTAGGTTTACAAACAGGTGAAGCCAGCCTTAATGGTTTGCGAACGATGAAAGGGGTCAACATACAAAACAAGGCCGAGATGGCGATTGAGACCCAGGCGTTGACCCGGCAATTCGGTGATTTCCTGGCTGTTAATGGCGTCAGTCTTAAAGTGCCCAAAGGATCGGTATTCGGTCTTCTGGGTATTAACGGCGCAGGCAAATCGACCATCATTAAGATGCTGATGGGACATCTCAGACCGACTTCGGGACAGGTGACCCTATTGGGTCGCACTCTCGATAAAGATCTGGTCGAGATTCGAAAACGCGTTGGCTATGTTTCCGAAAATCGTTATTTGTACGAATGGATGACCGTCGCCGAGAGCGTCAAATTCACCAAAGCCTTCCACGAAAACTGGGATGATGCCAAAGCTGAATCCCTGCTGAAGCGATTCGGTCTTCCGATGAAAAAACGCATCAAACAGCTCTCTCGCGGAAACCGCGCCAGGCTCTGTTTGACCCTGACACTGGCTTATAACCCTGAACTGATAATCCTGGATGAACCTACCTCCGGACTGGATCCGATTGTCCGTCGCGATTTCATTGAAAACATCGTGGTCGAGATTGGCGAAGAAGGTCGCACCGTCCTCTTCTCTTCTCACATAGTTGAAGAAGTCGAACGAGTCGCAGATTACGTCGCCATCATTAACGAAGGAAAGCTGCTGATGACATCAAGCGTCGATTCGCTGAAGGCTTCGGTCAAGCGCGTACGTTTTGCGACGAACGGCACAAGGCCGGATCTATCAGAAATCCCCAGCATCCTGGGAATCGAAAACCTGCGTCACGAACAGATCGTCACGTTCAAAAATTTTACTGACGAGACGCTTCGATTGCTGGCCAGAAAAGGTATCACAGATCCGGAGATTCTTCCGTTATCCCTTGAAGATATTTTCGTTTATTCGGTTCGCGCTGAACGCGAGAAAGCTGTACAGGAAACCTAAAAGGAATTGTTATGAATGGACAGATGTTAAAAGCACTGCTGTGGAAAGAGTGGCGTGAGACGCGATGGAAGTGGCTGGCGTTTTATGTCGCGTTTCACATTCCCGCGATCATCGGAACCCTGGTATTCACCTTTAACAAGTGGGTCCGATTCGACATTATGGTGATGAACAATTCAATGGCGAACCAGTACCTGCAAACGTTTCTGCTGGTCCAGTCGGGGTTCGTCATAACAGCGGGATTGTTTCTAATCGCGTTCTTTGCCGGCGGCGCTGTGGCTCCTGAAATCGATAACCGCTCGATGTTCTTTCTGTTTGAGCGACCGATTCGCCGCCGTCAAATCCTGTTAGTCAAATTTGCCGTGGGCGCAATCCAGGCAATCGTCTGCGTGGGCTTCTCGATCATAACGACACTGTCCCTTGGTTACGCGGCGCTTGTCGTCGTTGCCAGTGGCGTTACTGTCAGCGGCACTTGGCACCAGTTCGTCAGCGTTCTTGCAAGCGGATTGCGAGGCACGCTATGGACAGGCGTCATCGGCCTGATGGTCTTCAGCGCGACGTTTTTCTTCTCGGTGATTTTCGAAAAATGGTGGGTTGGGGTAATCGCCGGAGCAGTCTCGCTAATCGGTATGTTCTATTTCCTGGGCGGTCAGATCTTCGAATGGATTTTGACTAACGTGATTAACAGCTCGAAGGCGGGACAGTTGAACCTTGAGCTCTATGCGAAAATCGATCCGCTTCCAATTATTACGATGTTGATTGTGACGTCCGCTTTCTATTTCTCCGCTGAATATATGTTCGGACGCAAAGAAATGAAATAGTTTTCTGATTTTGAAGAGGTGAAGAGATGCTATCAAACCGTAAATCATTGTTGGTAATCTTGAGTGTGGGTGTTCTGGTAATCGGTCTTGCCGCCTGGAAATTTGCGGCGAGCTCAAAGGCAGAGGCGCCGCATCTGGAGCGTTATTTGCCAGCGTCAACTATAGGCTTTGTTCAGGTTTATAATCTTCGAGCGCAAACCTTGAACATTGCAGAGTCCGACGCGTGGAAAGAATATTCAAAAACGAATCCGACTGCTACTTCCCTGCTTCTGATGGGAGCAAACCACGCGGGTCTGCTGGACGCAAGCTACGCGGTCGCCCTGACGGGCGTGAATATAGTGAATGGCAAGCCCGAACCTGGTTTCGCGCTTGTCGGAGAAGCGACGGACGGCAACTCCAGAGATACATTCCGACGATTACTGGGAATGCTGTCACAGGGTACCAAGGGCTCAGCAGATGCCACGACAGAGCAATATGGCACCTACACAATAAAGGTCTTTGGCGGCCCGAACAGCGAAACAGTCGCTTACGCTGCTACCGGCGATCTCATCGTTCTGTCAAACAGCAGCAGTGTCGTCAAGAGCGTATTGGACGCTCGTGATGGCAAGGTCCAAACGCTTGCTGACAATCCGCAGTTGTCGCAGGTTCGCACGCAGATCGGCTATAACGACGGAATGTTCGGTTTTGTCGACGGTGTTGCGATATCCAAATTGATTGATTCTTTACCCATACCGAATCAGAAGCCGGTTTCGATGTTTCGCGAGTTCTTCCACGCCACGGGCGCCGACTCGGCACAATCGGTTGCAATGACCAGCTCGTTTGCCAACGGCCGTGTTGTAGAGCGCTACACCGTCTTCGCAAAAGACGGCGGTCACGGTGCGTTTCACACAGTTGTGACTAATCCGGGTACAAGACAGGACCTGTTAAACCTTGTGCCTGACAGCGCGACATTAGTTGCCGACGCTTCGATAGCAAATGCCGCGCAGACGTTTGATCAACTAGCGGCAGTTGCTAGCCAATTAGCAACAGAAAACGGGCAGCCATCGACCCAGGATTTCTTCCAGCAAGTCTTCAGCAAGACCGGCATCGACGTTCGAAATGATTTTGTTCAGTCGCTGGGTTCCGAAGCCTGCATCGCACACTTGTCGTTGAACGGCAAGGAAGATGGAATAGCCATCGTGAATCTTGCCGATCAGGACAAATTCAGCCACGTGATGGATCTGCTGGCTCAACGCGAGAACAAGACCGTGACAACGACGGATTACCAGGGCACGCAGATCAAATCGGTAGTAGGCGAAAAGGGTCATGGCATCTTCTATACTTTTATCAACAACGACTATGTCGCCAGCAACGACATTGCGGCTGTCCAGTTAGTGATAGACACCACGAAGAATGGAAAGTCGCTTTCCGCCAGCGATGCCTATCGAAACGCTGCGACGCAGATTTCCGGCAATCCTCAATTCGTTGCCTTTGCCTCCAATCGAAACTACCTGAACCACATGGGTCACCTTTTGGCCAATCAAAACAGCGGAATAAAGCCGACGGATCAGGACTCGAACCTGCCTCCGAGTTTTGCGTATGGTGTGGGCAAGCAGGATGGTCTTTACGTTGAGAGCTATTCCCCACTGGGCACCTTTCCGGCGCTGCTGACGCTGGTGACGTCGCGGATTATGTCCGCGCCAAGCAACCACAGCGGAGAATAACGGCATCTAGGTCAGCGTAGAAGACTCATATATAAGTAATCCAAAACCGAGCCGGGAGAGTTTGCATGCATCTCCCGGCTTTCGATTTTTCGGGGTCTGGCAATGTCGAATGTCAATCAAAGCGCCGCTTCCAGACTCACTTTGAGGGGTCAGAGCAGCGTTCCCCTGAGAATAATAGCCGCTACGCTAAAGTAAATTACCAGCCCGGTAACATCAACCAGGGTCGCGACGAATGGAGCGGACGAGGTGGCTGGATCGATTCCCAGACGACGCAGTATAAATGGCAAAGTAGAGCCAGCGAGTGTACCCCACAAAACGATTCCGATTAGCGCAAGACCGACGGTGAGGGCAACCAGCAGCCAGTTGGGACCATAAATCGGCGAAAACATACTCCATATCGTGATACGGAAAAATCCTATTGTGCCCAGTATTGCGCCGAGCGCCAACCCCGAATAGATTTCGCGACGAATAACCCGCCACCAGTCGGCCAATGTTACTTCACCAACCGCCAGCGCCCTGACAATAAGCGTGGCAGCCTGAGAGCCGGAGTTTCCGCCGCTGGAAATAATCAAGGGAACAAACAGGGCAAGCACTACGGCCTTTTCAATTTCCTTTTCGAAAAAACCCATCGCTGTTGCTGTCAACATCTCGCCCAGGAAAAGAATGACAAGCCAACTGGCCCGTTTGCGGACCATGCGATTCAAAGTTATTTGAAGATAGGGTTCATCGAGTGCTTCCATACCTCCGATTTTCTGAATATCCTCAGTCTGCTCTTCGATCATGACATCGATTACGTCATCGACGGTTACAAAACCAACTACGTTCCCATCCTTCTCTAAAACTGGAACAGCAAGTAAATTATATTTCGCTATCTTCTGCGCCACGATTTCCTGGTCATCTAATACGCCCACTGTTACCGGTTTGCGCCGCATAATCTCGGTAACCGGTCGGTCAATTTCCGCCATTACCAGGTCGCGAAGCGAAACCGCGCCTAATAATCTATGAGTGACAGGTTCCAAAATGTAGCAGGCATAGATTGACTCTTTTTCCCGGGCTACCGTGCGGATATGCTTCAATGCTTCACTCACAGTCATGTCCGGACTGAGCCTGACCAATTCTGTCGTCATAATGCCGCCCGCTGTGTGAGGCGGGTACTGCAATAAATGATCAAGCTCTGTTCGTATCTCTGGTGCGAGATGGGACAAAGTGCGACGACATTCATGTTGTCCCATTTGCTGAATAATGTCGGTGCGCTCGTCGGCCGAAAGCCCTGTCAGAATCTGAGCCGCCCGATCGGGATCCGTCCGTTCCAGAATTGCGGCACGACGACGCATCGTCGGCTGGTCACACACCTCTATCGCGCGCTGTATCGGCAGCATTGTAATGACAGTCGCTGCCTCGGCAAGGGTAAGGCTGTTCAGCAGGTCCGCCAGATCGGCTGATCGCAAATCGGCTATTTCCGCACCGATCCCGACAAAACTGTCATCCAGCCGAAGATGAATGCGTTCTATCAGTTCTCGAATATCTTGCGTCGTTGTCGGCAAATGCTTTTCCCCTTTTTCCTTCAGAGAGGTTTTGACCAGCTTGATTAACCGACCAGATTTTACCCCACCTTCACCAAGATAGGACAATAAAAGCGCGGCAGTAAGCCTGAGTTTAGACTACCTGCTATACAAGAAGCTATGCGAAACTCCGACGAATGGATACACGTCGAATTGCGATTGAACTTCCATACATCTATCAAATGAGTCCCAATCTTTCCTCGCGCACCGGATAGATGCAGAATTGCGGAGATTCAGATCCGCGTTTAACTTGAAATATCCGGATTTTGCGCATGCCATTGGAAATCCTTGTTTAACGCCCCATTTAAAATGGTAACTGCAAGCTTCCGGATAAACAGCGTCCTATAAATAGGACAAATTTGTAGAGTTTAGGGTTAACAGATTATGCTCACTTCAATCAGGGTCTCTCTTCTATGCCTCGTTTGTCTCCTGGCTTTAACTGTATTTGGAAGACAGTCCGGTTCGGTCAAAACCGCAAACGCCGATCGTCAGTCTTCTTTAGAGAGTTCCATCGAAACAGCCTTGGTACCGGAAAAGGCAACAGTGATGATCGGCGAACCTGCTTATCTATCATTTGTCGTAAATAATCTTTCAGATCAGGGGCTACAGATTGCCATTGGCGGAGACTATAGAAATGCTCTCGGCCGACCGGAGAGCTTCAAAGTCATCGTTATCGCGAAAAACGGTGACAAAGTACCGCAGCCAGATGCGGGTCCCGGGTTTGGCGGAGTACTAGGCACAGGCAAACTTCCGGCAAAAGGCAGTTATACATTCAAACTCTTCCTGCCCGACTGGGCGATTTTTTCCGAAGCTGGCAATTACACCATCACAGCCAGCAGGGAACTCTCTCTGATTAAAGACAACGAAAATTGGGAGCCAGGAAACGAGCGAGCTATAAGAAAAATGAACGTAGAGGCCACAACCACGATTAGGGTCGTTCCTCGAGATACGATTCAGATGGCGCAAGTTATCGACGAATTAGGAAATGCTCTTATGGATAAAGATAATCCCGATACCGTAGATACCGTTAAATCGTTAAGTCGCATTGATGACGAGCGTACGATTCCCTGGCTTGTAAAGGCGTTTGAAAGCAGGAACTCCTACCTGCAATTTGCCGCGGTACAAGCCCTTAGCAAATTCAATAATGAAGAAGCGTTCGAGATTTTGAAGAGAGCGATGGACACAAAAGCCGACGACATCCCGGCCGCGAGCGAAAAGCTTGCAGAAGGAGCTGCCGAAAGTATGAGATTGACCGCTGCAAACGCCCTTGCCGTAAGCAAATACCCGGGTTCGATACCTTTTTTGCTGACACGACGTTTCGACAAATCTGAAAACATTCGGCTGACAGTTGTACACACTCTGGGCAAGATGAAGTCGGAGGAAGCCGCAGACATTCTTAAGGAGATGAGTCACGATAAAAAAGAAATTGTCAGAAACGAAGCCTCCCGTTATTTACAAGAGTATTGCAAAGATTCAGGAAGGGACATCTCTCCTTGCAAGGGAATCAAGTGAACTCCAAATCAAACCAAGCAGGAACTGAACGTTAAAGTTTGCTCTCAAAGCCGTGTTAAAAACCAAACCGGGAAAGGTGCATGCCAACCTTCGTTTATTCTTTCTCCTCTGGCGCCGAATGTCACACTTGAACGAGCTTGCTCGCCTTGCAACGGTTTTAAGATTGTTGCTATGATGATCAGTTTAGCTGTCTCAGACTGCGACGGATCAAGGAAACCCTTATGCTTTCTTTCGAGCTTATTGAAGGTCTAACCTTCGACGATGTGCTTCTCGTGCCTGCCAAAAGCGATGTTTTGCCGGTCGAAATCGATACCGCAACCCAGCTTACTCGCAATATAAGGCTGAATGTGCCTGTTGTGAGCTCAGCAATGGATACCGTAACAGAGGCATCGCTGGCGATAGCCCTGGCGCAACAGGGCGGCATCGGCATTATCCATAAAAACATGTCCATTGAGGCTCAGCGCGGCGAAGTCGATAAGGTCAAACGATCCGAAAGCGGCATGATCGTCGATCCGATTACGATGACGCCGGAGCACCCTATTTCTGACGCTCTCTCGTTAATGGAGCGCTACCATATCTCCGGCGTGCCGATAGTCCACGAGGACGGCACCCTGGTCGGCATTCTGACCAACCGCGACCTTCGATTCGAGAGTCGCCTGAATCTCAAGGTCGGCGACGTGATGACCAAGGGCCGAGATAAACTGATCGTCGTTCCCGTCGGCACGACACTCGGTGAAGCTCGTGCAATCCTGCAACGACACAGAGTAGAAAAGCTGCCGGTGGTCGATGAAAATTACCGTCTCAAGGGTTTAATCACTGTAAAAGATATTCAAAAGGCGATCAAGTATCCGAACGCCGCAAAAGACGACATCGGAAGACTCCGCGCAGGTGCTGCCATAGGCGCAACCGGCGATTTTATGGAACGAGCAGCCGAACTGGTTAAAGGTCGCGTCGACGTCCTGGTCATCGATACGGCGCATGGGCATTCCACCCGGGTTATCGATGCTGTAAAGGAAATCAAGAACGCTTTTCCAGAGATCGACTTGATCGCGGGTAACATATCAACCGCCGAAGGCGCAAGAGAGTTGATAGATGCGGGTGTCGACGCCGTCAAGGTCGGGCAGGGGCCCGGCTCGATCTGTACCACTCGTGTTGTCAGTGGCGCGGGGGTTCCGCAAATCACCGCCGTTGCGGCAGTCGCATCGGTAGCGCGCGAGGCGCGCGTTCCGGTTATTGCCGATGGCGGAATCAAATACTCGGGCGATCTCTCAAAAGCAATTGCCGCAGGCGCGGATACGGTGATGATCGGTTCTCTCTTTGCCGGTACGGACGAAAGCCCGGGCGAGACGATTCTGTACCAGGGCCGAACGTTCAAATCTTATCGAGGGATGGGATCCCTGGGTGCAATGAGCAAAGGCAGCCGAGATCGATATGGGCAGGAACACCAGGAGATTGAAAGTAAGCTGGTGCCAGAAGGCATCGAAGGACGGGTGCCCTATAAAGGCTCACTATCCGCAATGGTCGATCAACTTGTCGGCGGTCTAAAAGCAGGAATGGGATATTGTGGATGCCGAACAATCACAGATATGCAGGAAAAGGCAAAGTTTATAAAAATAAGCTCGGCAGGGTTACGCGAAAGCCACGTCCACGACGTGATCATAACCAAAGAAGCCCCAAATTACAGAGTTGAATAAACACACGAAATATTTTCGCGTATTGAGCGGATAACAAAAGAGCTTTATAGATGTGTTAAACAACCGTGTAGTGTTTTACTCCATTCAAGCTGCCGAACGTGCAATCAAATAGTCCACTTTATCAAGCCAATCCACGCAATCCCTCTCCATTAAATTCACTTTAAGCACGTAAGTCCAATGGAACCAGCATGTTTGATTTTAACGGCACGCCCATTGCACTAACACAAAACCGGTATGTCGTGTTTGTGATAAAAGATTCTTCGTGAGGGGGTCCTCAGACACGATTGCATCGGGCGGCAGCCTTATAACTGGGGAGAGGGTCGGCCGCCCGTGCGACCCGTTTCCGTCTTGGCTCTCAGCTTTCTAAAACTATTCCGGAGAATAACCTATGACAGAACCCTCTGCCTCTCTCTCTTTTAACAGTGTTCCCAAACTGGAGTTAAGCGAGATAGATCTTCTGCCATACGGCCTGCTCGAAGTTAATCCTGACGGAACTGTGATTGAATACATCCCTTTCAGATCACAGATAACCTCAAAAGATTTACCGCAAGTCTGCGGGTTAAATTTGTTTCAGGACATTCTTCCTGAAACAATTCTGGCTGAGCTGCAGGATCTGCTGCCGTCGCTGGTAGCGTCCCCGAATCTGAATCAAAATCGTCTGCTGATCCTGCCTTTCCCAGAGCGCACAGTCAGGCTTTCGGTGGTTGCGGCCAAAAATCAAAACAGTCCCCGAATCAGAATATCTCTCGTCCGCTTATCCGGCAGTCCTACCACTATCAACAACGCCAAAACACGTACGGCACACAAAACTCAATCTCTTTTGAATTAGCTTCTAGGGCGAAATCGTGGCGTGGACTTTAGTTCGCACAAAATATAAAACTCCCAAGGTGTAAGGGAAACAGCGGATTCAGTCTCTTGCTCGTTTTCAATTCGGTTAACTGGCTATTGTCATTTAATCTTGGTAATTCCGTGACTTGCGCTGACTGAAGTCCACCCCACGATTTCACCGAATTGCTTGCTAAGACACGAAACCGCCAAGCGGATAATTGTCCGCCTGGCGGTCAAAAGTTCTGTCGTGTATTTCGGAGCGTCTGGTTAAATTACGCCGGAGAAACCTGTTCCGATCTCCCGCCTAATTCCACACCCGCGACGATGGCTCCAGTCACTGCACCACCGATGACTATAACTGTCAAAGCGGTCGGCAACGAGGCTGAACCAGCCGCGCCACCCGCAGCCGTTCCACCTGTTGCTGGTCCGGTCGGACCGGTCAAAGGAGGAGCCTGTCCGCTGACGGTAAATGTGCCAGGACCCGATTGGGTAACATCAGCACTTCCGCCTGTACGATCACTGTGACCTGCGCCCACAGTGTCGGTCTTCGTGTCGGTCTTCACGGAGACTTGACCCTGAGCTACCTGTACTCTCGTAGCGCCCGTGGTCTTGACCTCACCGTTAATTCCTGACTGAGTAGTTAACGTCACCGTACCGAAATTGACTGTTACTGTTACCGAATTGCCGGTGAAATCAAGAGTAATATCCGTATTCGGCGCCAGATCGACCTTGCCCAGGGGACCCAGGTTGATCGTAGCCTGTGTAGGAGCCTTGACGGTGATGCGACTACCCGGCAATACCGTGGCACCGTTCGGGACTTCAGTAGAGTTAATGACGACGTTGCCAGTTGAAACCAATGTTCCAGTGGCCTGATATGGCATCGGTGCGCCAAAAGCAGGCAAAGCAAACATCACGTAAAGACTGGCTGCTAAAATCAAAGCTAATGTTTTTTTCAAAAGACCTCCTTCGAATGCCACGGCAGATTTCATATTTCCTCCTTGTAATATTGCGCGCAAATGCCGACGTTTTCCGCCATCGGTAAAACCGATTCGATATTGCAAGGTTAATTCCGGCAATAACGGCCACAAACTACAGGACCGCCCAAACAACTCATAATTCTATTCGTCCACCAAATCACTAACCTTTAGATACTTAGGCAGCTGTACTGCATGTGCCGGAACCCCAAAGGCAGGACGGGTGGGAGATTCAAACAGCTACAAAAAGTCACGGTGAATTTATCGCGATGCGGCCGGAAAAGTCAAGTGAAAACTAGCATTTTTGTCACGATTGTTTGCAAAGTTCATTTATGCATTCCGTCTTGCTATTTAACTTCAAGCAAGCACTCCGGTTATCGCAGTTTAAACGCCCATAATTTTGTTCGGCCAAATATGATATTTCCGGCCGAACGTGAATCGTGCGACTAATGCGGCCCGAACTCACCGCGGAAGAACGGCTGGCCGATTAAGGACCATTCCTACTTCCGTTCCCCTGTTTACTTTCGCCTCGTTGCCTTTCTTTAACACTGAAGCGATAACTCCGGCGGCACCACCTGCGGCCAACCCGATCGCGCCGCCTTTGCGGCCGCCGATTATCGACCCCAGAATGGCACCACCCGCCGCTCCCCCGCCAATAAATACAATGTTGCGCTTTTTGGCCGATCCGCCCTTCAGTCTTCCTTCGTCGTCGATCTTTCCGGAATCCTTATCAACAACTTCTGTCAGCGACCCGTCGATCAGTCTCCTTGATCTTCCCGGAAGCTTTATCCCGGTGAAGCTAACACCGAGCGACCCTGGTTGTCCTTTGTCTTTTGCTCGCACAACAGACGTAACTCTGCCGGTGACGGTTGAGCCAGCGGGCACTACTTCCTTTCGTCCGTGATAAACCGGAGTAACGACTTCTGCCGTGAAAGTATCGCCGACCCTGGCATTCTCGGAGCTGAGATCTTCATTCATTCTCAGCCGAAAATATGTATTGGCCGGCAAAGTTATTACTGACGATGCTGTATGTCGCCTGGTCTGAGATTCAGCCGGCACTGACGATAGCGCGAACGCGGTTAATATGGCACAAACCATTATAGAGTTAGCTCTCATATTGGCACCTCCCATGGATCGCTGGAAAATCTCCGATTCGGCCAAATTATCACACGGCCGTTTCCCGATACAAAGCCGATTTAAAGTTTCCGCCAAAACTGTTAAGGAGATTCTATCGGCGAACAGCCTGAACCCTGTTTTGCTTTGCGGAAAGGCTGCCTTTCCGTTCGGCAGGGCGCAAGATGATGATTGACTCTTATTTTCCCGCCCGGGGTGATACCAGGAGTTCCATAGACAGCTGGCGAATGTGGCATAAAGTTCTACTTTGTGCCACATACCCCGGAGTTCGGTCAACCGGTGTCACACTGTCTCACAACAGTTAACCTCTTTCTATTCTATGAATAACACTGTGACAGTTTCCAAATTATTAATATTTGTGGGCTAAATCAACCGCCCGGGTGGGATCCAGGCGTCTCGACCAGTTAAAAAATCTTTTGACACCCAATAGACCAGCTTAGTGATCCTCATGGTGCTAATCTTTAAAGCTAACCAATTCCGCGTAATCCGTGCATTTGGTGATCCGGACAAGGGCGTCGGCGACCGGCGGATCTTGACTGGTCTCAAACCGCGCCGTTTTGCCACAATATTTTGTAACCATCGGTTTATGTCCCGCGTCTTTAGATTCGAGACAATCAGAGATTAGCAATCTGAAGTCACCCAGCGGGGTCCTGAAATACCGAACTGAGCAGGTAGAATGACAACAGCAGCCGCAGCGCCGATCAAGCGTAGCCGAGTGATGACATCCATCACCGATGTCCCCGATAAGGTTGGCGCTACTGATGACGAACTGGTTTTACAAAGCTTGGACGGCGACGAAGCCGCGTTTGCAATGCTGGTCGGGCGCCACGAAAGAAGAGTGTTCAACATTCTCGCCTCGTTTGTCAGACAGACAGACATCCGCGAGGACATTGCCCAGGAGACATTCGTAAAAGCTTATCTTTCCCTCAGCACTTATCGCAGAGGGGAAAGGTTTGATCGCTGGCTTGCGCGCATTGCCGTCAACGCTTGCTACGACCACCTGCGTCGAGTTCAAAGAAGGCAGGAATATACGTTTTCAGATATGACTGAAGACGAGTCTCTGTGGCTGGAAACGGCTACCAGTCACACTGCTGAAGCTCTACACGTGGAACAGCAGCAGCAGGCGATAGCCAAAGATATAGCGGATCGGCTCCTGGATTCGCTGGCGGTCGAAGACCGAATGGTCCTGGTTATGATGGAGCGCGACGGATATTCGACGGAAGAGATTGCGGATATGACCGGATGGTCAAAGGCAAAGGTAAAGGTTAGGGCGTTTCGGGCCCGACATCAGATGAGACAGGCTCTTGATAGATTGTTGGCTCACAGTGAACGGTTACAAAAGAAAGCCAGCTCCAGTAAACGCAAGGCAGTGTTGTAATTCCGCCCAGATTTGAGGCGCATGATTTGAGGCAAATGATGAGATGCAGTAAGGTTATAGAAAGTCTTGGGTACAATGGCAGCTTACAATCGGACAGACCGGTATCGCTTGCCGCCAAGCGACATTTAGATCAATGCCCCAGATGTCAGCGTGAACTGCGACTGGATCGAGTCGTCAGCGTTCTGCTTTCCACTTCTCGGGAAGAGGTCGAGCCATCGCCATTCTTTGCCGCGAGGGTGGCGGCAAGACTGGCTGGCGTAAAGAGCGAAGTGGAAAACAAGCGAGGCATGCTGATCTGGTGGGAAGCCCTGCGCCAATTAGCTCCGCCAATCATCGCGGCACTGCTGGTAGTTTTCGCGTTGACATTGGTGCCGTGGATGGTTAACCGCCAAACCAATTCGGTCGGTATTGAAGATTTAGCGACGCACAATGCATCAAGCGAAGAGAAATTGGTTCTCTCCAATGAAGACTTAAGCGAAGCCCGAGTAAACCACGAAGTGTTGCCGTTAGGAAGGTAATTATGGATTCGATAAAGTGGAAAGTAAGAATTGGACTGATTGTCATCGCATTAACCTGCGTGACGACAGGAATAGTTATCGACAGATATCTAATGCCAGCGAGGGCAAATAACACGGTAGTATCGACTCCGTCCGACCCCAAGGTAGAGATAATCGAATATTACGGCGACAATCTGAATATGACGAAAGAACAGCGCGCGCAGATGTCGCAGATACTGGATGACACATTTAACCAGTACAAAAAGCTGAGGGAAGAGATTCATCCGCGTCAGTTAGAAATCCGTAACAACGCGCGCCAGAAGATTCGCGCAATCCTGACTCCTGACCAGCAGCCGAAGTACGACGAGTTAGTCGCCCAGCGTGACGCTCAGAAACAACAGCAAAAAAATAACGAGGGAGCAAAGAAGTAAGTAGCCGACAAATACGATCGGCCGTATTGATTACAGCACGGGATAGAGAAAAGCAAAAATGACAGCTAAAGAGATTACATTCAAAACAAAAAAGAAACTCTTCACAGGACGGAGACTGTTCGTCGGAACGGTCATGGTCGTCGTGATTGTAGGAATAGTTTTAGGTATCGGTTTTTTCCGTCGAAGCTCTGCTGAGGCCGATTATTTAACAGCTACAGTCGACAAGGGTGATATTCGTAACACTGTCAGCGCGACAGGCACCGTACAGGCAGTTACGACGGTTCAGGTCGGCGCTCAGGTTACAGGCCGCATCCAAAATTTGTATGCGGATTATAACTCTGTAGTTCACGCCGGACAGATCGTTGCAAGACTTGACCCCACCGCGTTTGAGGCACAGGTCCAGCAGGCACAGGCAAATTTGAAAGACGCTGAGGCCAAGTTGCAAAGCAGCATTGCCGAACTGGGAAATTCAAAAGCAAACCTGACCAGCACCAAAGCGAACATGGAAGCCCAGCGAGTGGCAATGGTTGACGCCGAACGGGTTTTAAACCGTAACAAGGAATTGACTAACAGCGGCGTTATCACGGTACGCGATCTGGAATCAGCCCAGGCAATCTATGATCAGGCCGTTGCGAAATACAATCAGTCAAAAGCTCAGGTTGATGTAGCAGCAGCTTCAGTTCAGTCTAATACTTCTGCCGTCGAGCAGGCGAAAGCCAGTATCGAACAAACAAAAGCAACCTTAAAGCTGCAGCAGGTCAATCTTGATTACACTGTCATCAAGACTCCGATCGACGGCGTAGTTGTATCGAGAAGCGTTGACGTGGGACAAACAGTGGCTGCCAGTCTTTCGGCTCCGACGCTGTTCGTCATCGCCAATGACCTGCGACACATGCAGGTGATCGCAAACATCGACGAAGCCGATATCGGAAAGATATCTGATCAGGTTCAGGTTCGATTCACGGTCGATGCTTATCCCGGACGGCAGTTCCCCGGACAGATCATTGAAATCAGATTAAATTCCCAGACTGCACAGAACGTCGTGACCTACAACGTCGTTATCAACGTCGACAACTCTGGTCTCGAGCTGAAGCCTGGAATGACGGCTAACATTGTTATGACCGTTGCCCAGGTTAGCGGAGTGATGCGCGTTCCGAACAGCGCCCTCAGGTTCAGACCTCAGGACAAGACTCCGGAAGAGATCAGGAAAATAACCCAGGATCTGATTACGCAGGCGAGGAATGATCAGGGTCAGCAAAATGGTGGCGATCAACTGGCGGCTAGTACAGGTGGCGGTCAACAACAGCCGGCCGCTGGCGCACCAGCAGGTGGACAGCAACCCGCAGCGGGCGGTGATGGACAAGGTGGTGGTCAAGGCCGCAGTCCTGGTGGTGGCGGCGGTCGTGCTGGCGGCGGAATGCCTCCAATCGATACAACCGGACTTTCACCGGCGGCAGCAGACGCAATGAAGAAGATGCGCGATCCAAACCTTTCTCGCGAAGATCGACAATCCATAATGCAGTCACTTTCTGACGATGATCGTGCCAAGATCAGGGAGAAATTCCAGATGCTTCGCGGTCAGAATGGCGGACCCGGAGGTGGACCTGGTGGCGGTCCCGGCGGAGGTCAAGGTGGACGGAATGGCGGACAAGGTGGTCGCAACGGCGGTCCTGGTGGCGGTGGAAACCGTGGGGGCGGAAAAGGCGGTAACGGTGGCGGCATGAATGGCGTCACCAGTGGAAGCGCTTTTAACATCCCGACACAGGAATCAACCGTCGCCAGCGGTATTGAGAAGTCGGCCGCAATCAAGATCAAGTTCCCGGCTCAGCAACAGCGAGCCAGCCGTCCGACAGTGATTTGGGTTCTAACCAAAGAAAAGAAGGTTGAGCCGCGGCTGGTAACAGTCGGCATCACTGACGGTCAGTACACCGAGGTAAACTCGTCACAGTTGAAAGAAGGAGATACTGTAATTATCGGCCAGACGGTGCAGAACAGCGGATCGTCACAGCAGGGCGGTAACAACCCGTTCCAGCCGCAGCGTCAGGGCGGACCTGGCGGCGGTGGACGTCCACCGGGCCGGTAAGGGTTTAGGAACCCACAACGCGGTATAGAGATCGTGGGTGAACGCGCGGACAAACAAGTGGAATTTTAGAGAGAGTTGTCACTTGTTGGAAAATGCTCAGGTCCAGCGCGCTCACCCACGCCATATTAAAGGACAAAAAAGAAAAGGCAAAGGACGATTCCGACATTTATTCGTGGTATCATCGGACATAGGGGAAATGGACAGGCGATCGTAATGGGGCTCGAACAAGTAATGATTGAAACTGAGGTGCAGGTTAAACCTGAAAAAAAGACAGTTGAACCCGTTGAATCAAGGGTAGTCATTCAACTGGAGCATATACATAAGATCTACCAGACCGGCGATATCGAAGTGCACGCGTTGCGCGGCGTAAGTCTAAATGTCCACGAAGGCGAGTTCGTCGCAATCATGGGTACATCAGGATCGGGAAAATCCACGATGATGAACATCATCGGCTGTCTTGACCGACCAACTCGAGGTCGTTACATCCTGGATGGCGAGGATGTATCAGAGCTTTCAAAGGATGACCGCGCAGACATCAGGAACAAACGAATAGGGTTTGTCTTTCAGGGATTTAATCTGCTTTCTCGAACATCCGCGCTGGAAAACTGCGAACTTCCAATGATTTACGCCGGCATTCCGGCGCACGAAAGAACCGAGCGCGCGATGGAGGCTTTGCATTCAGTGGGACTGCAGGGTCGCGAATACAACCATCCGAATCAGCTCTCCGGCGGACAGCAGCAGCGCGTCGCAGTTGCCCGGGCGCTGGTCAATCGGCCTTCTATTATCCTTGCCGACGAGCCGACGGGAAATTTGGACAGCCGCACATCTGTCGAAGTGATGGAAATATTCCAGCGACTGAATCGCGAGAAGAAGATGACCATCGTCGTGGTTACTCACGAGCCTGATATCGCGCAGTACTCAAAACGCGTCGTCGTTTTCAAAGACGGCAAAATCAAGCGCGATTATCAGGTTCAGGACAGACTGGACGCGCGCGAACAACTGGAAGCGATGGCTGCTCAACCTCAGGAAGAAGATGATGACGACGAGTAATTGATGCTGAGGCGGTTGAAGTCCTTGTGCTCCGGACCCTTCAATTTGATTCTCTAGATCTTACGTTGGTCTCTTAACGAATAAGAAAGAAAAGAATACAAGCAGGATATGAACCTAATATCTATCTTCAAAGTGGCATTCAGGGCTCTTGCCAGAAATAAATTACGCTCGGTTTTAACGATGCTGGGAATCATCATCGGCGTCGCGGCGGTAATCGCGATGGTCAGTATCGGACAGGGGGCTCAGGCAACGATTCAGGATCAGATTTCGAGCGTCGGAACCAATATTCTTTACGTTTGGCCAGCGGGCAGGAATATCGGTGGCGCGAAAACTGGAGCAGGTGGGTTCAACACTCTGACCGCAGACGATGCGGACGCCATCGTCAGAGAATGTTCCGCGGTAAAAGCGGATACCCCAATAGTGGGTGCCGGCGCTCAGATAGCCTACACAAACCAGAACTGGAACACACGAATTCAAGGGGTCAATGAAAAAACCCCAGAGATACGGAAATGGCCGCTGGATCGCGGGGAGTTCTTTACTGACAGCGATGTCAGGAATTCAGCCCGAGTAGCAGTGGTGGGAAAAACCGTCGTTGATAATCTGTTTTCCGGGGTAGATCCGGTTGGCGAAACCATTCGAATCAGAAACCTGCCGTTCCGGGTGGTTGGTGTGCTGTCCGCAAAAGGTCAAAATGCACAGGGACAGGATCAGGACGATACAATATTCGCTCCATATACGACGGTTCAGAAAAAGATGTTGAATTCACAAATATTCGTGAATTACATCATGGTTTCCGCAGTAAGAGGAGACGTGACCGCGACTGCTCAGGCACAGATCGAAGACTTACTCAGACAGCGGCATAACATCAGAGATCAGTCCGACGATTTCCAGGTCAAGAACCTGACGGATATTGCGGACGCCGCCCAGGCAACTAACCAGATTATGACGTTGCTGCTTGGTAGCGTTGCCGGCGTTTCCCTTCTGGTTGGCGGAATCGGCATCATGAACATCATGCTGGTTTCGGTTACAGAACGAACACGCGAAATCGGCATTCGCATGGCGATTGGCGCACGATCCGGCGACGTACGATGGCAGTTCCTGATTGAATCGATAGTGCTGTCGGTCTTTGGCGGTTTAATCGGAATTGCATTTGGAATTGTTACGTCAAAGGTTATATCGATGTGGGTCGAATGGCCGACGCTGATTTCGACTTTTTCCATTGTGGCCTCCGTGGTGTTCTCTATTGCTGTAGGCATATCGTTTGGCTACTACCCGGCTCATAAGGCCGCGTCGTTAGATCCTATAGACGCTTTGCGATTCGAATAATCGATCATTTGAATCCAAGTTTAGATCCGCAAACCCAGGAGAATCCCGGTTCTCCTGGGTTTGTTGCATACAAGCGAAAAATCGTGGCGTGGACTTCAGTCCGCGCAAAACGTAAAACTTCCAAGGTTAAGAGAAACGGCCATCTTATCTTTTCTGAGTTCGATTAGATGTACATTACATTTAACCCCGGTAGTTCAATGGCTTGCGCGGACTAAAGTCCACGCCACGATTTTTGGCTCATTGGGGCGTTGCTTTACGACACAATTCCATTAGTAATCGAACTGCTTTCTGTTTTATTATTCTTAAACAGAGTCTCTAACCTTCGGAGGCGATAATGTTCGAACGATATACCGAAAAAGCTCGACGAACTATTTTCTTCGCGCGGTACGAAGCCAGTCAGTACGGCTCCCCGGCAATTGAACCAGAACATCTGTTGCTTGGAATTGTCCGAGAGGATAAGGCCCTCACGGCTCGATTCCTTTCGCGATTGACGTCTATTGAAGCCGTCAGGAAAGAAGTCGACGGACGAACTGTAAAAAACGAGCGCCATGTGATCTCGATCGATCTCGCGCTTTCGCCCGCGGCAAAGCGAGTATTATCATGTGCTGAGGACGAGTCACAGGGATTGGGATGCGGTTACATCGGAACAGAGCATCTTTTGATGGGACTATTGAGCGAAAACAAATCAATCGCATACGAGATTCTCTACGAACAGGGATTGCGACTCGATGTAATAAGAGATGATCTTCGAAAAAACCCGCATTCGAATGGCGAGAGTGAGAGCTCGGACGAAAAGAATCCGTTCACCCAATTAATCAAGTCTCTGAAACAACACGGAGTAATAACAGAAGACTCGATTCGAGTTGAAGCACGAACGCTGAGAGAGAATGTGCCATTTCAGGCCTTGTTGAATGTGCTTGCACAGAAAGGCATTTTAACAGCGGAAGAATTCAAGAAACTTTCTCTCGGCAATTCAGAGGATAAGAAATCCGATACCGACGATTCCGCTATCGCCTGAGGCGAGCTCCTAGCGAGGAGCTCGCCTTCTCCGACTTTATAACTTCGAGCTCACCGGCTGTTCTCCGAGTTTCACCGGAATCGTCATATGGCGTGTACCCCTGACGATCTCCACATCAACGGTATCGCCGATCTTGTGTTTGTTGAGCACCGAGGTGAAGTCGTCGGTGTTCTCAATATCTTTGTTATCGATCTTGACGATGATATCACCGCCGAAATTGAAACGGACTCTGCCATCGCTGACTGGAATCGTGCCAACCTTCAAGCCAGCGCGTTCTGCCGGGCTGTCGCCTGCGATAGCGGTAACCATTAGTCCCTTGTCGGTGGCAAAATCAAACTGTTCGGCGATTCGCTCGTTCATCGGGTAGGTGGCGATTCCAATCCAGGGTTTTCTGGCGTGACCAAGGGCGATCAAATCGGGAATGAGTTCTTTTGCTTTGTCAACCGGCACCGCAAAGCCTATGCCGATAAAACCGCCTCCTTCGCCTTGCGGACTATAAATAGCGGAATTGATCCCGATCATTTCACCTTTTGAATTCAGCAGCGGACCTCCGGAATTGCCGGGATTGATCGCCGCGTCAGTCTGAATGACGCTCTCAATCAGGCGACCATCGGGAGCGCGCAACGGTCGACCGAGACCGCTGATTATTCCCGTGGTTAAGGTTCTCTCCAATCCGAATGGATTGCCGATCGCCAGAACTTTCTGTCCGATTTTCAGATCACTCGACGCACCGAGTTTTACCACGTGAAGTTTTTCGGCGGGCGCATCAATTTTTATCACAGCCATGTCGTTGCTCGGGTCCGTTCCGATAACCTTGGCCTTGTAGTGACTCTTGTCGGCAAGCGCAACGTCCAGCTGCTGAGCGCCTTGTACAACGTGATAATTTGTCAGAATGTGTCCCTGATCATCAATGATCGAGCCAGAGCCAGTTCCCTGCTGCGAATAGACTTCAAAAAACCCCTGAACGTAGGACGTGCTGCTGATGTTAACAACGCCGGGGCTCACGGTGTCATAAACGACTTCGTTGTTAGCTTCCTGGCCTTCAACATCTTTCAAGTGAAAATCGGTAGAAGTAGCTTGCGAACGAGGACGTGTCTGCCCATTGCTGTTCTGAAGGTTTTCGAAAATCGCCACAACTCCGCCAGCAAAAATCGCTGAAAGAAAAGATATAAGAATTATCGTCTTGTAAGAAAGTTGATACATTTGCTGCCTCCGATGCTGACATCTCACGAACTAAAAACGCGTGAGCCGTGATCAAGTTGCGATATTTGCAACATAAGAATTATAGCATCTGGAAGCGTAAGCGTCCCGCGTGCTTCTTTGAGCCAATCTTGTTAGTTGTCGTTTCCAGGGATGTGTAGGATCGGCACGCGAGACGCGTGCGCTCGCCAGATTAAAGTGATTGACAAATCCTGCGGACGCCTTCGACAATGTTTTCAGGCGTTTCTTTTGAGAACGCCAGCCGCAAAGTATTAGCGCCTTCGCCATTAACAAAGAAGGGCTGGCCAGGAACAAATACTACGCCGTTTTCGACCGTCTGCTTAAGTAGATCAGCCGCATCGATCTGTTTATCCAGCTCAACCCAGACAAAAAGGCCGCCATCGGGTTTAATCCAATGGGTTTTCGGCGTGGCATTCTCGCCAAGCGTATCCAGCATCGCGTTACACCGATTACGATAGAATTTACGGATCTTTGGCAAACGGTCTCTGACAAGACCCTGGCGGCAGGCCGCGTTAGCAATCGATTGGTCTAATATACTGCAACAGACATCCGCGGCTTCCTTGGCATATTCAAGCTTTCGTGCCAGCGCCGCAGGCGCAACGACGAATCCGGTCCTGATTCCGGGAACAAGAACTTTCGAAAAGCTGCCAAGATATATTACCCGACCAGTTTTATCTCCCGTTTCGTCATAATAGCGGATGGGCAGCAGCTCCGGGGGACGATCGGGATTATTAATGTGTTCTTCGTAAAAATGAATGTCGCCGTACGGGTCGTCTTCGATGATCAATAAATCATTTTCGCTTGCGATCTTCAACAACTCCTGGCGTTTCGCTATCGACATTGTAACGCCTGCGGGGTTTTGGAAATTCGGAACTGTGTAAATCAGCTTTGCGCGTTTTCCTGCCCTCTTGGTCTCGACAATCTGCTCGCGAAGGTGATCCATATCAATACCATCTTCCTGCAGGCGAACCCCGACCATTTCCGCGCCAAGGTTGTTGATACAGGACATAGCTCCGATGTAGCTGGGCAGTTCCAGAAAGGCCACGTCGCCTGGATCGATCAATATTCGGCAAACGGTATCAAGCCCCTGCTGTGAGCCAGTTGTAATCTGAAGCTGATCGATCTCAACTGGACCGAGTATGGCCGGCAGACTCTCTTTCAGATATTGGCGAAACTCCTCCGTGCCTCGAGTAAGTCCATATTGCAGCACCGAAGGTCCGTGATCGCGAATTAGACGAGCAGTAATCTCCCCAATTTCGTCTATAGGAAAAGTCTCAGCGCTGGGATAACCGCCAGCAAAGCTGATCACATCAGTTCGGTTTACATATTTCGAAAGCGCCCGTATGGCGTTCGGGCGCATTAAGCGCGCCGCCGAAGAAAAATAGGCTTGATAATCGTTTTCTTCCATTAGTCCTCAATGATGTCCGATTCAACGAGTAGACTGATGCTCTACAGGCAGGTCGGTCTGATCGGCCGCTGCCGCAGGACGACGGCGCGCTAAGCTCCAGAGCTTTCCAACAACTCCGTGAATAGCGTAAAGCGATGACAGAACCAATAATGTCCACTGCGAATAAAACCACACGGCCGCAAATCCGACTGTAATCAGAATAATAAGGAGTCTGGGATTTCTTGTGTGTGGACCAGCCCCTTTAAAACTGCTGTATCTGACTGTGCTGACCATCAAAAGCGCAATTGCAATCATCAGCAGGAGCATGAAAACCGAAAGCGAGAAGCCGCTGACCGCAATAGGCCACGACCCGACCTGCATTACCCGGTCTCCCATTCCGATCGGCATTGGGCTGAAATGGATAATCGCCGCTATGACGCCGGCGCCAGCCGGAATTGGAAGTCCTACAAATTGTTTTTTGTCGAGCTTGGCTGGATTAACTTCCGTAGGCTTTTGCGGTTTGTGCGCCGAAACATTGAATCTGGCAAGCCTTAAAGCTCCGCAAATCAGATATAAAAACGACGCAGCCCAGGCCATTTTGTTGAGTTGCGGGATTCCACCGTATCCCCAGGCAAATGCCAGTACGGCCGGCGCAATTCCGAACGAAAGAACGTCAGCAAGACTGTCAAATTCAACACCGAAATCAGATGCCGCATTCGCCAGACGAGCAATTCTGCCGTCCAGGGCATCTAATAACACAGCCCAGCCTATCGCCTTTGCGCCAGCATCGAAGAGAATGGCAGCCTGCACCGTAGCGTCCGGTCCACCGGCGCTGATAACCTGCAAGGCTTTCAATGCCTGGATGACCGCGTAAAATCCCGCGAAGATATTGCCCGTCGTCAGCAAACTGGGAATAATGTAGACGCCTTTTCTTAAGTTGCGTCTTGGCCGAAGCGTTATTTTTCTATTCATAAAAATCCTTCAACAAACTGTCTTCGCCCCTACCGATGCGGTTCAATATCTGCCAATTATGGAAGTCCCGCCGCGGACACGGTCCCCTTGTTTCACTGTCAGGATTACATTGTGCGGAACAATAATATCCGTTCTCGATCCGAATTTGATGAGGCCTACCAATTCGCCAACCTCGAGAATATCACCTGGCTTTCGCCAAAAGACTATTCTTCTGGCAATCAGGCCGGCAATCTGCTTGAAGACGACTTCGATGGAATCATTGCTGACGGTGACGGCGTTCTGTTCGTTCAGGACCGAGGCCTGGTCGCTCATTGCGTTAATGAACCTGCCTTTCGTATATGTCACGTCGCTGATCTTTCCCGATATTGGCGAACGGTTAACGTGAACATCGAAAGGCGACAAAAATATGCTGACCAGTTGAGCAGAATGCGGATCAGATGGATCCAGCGGCCCAACCTTTGTGACTCGGCCATCGGCTGGCGAAACGACTATGTTCTCCTCATTTGGAGGAATTCGCTTTGGATTGCGAAAGAAATATGCGGTAAACGCAAAAAGTATAAGGAAGACAGTAGCAGCAATCGGCCAATGGATCAGGAAAGCCAGAACGGCCAATATAAAAAATACGATTAAGAATGGAACGGCATCACCAATCATATAACCCAAGGAACTCCTAAAGGAATTCGATCCAGCGGATGCAGGCGGCAGTCAAAACAGAGGGTTGCCCAAAACGGAAACAGGCACGCCGCCCTTATTAACGATATTAACGAACAATTTTATCACCTTTCCCGTCTAATATGAAAAACGGGAACGCTGCCGTTTACAACGTTCCCGCCCCTTTTTCTGAAAATTATTACGCGCGTTTCAGTGGCTTTGCCGCTGATAAATCTGAATGATTCCTTCCATACGATCTTTCAGCATGAGCTTCTTTTTCTTTATGACCGCCTCTTCCATTTGCTCGTCAATATTTGGAAAGTGGAGAGCGAGCAGTTCCCCAAGCCGTTGTTCGTGTTTTTGATGTTCATGCGCCAACTGCCTGAACTCAGCATTTGACGCTAGGAGCTGTTCCTTGACTTCCTCCCTAGAAAGTGTTGCCATACGCAAATCCTCCTTATCCGAACTGAAACTTCAAGGCTGGAAAAGATCAACCACAGTTAAACAATAGATCAACCAACAGTAAACTCATGCTAATACAGCGGTAAACGCATTTCAACCGTTTTCTGGCACTGTGATACCTGCCGGTATTTTTCTAATTGTGACTATAACAACGGTAATTCAGGTTTAAACTTTAGAATTAAGGGTTTATATTGTCTTTTTCCGAAGGCTCTGAGCAGCCAAATTTGTTAAACAGTCATAAATATTATTCGGAGGAACCGATAAATGGCTATTGTACGTCCTTTCAGAGCGTTGCGCCCTCCAGTTTCGCGCGCTGCGGAGGTTGCTGCCGTTCCATATGATGTCGTTAATACCGACGAAGCGCGCGCATTGGCCGCTGGAAATCAATTTTCCTTCCTGCACGTTTCCCGGCCCGAAATCGATCTGCCCCCTGGCACCGATATCTATTCCGACGAGGTTTACGAAAAGGCTAAGCAGAATTTCGACACGCTGATCGACAAATGCCCGATGCTGGTCGAAGACGAGCCCAGCTTTTATGTTTATCGATTGCGGATGGGCAACCACGAGCAGACAGGCCTGGTGGTCTGCTGTTCTGTAGATGAATACGACAACGATATCATACGGAAACATGAACGTACCCGGCGCGATAAGGAAGACGACCGAACCCGACATATGATAACCATTCGCGCGCAAACGGGTCCGGTGTTCTGCACTTATCGCGGGAAAAAAGAGATTGATAATCTGATAGCGAAAGTAAAAGAGTCGCAGCCACTCTATGATTTTGTGGCGCCGGATAAGATTGCACATACAATGTGGACAGTGCCGCAACCCGAAACGAAAACGATTGTTGAGGCATTCACTTCCGTTCCATTGATATACATTGCCGATGGCCACCATCGAGCCGCCAGTGCTAGCCGCGCCAGAGCCACGTTAGCGCAACAGAATTCGGTGCATTCCGGTAGCGAGGAATACAACTTCTTTCAATGCGTTCTCTTCCCTGCCGACCAGCTTCAAATTCTTGCCTACAATCGAATCGTGAAAGAGTTGAACGGGCTCTCGCCTGACGCTTTCATCAACGCTGTTCGAGAGCGATTCGACATTACCGACAATGGCAGCCCAACACCGAATAAAGGCGAGTTCAGCATGTACATCGGCGGGCGGTGGTATGGTTTGAAGCCCCATCAAGAAGTCAAAAGCGATAAACCTATTGATCAACTTGATGTGAGCGTTTTGCAGGAACAGTTGTTTTCGCCTGTTCTCGGCATCCAGGATCAGCGAACCGACAAACGTATAGATTTCGTTGGTGGCATTCGCGGAACTGACGAATTAAAGCACCTTGTAAATTCCGGAAAAGCTGCCGCCGCGTTTTCTCTGTATCCAACAACTGTCGCTGAACTGATGGCGATTGCCGATGCCAGTGAGATTATGCCGCCGAAGTCGACCTGGTTCGAACCCAAGCTGCGTGACGGCTTGCTAAGTCATATGATTTGAGAATAAATTTGGGTGCAACTATGAAAATATTGATCGCGGATAAATTCGAAGACAGCGGTCGTGAAGGACTTAAAGCTCTTGGCTGCGAAATCATCTATAACCCCGACCTAAAGGATGATGCTTTGGTCGATGCGATCAAAACCAGCAGTGCCGACGTGCTGGTGGTGAGGTCAACAAAAGTTACCGCACCGATGCTCGAGGCGGGTAACCTGAGTCTGATTGTCCGCGCCGGCGCTGGTTACAACACCATTGATGTAAAGACCGCATCGGCTCGCGGAATTTACGTTTCAAATTGTCCGGGGAAGAATTCCATCGCGGTGGCTGAACTCGCGTTCGCTCTTATCGCGGCATTAGACAGACGAATTGCTGATAATGTCGTCCAACTACGCGAAGGAAAATGGAACAAGAAAGAGTTCAGCAAAGCGAAAGGACTCTATGGTCGCACGCTTGGGCTGATCGGAGTCGGCAAGATTGGCCAGCAGATGATTCCACGCGCAAAGGCGTTCGGAATGCCAGTTGTCGCGTGGAGTCGATCACTGACACCGGAAAAAGCCCAGGCTCTGGGTGTTCAATATAAAGCGTCGCCCGCAGATGTCGCTGGGGCTTGCGATATTCTGAGCGTCCATCTTGCGATGAAACCTGAAACCCAGGGAATCATCAACGACAAAATCTTTGCCGCGATGCGGCCGGGATCTTATTTTATAAATACGTCGCGTGGTGAAGTCGTTGATCAGAACGCCCTGGCAGATGCTATTCAGCAAAAAGGTGTTCGCGCCGGTCTTGATGTTTTTGCGAAAGAGCCAACAGCCGCCGCAGGTGA
>DASRDY010000174.1:0-20557 GCA_035652355.1 Blastocatellia bacterium
AACGAACATCGCATATCGCGTGTTCGCGGGAGAAAGCTAATGAGTTGGTCGCAGATTTACGATCCACTGAATAACCCCTGGCTTTCCGCCTTGATCGCGGCGTTGCCAGTGATCGCTTTGCTTGGATTGTTGGGATTGGCGCACGTTAGGGCGCATCTCGCGGCCGCGGCGGGTCTCGCGGTTGCGCTCATCGTCGCAATTCTCGTCTATGGCATGCCGACCAGGCTCGCGCTGTTCGCCGGACTTGACGGCGCTGCATACGGGCTTTTTCCGATTGGCTGGATCGTTCTTTCCGCGATTTTTGTTTACGACATTACCGTCGTGACCGGGAACTTCGAGGTTATCAAACGCGTTATAGCCGGCATTGCAAGTGACCGTCGGATCCAAGTGTTGTTGATAGCGTTTAGTTTTGGCGCTTTTATAGAAGGCGCTGCCGGATTCGGAACGCCGGTGGCGATTTCGGCGGCGATGTTGATCGGTTTGGGCTTCAGACCGTTGCCCGCAGCGGGACTATCGCTGATCGGCAACACCGCGCCTGTCGCTTTTGGCGCTCTGGCATCGCCGATAATCGCGCTAGCAGGCGTCACGGGGCTCCCGCTCAATCAGTTAAGCGCAATGGTGGGTCGGCAACTTCCGATTTTCTCTCTAATAGTTCCGTTTTGGCTGATCTGCGCCATGGCGGGATGGCGCGCAATGCGCGAGGTTTGGCCGGCTTGTCTGGTTTCCGGATTGAGCTTCGCTCTCGTACAGTTCTTCGTAAGCAATTTCTACGGTCCTACAATCGTCGATATAGCGGCATCAATCGTGTCGATCTCGGGACTTCTTCTGTTATTGCGGTTCTGGCAACCGCGCACGATCTGGCGATTCGCCGATGAATCGTCGGAATCGACCTCGACGATGTCGACATCTACATCGACAACGAGTTCGACGCAAACCGCCGCCGCCGGCATGGCCGCGGCCGTCGGCGTCGATCCCAGGCCTTCGCGCCGACAGACCATTATCGCCTGGTCGCCTTGGGTCATATTGTCGGTTTTTGTCTTCGTCTGGGGATTGCCCCAGGTGAAAACGTTCCTCAATAACGCCTCGATCTTTAATATTCCGGTACCTTATCTTAATAAGGCCGTGTTACGAATGCCGCCAGTGATCGCATCGCCAAAGGCTGAAGACGCGGTCTTCGCCTTTAACTGGCTTTCAGCGACCGGAACCGCGTTATTTCTTTCAGGAATGGTCTCAGGTTTGTTGCTGGGTCTTCGTCCGGTACGTCTTCTGCGGATTTTATTGGGTACTCTAGCGCGTGTGCGATTCTCTCTGCTGACTATTGCGTTTATGCTGGCACTTGGATTTACGACCAGATACGCCGGTCTTGATGCCACGATGGGACTGGCATTCGCGCATACCGGCGCACTATTTCCGCTTTTTTCTCCATTATTGGGCTGGTTAGGCGTCGCACTGACAGGGAGCGATACTTCGTCGAATGTTCTGTTCGGTGGTCTCCAGCAGATTACGGCGCGGCAATTGGGGCTGCCCCCAGTCCTTGCCGCAGCGGCCAACAGTTCCGGTGGAGTGATGGGAAAGATGATCGACGCGCAGAGTATTGTCGTCGCCGGCGTCGCCACTGGCCAAAAGGGCAATGAAGGAGAAATCCTGCGCTACGTCTTTTTTCACAGTCTGATTCTGGCAGTACTGGTTGGAATTGAAGTACTGGCGCAAGCGTATCTCTTTCCGAAAATCATTCCCTGACATCAAATCGACTGCATCGGGTTTCGATAAGGGAAGAAGTCGACCGTCAGAATCGTATAAAGATTATGGAGACAGAAGGACCGTCGATCTATCTGGTTCGACACGGTGAAACCGAATGGAATCGCGAGCGTCGCGTGCAAGGACGGCAGGACTCGCCGTTGACGGCGCTGGGTAAAATACAGGCTGCCCGGGTCGGATTGGTATTAAAGACATTTGATGGATTGCGACGGTCTCCATTAATCATTTCCAGTCCGCTGATGCGCGCTGAAACGTCGGCGAGAATTATCGGTGATGCACTGAACGCGAATGAAACGAATTTCCAGGTCGATGACAGACTATCAGAGGTGAGCGCGGGGGAATGGGAAGGGTTGCTGTATACGAAGATAGAAACGGAGTTTCCCGAGACTGTTGAACATCGCAGGCATCCCGAGTGGTATTTTGACGCGCCGATGGCGGAAACAACTGAATCGGCGGTCCAGCGCGCAACAAGTTTTCTGAAATCGGCCGAGTCTTACGGCAACATCATCGTTGTTACACACCGCATCATCGGCGCGATAATTCGCGGCACATATTCCGGCCTGTCGACAACCGAAGCCCTGGCGTCGGATTTTCCCCAGGAATCTATCTTCCAATTACATAATGGACGCATATCAATATTCGATACCTCTGCCGCCATTTCAAAAAATTTTCCAACAGAATGGAAGAAACCGGATACGGCCAGCGTATTACCCTGTGTAAGCAAATAGAGATCGGCGGAAAAGAGAAATCGAATACCGCTGAACACGTTTCTAAACGCGCCTTCTCTCCTGTCACAAAACTCTAACTAGCATTCAAAAAGAGCAGTCAGATTATTGGTGGGGAGAAGTGTGCGAAGATTGGAGGAGAGTAGATTGATGAAAAACAAAAACAGGAAGGACATGCTGGCAGCGAAACCGTTGCTTGCGACGGTCGTTGCATTCAACAGCGGTAATCTGAACGGTCACGACGTTTTGCGCTCGACTACCGAATATGTTAAGCGCGAAATTGAGAAGGCGCGCGAAGTGATCAGAACGAACGGAGGTAATTTACAAGCGACGGAAATCGGCAAGATAGCGGATCGTGTTGGCCGAGTGATCGTCGCCGTGAAAAACAATTTGCGCGCAGAAGAGCTCACAGAACGGATCGATGGAATCGTTCGTTACGCCTGGGATGCGTTTGAAAAAGGCGATTCAGTATCGGAGCCGATTTTCTTTCGCCTGACCATGACGAAGACGGTTTGCGAGGCGCTCAGAAAGGGAACACACGCGCCTTGCAAAGGCATGGTCGCGTAAACGACGGCCGAAGAACAAATGCAATTCCGGCATCAGCACCGAAACCGAAGACGGCAGCATCTTTTTAATACTTCAACAACCTGATTAGTGTCGAGCGATTCCGATCCCGGAGATCGTGTTACGACCATAATTGCTGTCACATCGCGACAGTTTAGTTTCAGAAGGTGAGCCTTCGGCAATGGCTCAGGAAGGGGGAAGTGTGTGGGAAATGATGGGTAACAACAATAATAAGAACACGGTTGACGGTATTGGCGCGAAAATCAGCGTCATTGCAGCGGCGGCCTTTTCGGTGGTCAGCTTCGTCGCGACTGCGGAAGGGTTCCGGTCGCTGATGCCCGGATGGACTGCGTGGCTGGCGGCCTTTGCGCTGCAAACCGCAATGTTTAGCGCTGGTCTCCGATTCTCGCATAGCAGAAATTTGTTCAGGCGTTCGCTCTGTTTGCTCACGTTTCTGGCTACGGCGTCGTTGTCGATCCTGTTTTCGTATGTCGGGATACATTCTCGTCTCGCCAAGGAAATCCGACAAACAAGAAACCCTGTCATCGAACTGAACGATTTCCAGAAAGCGCGCGGCGATTTGCAGGAGCAGGCAATGCAGCTTCGGGCGGAAGCGCTGGAACGGCTTAATGAATCGATAGTCGACGCCGGCGCGGGCGCAGGCGTCGCGAAAGCCGATCAGGACACGAAGCGAGAATTGGCCGCGCAGCTTCGCGCTCAAATAAATGATCTGACACAAAGGGCGCAGCGAAGCCAAGGGCGACTGCTTTGGCGCATCCGGAGACGGCTTGCCGCTCTGCAGCGGAATCTGCAACTCGCCGAAGCGAGAGCCAATGTCACAACGCTCGACGCCGCCAAGCTTCAAGAACAGCTTGGCATTTTGAAAGAGCAGAAAATCAAAGTTGAGAACTATCAACCGGATTTTCTCCGTGTGAAGGATAAAGACTGGGACTCTCTCCGTCAAAAATACGGGGAGTTATCGGAATTGTGGAGCGCATTGCCGGACGATTTCCGGTCGGCAACATCCCTTCCATCGCCGCCGGAGAGCCCAGTCCTCCGCGACGGTCATTTCCGCGAAGGGGACGATGATCCAATTGTCGAGACGATCAGCACCGTCTTGCACCCGATGCCGTTTGAAGTATTTGAAATCGCGCTTGCGGCAGCTTTCGATCTGTTTCCGTTGCTGGTCATGCTCGTCGGACGGGATGCCGGTCGAAGCACACCGGATAAATTAGCGGCGCTCCGGCGCTGGATGAAAAGCGTCAAACTCGAACTGAATTCAATGGACGGTGTGCTTCGATGGGCGTGGCGCGCTTTCACCAGCCTGCTATTCACGAAGGCGTCCGAGATTAATGATCCGCGACTTATCGCTTTCCGCCAACTACTCGACCAACTGCGGCGCGAAATGAAGGACTTCCTGTGTGGCAGTTCGTTGCCGGATACGCTCGCGGAAGCAATCGAGACGCAGCTTACAGAATTGTATTCTCGCGCGGTCGTAACTCTGTTCGAGACTTCGACCAGACTGGAATCAATGGCGCTGGGAGCTTATCAAGTTTGCCTGGATGAGCTTGAAAGCGCGGGACTGGATCAGAGAAGCAGGGAACAGATTCGGGAATTCCTTAACAGGCAAGTTGAGAGATTCGGCGAAGCGATACGAGATTACAGTTCAGATCCAGCTAATCCGTCCGCAACTATCAATTGAAAAGGAGAAAACATTATGAAGTTTCCATTCGCACGAAAAGAGACTGCTGTCGATGCTCAGAGCGAAGCGGCTTTGGCCGAGATCATCGAGCAGCAGGACTCTCTGGCCACCGTCAGCCAGAGCATCGATGAAAGCGTCGAAGCGGTACGCATCGGAAGAAATGCCGTAACCGACCGATTCTATCGGCGCGGCGGTTTAGGCCGACCAAATCAATCAGATCGACCGCTCGATATGGTGCGGTCAGGTCGCGAGCGCGTTATCCAGCGCGTTAATCAGATCGACATTGGAGCTGATGCCTCTGATTTCCAGTCTGGTTCATCTCTGGCTGAATTGAGTCATCAACTCGGCGATAGGCTCACCGACATCTGTTCGAATGTTCCTGATGATCGCGCCGGTCGCCTGGCGCTTGAGGCTGAGGTTCAAGCTGTCATTCAGAGTTACCTGAACGCGGTTAAACGAACCCTTAATCCATTGCGGTTCAATCGATAGAAAGAGAGGTTATATGAAACAACTAAAAGGGCAATTGAGATTTGTGGATTCAGGCCGTTCGAGGCTGAATATCGCGATGCCGGAAAAAGCGGTACGAATCCTGGGAGGAAATAGTGGCCAGTCCGACTCGCCGGTAGCGGTCAAGGATCAACAGAGAATAATTCAGGAGAATACCGATCCAAGTCTGGTAACGAACGGATCATGGAAGTTCTGGTCGCCGGAAGCTCGCATGCGACGCGAAGCGGTAAAGACTGCGCTGGAAGCGCGACTTACTATATTCCGCGACAATATCGAAGCCGTCCGCACGACAAACAGGGTTCTCAACAACGCCGCCATCATTGCGGTGATGACTTCTGCGGAAGAGTTCATTATGGAAGTTCGTTCCCTGTCCGAAACACAAAAGCAGGACACATTGTTTAGAGCACAAGATCAACTGCTCGCGGTATTGAATAACCATCTTAACGATCTCGAGGTTCGCCAGATGCAGGGCATGCCCGAACAAATCATCGAGTTGAGAGTCGCGAATGCCATTAATGAATACGCCGAACGTAGCGCGAAAATCGCCGGTCTCGATTTCGAATTCGACAAAAAGCGATTGCTGAGCCTGCAATAACGTTGCGGTTATCAGCAAGGCCGTTCGCCATCAGAGACATCATCAGTCAAAGCCAAACAGGATAAAGAACTGTATGAAAAATATTTTTACAATATCAATGCTAAATATTGTTGAGATCAAAAACGCTCCACGGACATTCGAGCGAAAGCAGGTCACAATCAAAGGCACTGCGACTTCGGATTTGTCCATCCTTTCTTATGGATTATTCGAAGTCGAGGATAGGACCGGCACGATCGCGGTCGCGACGCGCAACGCAGTTCCGCGAATTGGCGACAAAGTTACGATTACCGGAACCGTGCGACAGGCGCTTTCCTGGAATGACAAACAGCTTGTACTGTTGGTTGAAGACTCGCGCGTGACGAGCGGGAACTAAGCTGCTTCTCGCCGCCGTTAATTCTTGCCGCAAATCTACGGCAGGCAATCATCATTTATTCGAATACGGACTGAAGCGTCGGGGAAGATTCTCCGCGCCGTTCGCGTATTAGGGTGGGGGTAACAGAAGGAGGTCAGAACCAGCGTCCGGTTCATCCGGACAAAATCTAAATCAATCTGAATAGGAGAAAATATGAAAAAACTTTATGTTGTACTGTTCGTTGTATTGGCGCTTTCGCCGGCACTCGTTGCGCCTGCCGCAAGCAGCGCCGCTAATTGCAGTAAATATCTCAGCGAAGGCGGGTACTGCACGGATTACATTAAATTCCGAACTGGAAAGAAACAGTCGGGCGACGCCCACCTGTGGGTAGGTAATGTAAATGTGAAAGACGCAAGAGCCGGCGATGTTGCAATCTTTCCCTACGCGGCTGACGGCTTTGGTCACGTTGCCTATATCGAAAGGGCCAACAAAGACAGCCGAGGTAACCCAGTCTCATTTTACATCAGCGAGTGGAACTACGGATCGCAATGGGTTGATCGAGCCTGCGCTGTCACGAATCTGTTCCACAAACCGAACTATCGAACGGTACAGATCAATCAGGTCGGCCGAGTCTGGAGGCCGTAAACCCGACATCGTCAGTCCCGTGCCTGAACGCCTCCCGCAATGGAAGGCGTTCAGCACCAAGCGCATTCAGTGCAGTATTATTCGCGGCGACGAGCCTCTTTATCTGGTTGCCGCAGAAAATGGAGTAAGAGTTGATGAAAATTCTGACTGTTATTATCACAATTGCGATTCTGTTTAATGCCGTTGTAATCGCTCAAAGCCAGAGCAATCGGACTCCGCAATTACGTGAAGTAAGGAGTTCTCAGACAGATGAGCTTTATGTCGCCGATGGCGAGGTCTTCTACTATCGGTCGGGAGAGAATATTTCTCTGCCCTTATTCGAAGGCAACTCGTTGCGGTTAGGTCTCGATTCAAGTCTGTCCACCGATGGAATGGTCGGGAATAAAATGATTCGGTACTTACCCCTGAAATCAGACATTCAAAGTCCATACGGACAGTCATATTCGACGAAAGATACCGTTATTGAAACCAGTATTTCTGGTTATAAATCGGGACTCAAAAACCAGGCGGCGTTGGTTATTGATCCCCAAACAATAGTGGTGAATGTGGGGGCGGAAGATTATCTCCAGATCGGAATTAAGGATGGTCATCGCGTTTTTCTCAAGCCGGGACGATGGACTCTCCGGTTGCGCTGCTCGCCACAAAGTATCGAAAATCCGGAGGGGCGATCCTGGTATGCAAAGAACGGCGATGAACCGGTAATCAGAGGCCCGAAGTTCGGCAGCGAGCATAAGAATCCTAATGTTAACGCAGATCCTTACAGCGGATTCTTGTACATAAACCAGGTCGGTACCGTTTTATACGGTATCACCCAGTTCAGCGGTCTCTTTGCTATCGTGTTTCATCGACCAAATATTAGATTGCCGGCAACGACCGAGCTATTTTACCGAATTAATGAAGCTAGAGCCTGTTTTGTCGCTGATGCGAAGCCGAAAGGCCCCGCACAGATTTTTCGGAAGGATCCATTTTAAGGATGCTTCTCAAAGCTCACAGGGGGGCAAACTTATCAAATCAGGTCATGATAATGGTTTATCCTGACCTGCCGCAGTATCCGCAAGTTCCATAAACCATCAATGGGTGAGTGATGTGGGCGTCGGTAAATGTCACGCCATTGCTCTGGGACGCGCAATGGATCCAGGATGGGCTTGCCAATTTCATCTCGATCCCGTTGGCCGATATGGATATCGCAAAGCATAATCCTGTCGTCTGCGGGAGTGGATTTTATACAACCGGCCACCGATGGCGAAAGTGTCAGGGAGGGACTCATCAATATGGTTAGGCACCTTTTAACAGCGGCTGACCTCGATCGCGGTTCTATCGATAAAATTCTGGAGTATGCGTCTTTGGCAGAGAATGGCAATCTGTCACTGCAAGGGAAGATCCTCGGATTTTTATTTCTAAGCGAAAGTACAAGAACCTCATCATCTCTGAAGGCAGCAATAATTAAAGCCGGCGGTGGATGGCTAGGCATAGAAGGAAAAGAAGGGACATATTTAAAGCCTAAAGATATTCCCGTCCGGGAGTCATTCATTGATGCGGCTGACTCGATATCTATGTTTGCGGATTATCTTGCCGTGCGTGGAGATGTCGGACCCGAAACGCTTCGGCATGTTCCAATTCCTGTACTCAACGCCGGTCTTGGCGACGACCACTGTCTGGTTGCAACCTGGTTGCTTTATAGCTTGTATAAACGATTCGGCCGGATAGACGGACTGACCATAGGCGTGGTCGGTCTCGCCCGATACTCTACGCCGGTAAAATCGGTTTACCGAATATTGGCGAACTTTAAGGTGAGATTTTACGAGGACTCGAGCGTCGATGAGGCTGGCACTCAGTTAGAAACCATACAGACAATCCTTATCAACGGTGCGTCCTTTGAAAAGAGTCCAATTGGTTCGTTTATCGATTCTGTCGATTGCCTTATCATGGCCGATTGTTTGGGACAAGAAGGCGATGACAAATCTATCATCCAACAATTCAACGACCGGTTCCAACCCCTAACTACTCGATCCCTTTCCGGTCTCAAATCACAATCGGTTTTGATCTACTTTATGCCACGATTGACAACTGACGGCAGGCTAACGGTCGACAAGTGCCTTGATACTCATCCCAATTTGTATAACAGAGAGTTCTTTAGAGATGGCATATTCTGCAACGTTGGGATCCTTGCTCATCTCAATCCGTAGGTCTATTCATCTCTTGAGCCATTGACGGGCGAAAATTCTATATGTTAGATTTCTGCTGGATCAATAATTTTCTTTCGATAACGATAATAACAAAATTGCTTTGTCGATATCGATCCTCTTCGGCCATAAATTCAGTATCTGTTTTTACCTAGCAAGATCTATGGTAAACACACACAGCCCAGTGGTGATTTTCGGCGCAGGAGCGACCGCTGCTTGCGGTGGCCCTATCACAAATCAGATTCTCCCGGATGCCTTCCGAGATCTGTCTGGCACGAACCCGCCCCACAGCTATCAGCGTGAAGGATTCTTCTACACCGTCGAACAATTTCTATTAGACAATTTTCACATTCCAGCGTCACAAGCTGCACGGGAGGCCCGTCATTACCCAGGACTACCACTACTCCTGAGCCTTGTCGATACCGCTATCGACCGAGGCCAACCATTTTGCGGGCGTAATCTCGACGATCTCAGAAATCTCAGGGCATCAATTGAATACCTCATATTCGCTGTGTTACAGGAAAGGTTGAAATCTGTTCCGGAGAACAATCCGTATACCGAGTTGCTACAGGAGATTTCAGTAAGATACGGTATTGAGCCGATAGTCATATCATTGAATTATGACCTAATAGCCGACAACGTACTATTTATGATGGCTCTCACAAGTAGGAATGAAGATACGCAAAATAATTCCAAACGTAAGAGCGGACGCCTCCCTAATTACGGTTGCGACATTCGCACTGAGGCCTATCAATCTCGCCTTCATGATTATGGATTACTGCTCAAGCCTCACGGTTCTTTGAACTGGCTCTATTGTCCCAATTGTCATCGCCTCGACATAGGACTCGCAGAAGAGGGTCCCGGCCAGATGTACACTCGTAAGGTTTTGAACGACCTCTACCAAGAAATCAATCTGCATGAGAAATACTCATGTCAAGGTGCGGGATGCAACGATTGCGGATCACCAGTGCGCCCAGTGCTTATAACGCCGACTCATAAAAAGGATTACAGAAATCCTCACATTGCTCAGGTTTGGTACCAGGCCGAACGTGTTCTTCGTAAGGCCGATCGCGTCTTCATAATTGGTTATAGCCTTCCCGACGATGATGTTGAGGTCATCTATCTTTTGAAACGGGGACTGTCTCACCTAACCAATTCAGCCGAGCGAATTACGGTTGTCCAACGGGAAGATAACAAAGGAGTCATTCAGAGATATCGGTCCTTATTCGGCGAACGATTTGATTGGCAAAAGGGTGGATTTCAGGAATGGCTGTCACGGTTCAAGGGACGTAAGCCTAGGCGACCATTGACACGGAAATCGAGATCTACAGCGTAATCGAATTCCATGAGCAGCTGATTGCAAGATTAGCCAACTATAGGTTTACAATGGCTCAGTCCGACGTAAAGATTTTCTGGATCAAAATAACCGCCACGGCGGAGGACGAAATTCGCGCTTGGATGAGGGAAAATCGTTCCGGCTATTACCTGACGCATCCGGATGATGAAAAGATGATTCAACTTCACCAGGTCGAATGCGACCACGCAGGAGGCCCGGAATCGACCCTGCCGCTGGCCAATTACAAAAAAGTTTGTTCCCCTTATCCACAAGACTTAATTGAATGGACCCAGGAACGATTTAGCAAGGAGCCTCGGCGTTGTCACAGAAGAATATGCAACCCATAGCTCCACTGCTGTAGTACCAATTTGCCAATGTTTTTTGTAGGTTGGGATTAACATCGACCTAACCTATCATGTCGGCTTTGTTTCCGTTCCAGCAAGTGGCGCGGTGTAGGGTCACTGGCGATCAAGCTAATAAGTGCTTCGCACAAATCGAGCAACCGATATATTACCGCGCACGTTGCAAATAATGGATTAGGTAGTATCTGAAATCGCGGACGATGAAGTCCGTTTGTCACTGTCGGTATTGGAAAGGGAAAAGAATTGTTCTGTTTAGATAGAGAAGATCAACTGACAGCAAGGATCTCCTTTTTTCCTTCGGGACTGGCTGCCGGTGCCGAGCAATAATTATATTCGGGGGCCCCGATGAATGTTTTCGATACTCACGCTAAGATAGTTGCTGATTACTCTAGCTATATTCGCAGCTTTATTAATATTTCCGAACCTGCTATCCGGCAGAAGGTCGACGAAGCGCTTTCAAAAGGAAAGCTGTGGCCGGAGCCTCTCCTGCAGTTCAACCCATCCTACGAAATGGCCGGAAGCGTTGCCGACATTGCAAGGACAGGTATTCTCCATCCAGGCGTGACCAACATTCTTAAGGGCTACTCTCTCTACCGACACCAACTTGAGGCAATAAAGCTGGGAACGGCGAGCAAGGATTTCATCGTCACCTCTGGGACCGGTTCGGGCAAGTCGCTCACTTACATGGCTTCAGTGTTTCACTATATCTTAACAGAGCCCTCTTCAAAGGGTGTAACTGCGCTTGTTGTCTACCCGATGAATGCCCTCATCAATTCGCAAACAAACGAATTCGAATCTTACAAGGAAACCTGCGAAAAGAGCACCGGCACGGATTTTCCGATCAGGTTTGGTCAATATACTGGTCAGGAAGGCGACGATATTCGAAAACGGATGCGAGAGAATCCCCCTCATGTGCTTCTCACCAATTACATGATGTTGGAGTTGCTGCTCACAAGGATCAAGGAACGAACTATACGAGACGCGATCTACGATAATCTTCGCTTTTTGGTATTCGACGAACTCCATACCTACCGTGGCCGCCAGGGAGCGGATGTTGCGATGCTCATACGGCGCATACGCGCCCAGTGCAAGCAGCAGGTCACTTGCATTGGCACTTCGGCAACAATGGTGTCAGTAGGCAGCCCAGCCTCTCAACGCGAACAGGTCGCCCGGCTTGCTACAACGATTTTCGGTCGACCTTTTAAACCTGAACAGGTCATCCCGGAGAAGCTCACGCAATCTCTTGATTTTTCGAGCGGCCTTCCTACCACAGAATCACTTTCCCGTGCGATTAACTTGGGAATTGACATCAACGCAACCGAGGTCGAACTCAAATCTCATCCTGTTGCAGTTTGGCTTGAGAATCGTGTGGCACTTGAGGAGCGCGACGGCCAGTTTCTTCGTCGCTCGCCATTAAGAATTGGTAAGGTGGTCACTCTACTGGCAACCGACTCGGGCTTGCCTGATGATCTTTGTCAAAAATGTCTTTCTGATCTCCTGCTCTGGATTAGCCGAGTTAATCAGAACATACAGGATGCCGGATCGCGTTACACGATACTGCCATACAAACTGCATCAATTCATAGCTCAAACCGGTTCAGTTTATACCACCCTCGATCAGGATGAGAATCGCTTCATCACACTCGAACCAGGTATCTATAAACAGGATGACGCGAATAAGAAACCTATTTTTCCGAATGTTTTTAGTCGAGCCACCGGTTGCCCGTTCATTTGTGTTTCTCGTATTGGTGATCGTCTCATTCCTCGGGAATTTCGGGAGTATTCTGAAGACCTTGCTGAGGCTACTGACGGATATTTAATTGTTGGCGACGACGTTTGGGATCCCGTCAACGATCTGGATTATCTTCCGGAATCTTGGCTAAGGATAACCAGGAGTGGCGTTGTGGCTGATTCGAAGAAAGCCAAATACTTCCCGAGCGAGGTATTCTTCGACGAACAAGGCAACTGCTCTGACACGGAGCCGCTTCGGTTTTCAGGTTGGTTCATGCGAGCTCCTCTGCTCTTTGATCCTACGGGCGGCGTCTTCTTTGATACCAAGACCAATGAAGGCACAAAACTTACAAAGCTTGGAAGTGAAGGACGGAGTACGTCGACCACAATTACAGCCTTCTCGATCTTAAATCGGCTGCACGACTCCAACTACCATCCTCGAGATCAAAAACTGTTGAGCTTTACTGACAACCGACAGGACGCGGCGTTACAGGCAGGTCATTTCAACGACTTCGTCCAAGTCGTCCAGCTTCGGTCCGGCATTTACAAGGCCCTTATGAATGCGGCGGACAATTCATTAACATATGCCAGCATCGGAGAGTCTGTATTTAGGGCTCTTGGACTTCCGTTCCGAGATTTCGCCAATCGCGACGAAGAACCGTCTCTGTCATCAGTCCGTCGGAAGTATGAAGAAGCCTTTCAAACGTTTCTGTTCTATCGTGCCGTAGCAGATCTTCGCCGAAGTTGGCGTATAGTCCTGCCAAACCTGGAACAGTGTGGTTTGCTACAAGTCGACTATATTGATCTTCACGAGATTGTCACGGAGGATCGGTTTTGGTCGGATGTGCCAATGGTCGGTGAACTGAACCATGCTGATCGGTATGACTTTCTAAGTACTGTCTTGGATTTTTATCGCCTAGAATACGCGTTATACAGCGAGAATTTTCTGACTCCTGTGCGGCTCAAGGAAAACGAAAAGCACTTTCGCGAACAACTGAAAGCTCCCTGGACTCTGGATCGTGACGAAGACCTGCGCGAACCTTGGGTCATTCGGTTAGAACCCCTTCACAGATCCAGTAAGCTTTTTTCAAAAAGTATGGGTCCTGCTAGTGCTCTTGGCAAGTACCTAAAACAATTTGCAAATCGCAAAGATTTCGAACTCAACTTTCTCCGAGGCGATCGCTACTGCGATTTTATCCTCAAATTGATGCGGAAACTGAAAGAGGCTGACTATCTCGTAGAACAGACCGCCAGAAGCGAGGGACACTCTGAAGTGCCGGTCTTCCGTCTGCGGATTGAACGCATATTGTGGAAAATCGGCGATGGCGAGACGGTGAAGCCCGACGTCATTAAGCGAAGGTCTTACAAGGACCAAAAGCCCGCTCCTAACATATTTTTCAGGGACTTGTATCGTCGCGACTTCTCCCAAACCAAGCGACTTCGGGCTGAGGATCATACCGGCCAGCTTAGCGTCGAGGTACGCAAGGATCGCGAAGATCGATTTCGGGCTGACTGGTTCATTGACGAGGCTAAGAAAACGCGTGACGAAGCGAGGATTCGTAGCGAATCGATCAGTGCGCTGTTCTGTTCTCCAACAATGGAATTGGGAATCGACATCGGCGGCCTCAGTGTAGTTCATCTCCGGAATGCCCCACCAAACGCTGCGAATTACGCACAACGCTCTGGACGCGCCGGACGAAGCGGCCAAGGAGCTTTGATTTTCACTTATTGTTCTAGTTACTCTCCCCATGACCGTCATTATTTTAATCAACAAGCGGAGCTCGTCGCGGGGGTGGTCCAGGCACCCAAACTAGACTTGTGTAATCGCGAGTTGCTGCAAACGCATCTCCATGCACTCGCTATCAGTGAGATCGGACTTCCAGGACTGGAATCGGGCGATGGCGATCGGCCTTCATTAATGCGACTGATAGTTGACGACAACGACCAAATGCCGATGTCGCCCGGTGTGCGTGCTGGTTTGACTATTTCACCTTCCACTCATGCTTTACTAAAGGGAATGTTCCGGCGCGTTATACAGGACTTCGAGCCTGAGCTAATCGCGAGGGCGGCCGATTGGTACACTGACGATTGGCTGGACCAAAGCCTCGATAAATTCGCCGATAATCTTGATGCATCTTTGACTAGGTGGCGAAGCATCTATCGTTCGGCGCGATTGCTTCTCACAAGGGCCACGCAACCGATTGAGAGCGGTCGCCTAACAGTTGGAAGTCCAGAATACAAGAAATACAAACGCCAACAAGATCAAGCTAACCGCCAGCTCAACCTTCTGCGAAACGATTTAACCGGCTCGACCGAGTTGTCAGAGTTTTATCCGTATCGTTATCTGGCCTCTGAAGCATTTCTCCCCGGTTATAACTTCACCAGACTACCAGTTCGGATTTTCCTGCCAACTGGCACTACAATCGGTGAGTTTGTTTCGCGCCCGAGGTCAATAGCGCTGCGCGAATTTGGTCCGCTCAATGTGATCTACCATAACGGCCGAAAGTACAAAGTGTCTCAAATGGTGGTCCAGGACCCAGAGTCATCTTTGACCGATGCGAAGATTAGCACACGTGCCGGGTATTTCCTGATGAATGAACAAAAGGACCTGGAAATCTGCCCATTTTCGGGAGCTAATCTTGGCGATAACGCTAACAAAGAACATCATCACTTCTTGCTTGAGATGTCTGAATCACGCGCGGAAGAGACGGATCGGATTTCCTGCGAAGAAGAGGAACGCGTTTCTCGTGGCTATGACATTCAGACCTATTTCGCTGTCGACGGCGGCGATCTTGGACGAGTTCGGAAGGCTCTTGTCCGATCAAGCGAAGCCAGTCTTCTCAATTTAAGGTACATTCCAGCCGCTCGTCTCGTGCAGGTGAATGCAAAATGGCGCACGCAAACCGAGGACGGATTCCCAATCGGACTCACGTCCGGTGACTGGCGCAGTTCAATGCCAAACCCAAGCGAAACTCTTCGCGAAGAGTTCAAACGAGTTAAGTTGTGGACTTCGAACACAGCCGACGCGCTCTACATAGAGCCCATCCCTGGGTTGGGGCTTAAGGGTGACGGAGTTATCACGCTGCAATACGCAATCAAGCGAGCGATTGAACAAATCTTTCAAGTAGAACCGAACGAAATCGGCGTGGTCGCTGTTGGCGAGCAAGGTTCACCCAACATTCTGTTATATGAAGCAGCCGAAGGAAGTCTGGGAATCCTTTCTCAGTTCGTTGAAAACACGAACGTATTCATTAGGGTTGTTGAGGAAGCGAAAAAAATCTGTCGATTCGACGACCCAGAATATCTTGCACCCGCCTCGTATGACGATCTGCTCAGCTATTACAATCAGCGGGATCACAAAGTAATCAACCGGTTTTTGATCGCCGACGCCCTCGACAAACTTGCGATCTGCTCAATTGAGGTTCAAACCAACTCGGATTTTCGGGACTACGACGAGCAGTACCAATCAATGATGCGCAATCTTGATCCCAAGTCCTCAACAGAAAGAGCCTTCATTGAATATCTCTACGCAAATGGGCTTCGACTGCCCGATGCCGCGCAGAAGCGAGTCGATGGAATTTATTGTCGGCCGGATTTCTATTATGAGCCTCGCATATGGGTTTTCTGCGATGGATCGCCTCACGACGATGAAGAAGCACAACAACGCGATCAGGATCAGCGGCAGCTAATCATAGCGCGTGGCGACGAGGTATGGACCTGGCACTACCGCGAAAACCTTGCGGCCAAGGTTGCCGAGCGATCTGACATATTCCGAAAGGTTCGTTAAATGGCTACTCTACAACCCGGCAAGTTAGTCTCGTTACGGGGTCGCGAATGGGTTGTTCTGCCTTCGGACGATCCTGATCTTCTTATCGTAAAACCTTTGGGTGGTTCGGATGACGAGATTGCAGGCATATACCTACCTCTGAATATAAGCTCCGATATGCCCGTCGATGCCCGTTTCGATCCCCCAACCGTCGCAGACCTCGGCGACGTCAGTACGGTGCGTCTCCTCTATGATTCGGCCAGATTGGCTTTCCGCAATGGTGCTGGCCCATTCCGGGCGCTTGCTAAGCTCTCGTTCAGGCCGCGAGCCTATCAGATTGTGCCAGTGGTAATGGCGCTGCGTCAGGACAAGGTGCGGTTGCTCATCGCTGACGATGTCGGCGTCGGTAAAACCATCGAAGCATTGTTGATTCTGCGCGAGCTACTGGAAAGACGGAAAATCAAACGGTTTGCCGTGGTTTGTCTGCCGCACTTGTGCGAACAGTGGCAAGAAGAGATCCGCTCGAAGCTGGATATCGAAGCAGTCATTATCCGCTCAAATACCCAAGCTAGATTGGACCGTCAAATTCAGGGTGATGCAAGCGTTTACGATTACTACCCGTACCAAATCGTCAGCATAGATTTCATCAAATCAGACGTTCGTAGCAATGTATTCATCGAACAATGTCCGGAACTGATGATTGTGGACGAGGCTCATACCTGTACGCGACCCACTGGAGCCTCCGCAGCGCAACAACAGCGTTACCATCTCCTAAGCAGAATCGCTGCCAAACCTGATCAGCATCTTGTCTTGCTGACCGCAACACCGCACAGCGGCAAGCCTGAAGAATTCCAATCGCTCCTGGGGCTACTCAATCCCGATTTCGAATCTCTTGATTTGCCGAATTCTACGCAGTCAAACCGCCGGGAACTCGCCAAACATTTTGTTCAGCGCAAGCGGGCTGATGTTGAAAAGTGGATGGACGAAAGCACGCCGTTTCCGGTCCGTGAAGCATTTGAATGGTCCTATGACTTGTCTCGCTACTATGCAGTTTTTTTCAACGACATCATTGAATTTGCGCGAAAACTTATCGTCCCTGACGGCTCGGGTACGCGGCTGAAGCGTGTTCAATACTGGACTGCACTCGCATTGCTACGCGGCGTGATGTCGAGCCCCGATGCCGGTATCAAAATGCTTAATACCCGCTTGGATATTCTCGCAAACGCTGTTCAGGAAATCGATGCAGTAGACGCCGAACAGATCAACGTCGAGGGTGTCGAAATTGATAATCCTGTCGGCGACCTCGATTATGGTTTCGAAGGCGATAACTCGCCGACACAAGTTGTCGAGCAAGTGGCCTGGTCAGAATACCAACGCCGACAACTCCGTCAATTTGCTGAGCGATTAGAGAAGCTCAGTAACATAAAGGACGATCAGAAGCTTTTCGCTTCCTCTATTGTTTTAGAGGATTGGTTAGACAAGGGATTCAAACCCGTCGTCTTTTGCCGATATATCCAGACAGCAAATTATCTCGGTAAGCACCTTGAACCGGTCCTCCGTCGAAAATATCCAAAACTCGACTTGCGAGTTATCACCAGTGAAGACCCGGACGATGTTCGTAAACAACGCATTGTTGAGATGGCCGAAAATAAGCATCGAGTTCTAGTTGCGACTGATTGCCTTAGCGAGGGAATCAACTTGCAAGACCTTTTTACCGCTGTTTTGCACTACGACTTGCCTTGGAACCCAAATCGACTGGAACAGCGCGAAGGTCGCGTCGATCGGTTCGGCCAAAAAGCAACCCTGGTCAAAGCCTGTCTTCTCTACGGAGCTGATAACCCGATTGACGGCATCGTGCTGGATGTCCTGCTACGAAAAGTTCGGGAAATTAAACGAACTACTGGAATCAATGTTCCATTCCCGGAAGACTCGCAGAGCATCATCGATACTATCACTCAGGCCCTGCTATTGAATCCTGATCGCCGCATCGAACGAAAACGCGACGCGCACCGGCAAATAGTTTTTGACTTCAGTGAATTCGGGGAGGCCGCTTCCGCGAAGGCGAAGGTAACCAGGAAGATTGATGAGGCAGCAGAACGGGAAAAGGTGTCCCAAAGTATCTTCGCCCAAAACGCGATTAAGGCACACGAGATAGAGGAAGACCTACGAGCTGTCGATGAGGCGATAGGCGATCCGAATGCAGTCCGGGACTTTGTCACGATATCACTCTCGAACCTCTTTGGCGTACAGGTAGCCAGGGAGCGAGAGGGCTACAGCATTGTGACCGGGAACCTACCGGAACAGCTATTAGATCTCATCCCCGTGGGCCCCATAGTGAAGATCAGCTTCGAGTCGCCAACTCCCGAATCCTATCACTATCTTGGGCGAAACAGTCCTTTTGTCGAACAACTGTGCCAACTTGTAATGGCTAATACGCTCGCTCGACAAGGTAAGCGAGCCGCACGGGCTGCCGTAATCCGAACCCTTCGAGTTACTAGGAAAACAACCTTGCTGCTCTTTCGCTGCCGCAATGTGATTGAGCAGAGTAAAGGCGGTCATCAGATCGTCGCTGAAGAGATGCTCCTGTGGGGCTGGCGAGGTACACCTAACGACAAAGAATATCTTGAGCACGTCGAAGCTAAGAATCTGCTGGACACAGCACGGGCATCGAGCGAACTTTCGCCGCAGGCGCGCGCAAGCTTTCTCGAAAACGAATTGAGATTACTGACTTCTCTGAACGCCGAATTCAGCGTAATTGCGGAAGAGCAATCGAAACGTCTCGTGGCAGCCCACGAACGGTTTAGCTCGCTGATGGACAAACAGCGTTTTCAGGTCGTTTATCCTGTCCTTCCGATGGATCTCCTTGGGGTTTACGTTCTGTTGCCGGAGGTCGCGACATGAATTATCCCAGCATTCGAATTGAGGGCGCAATTCTATCGCCAGACATTTTTGATCGAATTGATGATCTACCCGGCCAGAAGACAGGTGATTTCGGATTAGATACATCGACAAAGGTGAAAGACGAGATTGCTCGCGTTTGGGCGGATGCTCAGGATTACTGGCGCATCTTCCGGCGAAAACTCGAAACGCTGAAACCAGATTCGCCGGCCACCACAGAAACTCGTCAACAATGGATCATACCGCTTCTGGGGCTGCTCGGTTATCAACTCGAATACGAGGCGCGAGGCATTGAATTAAATGGCAAGGTTTACAGCATCTCGCATCGAGTTTCGAACCGGGCCCAGACGCCAGTTCACATCATCGGCTACCGTGAAATAGCTGGACTTGACCGCAAACCCGAACGCTCAAACGTGCGGATGTCCGCGCACGCGGTCGTTCAGGAATATATAAACCTTACAGATCAACTCTTCGGGCTTGTAACCAATGGTCGGGTATTGCGTCTTCTCCGCGACAGCTCGCGCTTGATAAAGCTTAGCTACGCTGAATTCGATCTGGACCGCATTTTTACCGACGGACTCTTTGCCGACTTTGCGATTCTCTATCGCCTGCTGCACGCATCCCGTCTACCGGTTGCACTCGATGCTGCCAGCGAGAGTTGGATCGAACGCTATCATCAGGATTCTCTTGATTCGGGCGCCCGCATACGTGCCGGACTCAGCAGCGCCGTCGAGCAGGCAATTCGAGATTTTGGAGATGCTTTTCTATCTCATCCGGCAAACGACGAACTTCGAAAGATTGTTGCCAGCGGCACGCTGAAGCCCGAAGATTATTATAAAAATCTTCTACGTCTTATCTATCGTCTGTTGTTCCTAATGGTCATCGAAGAACGTGATCTGGTCTTTCCTGCTGACGCAAAGGCCGCTCATCGGGATATTTATCGAAACTATTACAGCGTGCATCGTTTGCGGCTTCTTTCAGAGAAACGATACCTAGCCGACCATCGCAGGAATGACCTTTGGCTTGGATTGCTTGCCACCTTTCGCCTTTTCGAAGCGGACGGCCTGGGCGAAAAGCTTGGGCTTTCTCCGCTCGCGGGCGACTTGTTTGGTTATGACGGCATCGGACCGTTTTCACGCTGTCAACTGGGGAATGACGTAATCCTGAGGTGTCTTCGCTCCCTGAATGTCTACGAACATCGGGAAAATCGTCAGACGATCCGCGTCAATTATGCAGCCTTAAACGTGGAGGAGTTCGGATCGGTGTACGAGGGATTGCTCAAGTACCAACCATCATTTCAACAGGACGCCGGAAAATGGTATTTAATGTTAGATCCAGGTTCCGACGATACGCAAAGCCATTACACCCCTGACGACTTGGTCCAGCCGCTCATTAGATATTCTCTTGACTATCTTATTGCTGATCGCCTAAAGG
>DASRDY010000175.1:0-17355 GCA_035652355.1 Blastocatellia bacterium
TTTGTCTCGGCCGCAAAACCTATAAGAATGCGATTGCCTTTCCGAAGGCCGAGCTCTGACAAAATGTCTTCAGTTTTTTCAAGCTCGATTGTAAGGCGACCGTCATTCTTCTTTATCTTTTCGGTGGCCTGGTTCATCGGACGATAATCGGCCACTGCGGCGGCTTTTATAATGATCGTTGCTTTCTCAAAACGATCGAGCACTGCATTGAACATTTCCGCGGTCGACCTGACAGGGATAACCTCGACGTCAGCCGGAGGAGCGATTTTCACAGGACCGGATATGAGAGTTACTCGCGCGCCACGTTTCGCCGCAGCCGCAGCGATTGCATAACCCATTTTTCCGGAAGACCGATTGCTGATGAAACGGACCGGATCAATGTCTTCAATGGTGGGTCCCGCAGTTACCAGAACGTGCTCGCCCGCTAAATCGCGTTTGGGTTCTTCGCGTCTGGCTATAACGATATTCAATGCGGATTCGACAATACGATCCACTTCTGCTAATCGTCCGGAGCCTTCCATTCCGCAAGCGAGATAACCTGCCTCGGGATCAACAAAGCTGACTCCACGATTTCGTAGCGTCGCGACGTTCGCCTGCGTGGCCGGATGATTCCACATCTCGACATTCATCGCAGGTGCGACCAGCATAGGCGCCGGAGTTGAAATGTAAAGGGTGGTCAGGAAATCGTCGGCTATGCCATTCGCGAATTTGGCCAGGATGTTTGCCGTTGCCGGCGCCACCAGCAACAGATCAATCTCCTGTGCGATTGTGATGTGCTGGATATCGGATTGCTCTCGCGCCGCGAACATGTCGGTGATGACGGCTTCGCCCGACAAAGCCTGAAACGTAAGAGGCTGAACGAACTCGCAGGCGTGACGAGTCATCGCGACACGCACACTGGCGCCGCGTTGCTGCAACCCGCGCAGGATCTCAGCAGCCTTGTACGCGCCGATACAACCTGTTACACCGAGAGCAATTCGCATTTTACGCCGAGCCATCTTTGGCCCTACGCTAATTATATACGACTGGGAAAGTCGCTCTTATTCGTTGCCGTCGACTTCGACTTTTTTGAGCGGCAGCTTTGTATACTCGACCAAACCATTTTGCACTTCTTCCAGCGCAACTCTGGTTGACTTGTGATGGCGCGTTTGAACCCTTGGCAGGGCGCCCTTTTGTAACTGCTTGCTTCGCAATGCGGCCAGTACAACTAGTCTGTACTTGCTATCGATCTGAGTCGTCTTATCCTGGTCTTCAGGCATGGAACGTCTCGCCTCCTAAATCCTCGTGAAATGTTTTTATTATGCGCAGGGCGGCGGTCTCCTGACACTCGCGTCGATACCGGGCAGCGGTAATGACCGAAATCAGCGCCTGGGTTGCCACCTCGCGGTCTTCATTGATTATCAAATAATCGAATTCGGTATAACGCTCGACCTCTTTACGCGCATTTGAAAGCCGCGTTTCAACGTCGTACCGATTGTCTGTGTTTCTGTCGCGCAGCCTTTGCTCCAGTACGGCAAACGAAGGCGGCAGAATAAAAATCGTTATAGCGTGCGGCATCAGGTTTCTGATCTGTGCAGCTCCCTGGACGTCGATATCAAGAATCACGTCGCGTCCGTTGTCCAGTTGTTCCTCGATAACATGACGAGCGGTGCCGTACCAATGTCCATGAACTTCGGCGCATTCGATGAAATGTCCCGACTCGCGCATTTTCAGAAACTGCTCTACCGTAACGAAGAAATAATCGCAACCGTCCCGTTCCTGTCCCCGCAGCGCTCTGGTCGTATACGAGACTGAATAGGTGAGGTTCGGCAGCCGCTGCAGGGCATTGTGCACCAGAGTCGATTTGCCCGCTCCGGATGGCGCCGTGACCACTACTAAATATCCGCGATCATTCGACATTCTGTACCTGCTCGCGCAGTTTCTCGACCTCCGTCTTAATCACTATCGCCGCGTCGCCGATCTGAATGTTGTTCGACTTCGACAAAATCGTGTTCGCTTCGCGATTCATTTCCTGCAGGATAAAGTCCAGCTTTTTGCCGACTTCGCCACCCTGGTTTATCAATTCACCAAATTGCGAGACGTGGCTGCGAAGTCTGGCCAATTCTTCCGTAATATCGCTGCGCTCGGCCAAATAAGCAACCTCCTGGGCCAGGCGAGTTTCGTCGACGGTTCCGCGCTCGCTCATCAAATCGCGAATTCGTTTTTCCAGGCGCTCGCGATACGCCTCAGGCAGTTGCGAAGCTGCCTGCTCTATTGTCGGTATCTGTGATTCTATCATTGCCAGTCTCGACGAGAGCTCCGCGCCAAGTTCTTTCCCTTCGACTCGTCTCATCTCCTGCAGGGTCTTTAATGCTTGCGACATTGCGGACTGAACACCCGCGGTCAAGGATTCGTCAGTTTGGGTGCTTCCGTTCTGATTTTGAAAGACGCCTGGCAAACGAACGAGGCTATTAATATCCAGTTCGCCGCTTAACCCGAACTCTTCGCGAATAATGTTTACCGATTCAAGATAGCCACGAATTAATGGCCGGTTCAGCTCCATCGAAACCGGGCGCGTTTGTGTCACGGAAACGGTTATGTCGACGCGTCCGCGCTTCAAAGCCTCCTGAACCTGCTTTTTCAGTCTGGTTTCGAGCGGAGATAATTCCTGTGGCAGGCGCAGATGAATATCCAGATAACGATTGTTTACCGTGCGAATATCCAGCGCGACTTTAAAATCCGCTCCCTCAAAACTGCCCTGGCCGAAGCCAGTCATGCTTCTAATCATTATCTGTATCCGTGCCTTTCCGCGCTAAACCTGCACTTCCTGTGCTATTAGATCGTCGTCAGCAAACTGAAGATCATATAGTCGACGATAGACTCCGCGCTTGCCGATCAATTCTTCATGTTTTCCGACTTCGACTATATTGCCGTCTTCCATCACAACGATTTTATCCGCTCGTCTTATTGTGGACAGGCGATGCGCGATAACGATCGTCGTTTTTCCGCGAAGAAGGTTTGATAAAGCCCTTTGAACCTGTGCTTCGGATTCTGTATCGAGCGAACTGGTAGCTTCATCCAGAATCAGTACAGGCGCATTCTTCATTATTGCGCGTGCAATCGCAAGTCGCTGGCGCTGTCCGCCGGAGAACTGAACGCCGCGCTCGCCAATTTGGGTGTCGTATCCTTCGGGTCGTTCGATTACAAAATCGTGTACGAGAGCAGCGCGAGCCGCCGCTTCAAGTTGCTCCTGCGAAACATCCGGTTGTCCATAAGCCAGATTGTTTCGCACCGTGTCGTTAAACAGAATGACTTCCTGGGTGACCAGTCCGATCTGTTTGCGCAGATTACTCAGCTTTATGTCTCTAATATCGATTCCGTCAATCAGGATTTGACCTTCCTGCAGATCGAAATAACGCATCAGAAGATTCGTCAGGGTTGTTTTGCCAGAACCGCTGACGCCGACTATGGCTACGACTTCGCCAGCCTTCACGCTCAGGTTAATTCCGCGCAGAACCGGACCGGAATTGTCCTGGTATTTGAAAGAGATGTTGCGGAATTCGATTTCATTCTTTAGCGGTCCGATCTCCGCGGCATTCGGGCGATCAACGATCTCTGTGTGCTCGTCAAGCGCCGAGAATATCCGTGAACTGGCCGCAAATGCCTGCTGGAATGAGTTGTAGCTGCGGCTGAGCTTGCGGATCGGATCGTATAGCGAAAACAGAGTCAGACAATAAACAAAGAAGCTGTCAGGTGTCATCGCTCCGGAGAAAATCTTCGGTCGCACATAAAGAAACAAAAGGGCAATACCGGCGTATCCGATCAACTCGATAATTGACGGAGCCAGAGAATCCGTCTGAATGGCTTTAATGCTGGCGCGCATCAGGCGCTTCGAGGCGGCCAAAAATTTACTGGATTCAAAGGGCTCCATGCCGAACGCCTTTACCACGCGGTTACCTGAGATAGTCTCCTGTGCAATATCCAAAATGTCTTCATTGCTATATTGCTGTTTATTTCCCATGTTTCGAAGCCGCCGACCCGACAATGTCGTAACGTAGGAAATAACCGGCGCGACCAGAAAAATCAGCAATGTCAGCTTCCAGTCGATGAACAGAACCAGCACCAGATATCCGATTAACTTAAAGAATTCGCGCAAAAGATCGGCAAGCCATCGCGATACGGCCAGCTCCAGTTTTTGAACGTCACTGACAAGACGCGCAGTCAATGCGTTAGTCGAGTACTGATTAAAAAATATTGCCGATTGTTTTAAGATGTGCTCGTACAGGTCCTGCCTGATCCTTACTATCGCACTCAGCCCGACAACGCCCATGAAATAGTCAGCAAAGTAATCTGAAATTCCTTTTAGCAGCGCCAGCAGCGGAAACAAAGCAACCAGCAGATACCAGCCCGTGTTACCCGCGGGAAGCAGATCGTTTATCCGTTCCAGACTCAGACCTTGAGCTTTTAACAAATCATTTGGGTTGGTGGCTGTGCTGGATGTCGTGTTTGGCACAGTGGCGGTTGTGGTTGGCGGTTTTAAACGTTGAAGCGTTGGGGCGAGCAGCGCTCTGACGCTGGTTTCAAACACCCCCACCAGAACGGTCAAAAAAACGGCCAGGAGAAACCTTCCGGCGTAAGGCCTGACATATTTAAGTAAACGGAAAAGGTCTCTCATTTCGACGGCGCGAACTACATGAGGTTAAACGGAAATTATAGATTTTATTGGGCTCTTCGTCAAACCAATTATGGCCGTTTGGCACAATTTATGCTTGAGAATTTGTGCTTGAGGTGGTGCGCTAAGAAACTAGCGATGAAGGATGAATTTCCAGACCACGAAGAACACCGCGCCGAGGATAAGTACAATACCGATAATACCCATCAACAGCCCAACCATTCCGAACGGCAGCAGCCAAAGCCGTTTGGTAGCGGCAGAGGCAGCAGGACTTGCTGCGACATTTGGAACCGGAGTTGAATTGAACGGTACGGTTTTATTGTTGTCTGACACGGGAACAGTGGTGGTAGGCGGGTTTAAAGGTTCTGTGGTTGCGCTTGCCAGTTGTTCCGTGCGCGCGGAATCTAAAGGTTGCGTTGCAGCGGCTAGTCTGCTGGAATCAAGTACCTGAGTTACCTTTCCCCCTAATGGCTTTGTGGTCGCAGGTTCGGCGCGTGCTCTTTCGTCCGGCTCGCTTTCATTCAGGGTAATCTCGTCCGCGCCGGCGAACATCTCCTGAGTGTCATTATCGACGCCAGGATAAGCGCGCGATTTCTCCTCAATTACCCGGGTTATGTCGTTGAGCTCCGGATCACGTGGGACAGTATCAAAATCGAAATTACCGTCGTCCGGCGGTTCCTGCAAACCTTCACCGCTGATCTGGATCAGTACTACAGTTATGTTGTCTTCGCCGCCTCGCTCATTTGCCTTGGCAATTAAGGCTGCGCAGGCGTCTTTCAGGCTTTCAGCGCTGGTCACTATCTCCAGCATTTCCGGTGATCTTACCTTGCCTGATAATCCGTCGCTGCAGAGAAGAAGAACATCGCGTGGCTGTCCTTTCAGCCGACGAACGTCGACGTTGATTGACGGTGTTGCGCCAAGAGCCTGCAGGATAACGTTCCGATACGCATGAGTTTCGGCTTCTTCTTCCGTGATGTGCCCGGCTTCGACCAGACTTCCGACAAGCGACTGGTCGCGCGTCATCTGTTGAATCTGGCCGCCTCTTATCAGGTAAGCTCGGCTGTCGCCTATCTGGGCCACATACAACTCGTCGTTAATCAGTCCAGCGCCCGTAAACGTCGCGCCCATTCCCGCGTATTGCGGGTTCTGAATGCTTTCGCTATGAATCAGTGAATTCGCCTGCTCTACGGACAGTCTTAGCCGTTCGCTGAACGAGAGTTTTTTGAATGGCTCGTCTTTCTGATATTCCAGCATTCTGTCGCGAACAGTATGGACAGCGAGGTTCGATGCGACTTCACCCGCAAGCGCTCCGCCCATTCCATCTGAAACGGCCACGACCGTTCCGTAGTAATTTTGGGAGAAAGCCAGGAGGTCAGGTGTCGGTGGCGCTTCTTCGTCTGCAGTCCATGTTTCGGCAGTGCTCAGGTTTAGAACAAGAAAGTTATCTTCGTTCCCCTGGCGAACTCTACCGACATCGGTACTGGCATAAACGGCAATATTGATTGGACCGGTCTTTGACATATATGAGTGCAAACAATTATTAAACTAAGCGCTTGATTATAAGCATATACGTGAAATAGAGGCAATGAAAAAGCTGGCGATTCGCCACTGATAGCGACGATAGCGATTCGGCCTGCCCGACTTTTTTATTGGAGACTCCTCGCTAATCTCCGCTTGCCATTGCGCCTTGATGCTGCTCGCGCCTGATCATCATTCTGGAAAATACCTTGTAGCAGACAAACGCTGCCAGCACAACAAGCACAATGATTAATGCCACCCTGAGCGGATATTCCCTCAAATAAGTCAGGACTTGTTGTCCGTACAGAACGGCGAGAATCCCCTCGACTGTATATCGGGTAAAACGGCCGAACAGAATAGCCACGACGAACCGACGCCTGGGATACTGCAAGGCTCCCGCAGTCGTTACAAAAATCTTGAACGGTGTCGGCGGTGGACACAAACTTGGTATTATCAGCGACAGCGCGCCGTATTTAGCAAAAAGTGCTTCTACGCGATCTGTATTCTTTTTCGAGAATCGATTACGAAGCAGAGCCTGACCGCCTCTCCTGGCGATGTGAAACAGAGCCAGACATCCGATAACCGAACCCGCAGCGGCGACGAGAGGGTAGTAATAGACGGCGTCGTTATGGGCAATGCACGCGCCGACCACCAGGAAATCGTTGACTTCGGGAATCGATAACAGTGAGGAATCGAATATGGCGATTATGAATATTCCTGGCGCGCCCCAGGTCTGAAGCTTGTCAAATCCGATTGAGAGCGCGTGGATGGTCTGCGACCAAACGTTCGAAAGCCAGGGCCATTCCATCAGAAAGAGTGGCGCCGTTTTTAGCTTGATGACCGCACGAATGAGAAAAGCGCTGCCCATCAAAAACTCGTAAGAAACCTAACTGATTTGAAGGGGACTTTTTGATCCGACTGGACTATTGTCAGGGTTACCAGGTCGAATCAATTATTATAAGCTAAATCGCTTTACACGCGTTGTCGATTCTAATCGTGAAACTATCCGGATTTATTTACTCATTCAATTGTTCGAATAATTTTCCAGTGAGCCTGAATGTATAAGTCAAGCTTCCGGTATCGTCCACAGGTCGCCCGTTTTGTATTTTCGGAACGAACTTGGCCTGCATTGCTGCCTTAATAGCTTCCTCGTCCAATCCGTAACCGAGAGGACTCATTATTCTGGGATTCCCTATCGTACCATTGGCGAATAACGTAACGTAAACCACTACAGTTCCTTCAATCTTATTCTGAAGTGCTTCCTGAGAGTAACGTGGTTCTGGTTTAAAGGTAATCCTCGCTTTAGCGTTTGTGGCGTTCGCACCAAATTTCAACCCATTTGGATTGTCACTTACGCTGCCGCCTGGACCAGTTTTGCCAGGTCCCTGCCCATTTCCGCCAGGTTTGCCGTTATTTCCGGATCCCGGACCGGTTTTATCGCCGGCGCCTTGTCCTTTGCCTGCGCCTAAACCACCGCCCTCTCCTGGTCCCTGCGATGGTGGACCTGGAGGAGCACTCGGAAGACCAATCGAAACCCCGGGTAAAACGGCAGGATTTGAGTTGGATGGATCCTGGATCGTGGGCGCTACCGCCAGCGATGGATTCTCTATATTTGGCAACGCTGGATTCGGAGTAACAATCGGTGGATTCGGCGAGCTGCGCGGCAGCTGTCCCGGAGACGCTGGAGTCAATGCATGGTTTCCACCACCGGCCGAGCCGCCGGCTATGCCTTCGCCCCGAGCAGTCGCTGGCAATGGTTTGTCATTCGGGAAATCTAAATAGACTACTTTTTCGGGCTTCTCGCCAGAGGCGCTTTGGATAGCACGATGAATATCCAGCACGATCAGCACTGCCATCAATGCGGAGTAAGTTATAAGTACCAGGATTAATGCAGCCAGCAGGATCTGTTTTGATTCTTTCTTTCGTTCGTCGCGAAAGATCTCTCGAACAAAGCCCGCAGGATTATTACGAAGTTCGTTGATCGAGTAGCTCAGTTCGTGCTGCAGCCGCAGCCATATAGGCTCTGTTTGAAGAACTGGCTCGAACATAAATGACAAGAAATAAGACTAGCAATCGGGGCGATATACGGCAAGAGCAGGCGCGATTGGTAAGTCGAAATCGCGCCCGCTCGCCAGACTGAAATTAGAGTAAGGTGAAGCTTACTTTTATGTTCTGTTTTATGCTTACCGGCTTACCGTTTCGTTCTGCCGGGCGGAACGAAATCTTCATGACCGCCTCAATCGCTTTTTCGTCCAGACCGTAGCCCAAACCTCGCACTACACGCGCTCCGGCAATCTTTCCATCGGCCCTGAAAGTGGCCTCAACCAGGACAGTGCCGGTGATCTTGTTCTTTCGAGCTTCTTCGGTGTAATCGGGTCTGGGATTGCTCAGGAGCTGTAACTTGCTGGTGATCGGTCCGGAATCCCCGTCACCGCCGCCTTCGCTGTACTCGCCGCCGCCTGTGCCTTTGCCGTGTCCAGGACCATAACCGGTCCCATCGCCCGGCCCAATGCCGCCGCCTTTACCAGAGCCGATGCCGCCGCCAGAGCCCGGTCCATCGGAAGGCGGACCGACCACGCCAGTCGGAAGCCCTATTGGCATATTAGGGTTCTGCGGAGGAATCAATTGCGGATTCACCTGAATCGTCGGAGCGACCGGTAACGACGGATGCTCAATCGGGGAAGGGTGAGTTGTTGGCGCAACGATAGGATCTGTCAACGAAGCTTTCGGTAATCGTCCCTTTGATGCCGGAGTCGGCTCGTTCTTACCGCCGCCACCACCGCCGCCTGCTCGTTTGTCCTTTTTCGGCAAATCGATCTTCGGCACATCGGTGTCGACCATCGTCAATTGAGTCAGGTCGTCTTTCTTGGTGTCAGCCTTGGCATCCAGACCATGGTGATTGAGCCACCACAAGGCGAATGAGAAACCGACAAAGCCGCCAATGATAATGAAGCCGATAGACAAGCCGAACATTAACGACTTTGTGCGTTTGCGTCCAATGGCGTCGTTTGCCATAGAGCTTCTTACATAACCTCCCGGGTTAGCAGAAAACTCTCGGGTCTGGATTTTCAGCTCTCGCCAAAGTCTGACCGGTAAAGATGGAGGTTGCTCCACCAGAAAGCGTAATTCCCTTGCGTCGTTCATATTTTTATTTTTTCCTCCAGCGTACAGATGCGGGAGTCTCTCTTTTCGTTAACTCTCAAAAAAACAATTTCTAAGGTCTAGCGCCTTTTCTTTGAGGTTTTAGCTGATTTTTTGACAGGTTGCTCTACCGGAACCGTTTCAGAGGCCGGAAGCGGCGCCGGTTCAGCTACTGCAACTGTCTGAGCCGTTTTAGGTTCGATACCAACATCGAATGCAATCATTAGCAAAAACACGGAGAGAACGGCAGTCATCAACAGGTACAATTCCTTTTGATGATCGTAGGTAATCATTAAAATCACTGCCGCGACGAACGCGATACAGCCAAGGATTCCCCATAAACTGATTCTGCCGCCTGTGGTCTGTTCAGGCATTAATACTGTCCTCCAGATTTCTTATCGGATTTCGCTGGCCGGGGTTGCCGACATATCTATCCAAAATCAAAACGCGTTTTGCCATGATAGCACGATGCATAAATTTCTCAACGCCTTAGCCCGGCTTCTTTACGCTTACGATGCTCTGCCGGTTTACCAAAGAAGACACTAGCCTGGGAATCCCACCCTGCTCGCTTTGATGGGCAATCAAGCCCGACCGTTGCATAGATTTGCAGGGATAAATTCTCATAAAATCGACTTTTCGGGCGTCTCCGTATTGCTTGAACGATAAACCTTGCAAAATTTGCGGAAAATATTTCGGCAGAGCAAGTTAGCCCGATTTCGTGCAACCCTCTCTAATACCAATAGAGTCTATACTTAGCGGCAGGATTTGGCTGATTTACGATTTTTTTGAAACATTATCTGTTTTTCACAGTCGATGGCTGACTGCATCTAGCGTTTTCGCCTACAATTGGGCCGATGGAAACAATTCGAATAAATCTTCTCTTATTTGGCGCCGCGCGCGAGCTGGCGGGTTTTGAAGAATCCGAGGTTGAAGTCCCGGCCCCGGCCACGATTCAATCAGCGTACGATGCGGTTAAAAGGCAGGTTAAGTCGCTTGAGCGTTTTCAGGACAGGCTTTTGATTGCTTTAAACGAGGAATACCAACCCAGAGATACTCCGGTTAAGGCCGGAGACACCCTTGCCATATTTCCTCCTGTCAGCGGCGGCTCGGACGATGATTTGGACATTATCGAAATTGTACGAGAACCAATCAATTACGACTCGCTGAAGCAACGTTTAGTGCGCGGCCGCGCGGGTGCTGCTGTTTCCCTGGATGGCGTTGTCCGAGACAACACAAAAGGTCGCGCGACCCGGTATTTAGAATATCACGCCTATGAGCCAATGGCGTTAAAGACAATGCGTCAGATTGCGGGCGAGGTTCACGAAAAATGGCCGATTGACCGCGTCGGGTTGGTTCATCGTTTAGGTCATTTGGAGATTGGTGAGACCAGCGTGCTGGTGATGATCACATCGCCTCACCGCAAGGCCGCATTTGAAGCTTGTCAATATGGAATCGACACATTGAAACGGATCGTTCCTATCTGGAAAAAGGAATTCTTTGTAGATGGCGAAGTCTGGGTAGACGGTCAGATGCCGGATGAGTATAGATGAAGATTCCAGCTCTCTATCCAATTACAAGCAGATCCCATACGGGATTATCGCACGCCGAGATCATTGCCGAATTGATCAAAGGCGGAGCGACGCTGATACAGCTTCGGGAAAAAACCGCCAGTCCACGCGAGTTTTACAAAGAAGCTGAAGAGGCAGTCGAATTAGCCCACCGGCACAATGCAAAGGTAATTATTAATGATCGTGTTGATATAGCGCTGGCGGTTGGCGCTGACGGCGTTCACCTCGGGCAAGATGATCTGCCGCCTGAGCATGCTCGAAGGCTGATGGGCGATGCTGCGGTACTTGGGTATTCGACTCATTCGGTGGAGCAGGCAATTGCCGCGGCAAAGCTATCGCTCGATTACATCGCCATAGGTCCGATATTTCAAACAAACTCGAAAGAGAATCCAGACCCAATTGTGGGGCTGGAAATGATCCGGACGATTAAATCCCAAATAGACAAACCGCTCGTGGCAATCGGTGGCATAACGCTGGAGACTGCCTCGTCCGTTTGGTCTGCAGGCGCAGATTCGGTTGCGGTTATTTCCGATTTATATGCTCACGGCAGTATCGCCTCGCGGGTGAAAGAATTCTGCGTTTTCTCAAACGGAGCATAATAAATACTTAGAGAGCCGATGCATATGTCCAGGAAAATCGAAGCAACGGTTGATGATCTCTATAATGTTCCTGAAAACGCTAAGGCAGAAATTGTTAACGGAAAACTCTTGCTGATCGGACCGACCGGATGGCATCCCAGCTACGCCGCGAGTGAGATATTTGTGAGCTTGAGAGAGTACACCCGTCGCAGTAAAAGCGGTCGGGCCGTTGCTGATAACGCGGCTTTTGTAGTTGATCTGCCTAATCGCAAATCGTTCAGCCCTTATGTTGCGTTCTACCGCGGGCCTGATTCAGGGATGAAGTTCTTTCAAGGCGCACCACTTTTCGCAGTCGAGGTCAGAAGTGAAGGCGATTATGGTCCCAAGGCTGAGAAATTGATTGCCCAGAAACGTAAGGACTATTTTGCCGCCGGAACAGAGGTTGTATGGGATGTTGACCTGCTCAGCGACGATGTTGTGAGAGTTTACAGATTCAGTGATCCAGAACGGCCCGCGATCTATCGTCGTGGCGAATTCGCTGAAGCCGAGGCTGTCCTTCCCGGATGGCAGTTCCCGGTCGACAGCTTATTTGATTAGACAGTAAATCCCCTGGCCAACATATCTCATTTAACACAGTTACAGGATTAACCCCTACTCGCCGATAAGCAATCTGGCGGCTTGCTTCGTAAATAGCGCGGTTTATTTAGCAAACAATTGTTCGCAAGCGACAGGGAGACCCACTAGGAATGCCTTACTTTGATTTACCTCCGATGATCTCAAAGATGCTGAGCGTCGCCGAGGATATCAGTGACCTGAATTTTACCGTCGGACGACCGCCACAGGTCGAGGTGAATGGAAAACTCCTTGCCGTTCCTATCAGAGGCATGGAGTCGCTAAAACCTTACCACACTGAGATAATCGCGTTGTCACTGATCGGTGATAACGAAGAGGCAGTAAGGCGTTTGCTGCAAAGCGGATCGGTAGATATTAGCTACAGTCTGCCCAATCGCGTTCATTTTCGCGTGAACATTTTTCAGCAGCGCGGATACTACAGCATTGTAATGCGCGTGATTCCCAGCAAGGTGCCAACGCTCATTACTCTGGGTTTGCCGCCTCATTTGGGTGATATTGCCAAACTTCGCAACGGGATTGTGCTTTTGACCGGACCAACGGGATCAGGAAAGTCTTCGACGCTTGCCGCGCTCATAGATCAGATCAACGAAGAGATGCAGTATCACATAATCACAATCGAAGATCCCATCGAGTTTATCCATCAGCACAAACGCTCAACTATTAACCAGCGCGAGCTGGGGAACGACACTCCGAGTTTTGCTCTTGCGTTGCGCGCCGCAATGAGACAGGCGCCGAAGGTAATTCTGCTCGGTGAAATGCGGGATTTGGAAACGATTGAGATTGCATTGGAAGCCAGCGAGACAGGACATCTGGTCTTTTCGACACTGCACACTACGGACGCCGCGAAAACGATAGACCGAATTGTCGGCGTGTTCCCGAAAAGTGAAGAGCGTGTTATACGCACACGGCTGGCACAAACATTCAGATATATCATCGCTCAGCGATTGATTCCGCGCGCGGATGGTCACGGCCGGGTTGCAGCGGTCGAGATATTGAAATCGACTCCTCGCACCCGTGAATACATCGAGCGCGGCGAATCTGAAGGAAAATCCCTGTTGGATGCCATGAATGACGGCCAATTGGAGGGGATGCAAACGTTCGATGGAGTGATTGAGCAATATATTCGCAACGGAATCGTGGCGCACGAAGACGGAATGATGTTCGCGACCAATCCGCATAACTTGTTGCTTAAATTGTCAGGACTGGGCTCCTCCGACGACATCAAGGATTTTGCGCACGAGACTATTTTTAAGAACTGATTCTAGATTATATGCACAGTACCGGAAGAAACGATGATCCAATGCAGATTCTCGGGAATCTGCTGTCGAAAGTCAGCAATGCTCCTACGCCTAATCTGTCTACGGAATGGCGGGCAAGGCGAGTCCTGGTCTGTCATCCCGATCCGACCGCGCGCGCGCGGATGGTAGAACATTTCAGTACGGCAAAAGAATTCGAAGTGAATACAGCGGACAAGCTGGAGCCCGCCCTGGGATTGCTGCGCGAAGGGCGAGTCAATATTGTTGTAATCGATTTCTATTTTGATTCCGAACAGCGTGGATGCGAAGTTCTGAGGCGTTATATTGATCAACTAAAACCAAAGGCCAGACGACAGTTGTATGCAGTTTTGCTCGCCTCCAACTATCGAACGCTGGATCCAAACGCGGCCTTTATCGAAGGCGTAAACGCGGTGATTAATTCAGATGAGCTGGGATCGTTGAGGCCGGCTCTCGAGCGCAGCTTGAGAGAATACAATCTGCTGTACAGAACATTCGATACTGTTTCGGGTAATCAACCCCTCTAGCTTCGGCAACTAGATGATCTACGATGCTGAACCCTGCAGCAATTCGTCGACAGTTTCGGTGAGACGCTCGAGATCATTTGGTTTCCGCAGGATTTTGCTCGCGCCGGCCAGTTTGGCTCCCTGAACAACCATTCCATCGTACCCTGTCAAAACCAGTATCGGAACCTTTGCCAGCGCGCCGCCGCCGCGACGAAGCGATCGAATGAATTCAACACCGGTCTTGTCTGGCATAACCAGGTCTGTGATCACCAGTTGTGGAGTGCTGCTGTTTGCTTTATCGAGCGCCGCCGCGCCATCCGCGCAAGTTGTTACCGCATAACCGGCAGACTCCAGCATTTCACATAGCGCTTCACGCATGTTACGGTCGTCTTCTACTAAGAGGATATCGGCCTTGTTCATAACGCGTCCATTTCGAAGGTGGAAACCGAAATTAAGCTGGCAGCAAGCTCTTAACCTTATCGGCCAATTCCAGAATACCTTCAGGTTTTCGAATGATTAAATTGGCTCCAGCGGCCGTTGCTCTTTCCAACTCCTCGGGACCGAATGCACTCATTGCCACGACCGGAGTAGTCGCGGTTTTGCGATCCTGTCGAAGTCGTTTTATCAATTCGATGCCACTGAGGTTTGGCATCTGTAAGTCAGTCAATATCAGGTCGGGATTACTGCGGCCAATCAGATTCAGCGCAACCACGCCGTCTGATGCCGTGTCAACCTGATAGCCATGTTGCTCCAGCAACCATTTTACCATCGCCCGAGTGTCGGAATTATCCTCGGCAACGATCACGTGGAAACGGGCCACTAATTGAACTCCAAAATGCAGGCATTAGACAATCCGCAAGCTTAGCCTAATTTCCTGCCTGCTATCAACTGTCACGGGCGCTATCCCGCTGCCTGGCATCGTTCGAAAGCTTCCCAACTATGAAGCCCGAAACGACAAGAAGTGTTTCTCGCTGGACCTTTGGAATACACAGCGTTCGCTCTAATTGCAGCAAAAACGTGCATGTTCCCCGTCTTGCAACACAACTTACACACGGTGCAACGGGTGTGCCATCAACAATCGCCGTTTGCGGTGATTGAATCAGTCAAACTGGTCAAATATATGCCAAGAAGGATCATCACGCCTCCGACAACTGTGTATCGCGTCGGTATTTGAGAAAAGAAAATGAATGCGAGTATCGTCGCTCCAATAGGTTCTCCTAAAAAACTGACTGAAACGACGGCGGCGCTCACTTCTTTCAGCGCCCAGTTGAAAACCGTATGGCCAAATATCGTGGGCACGACGGCGAGCGCAATGAAATATCCGTAGTCACTTATCGAATATCCGATCAAACGATTCCCGCTGGCCGCGGCGGCCGCAAACAGCAGAACTGCCGAAATTAAGTACAGAGGCGCGACGTAAGCCAGCAGGGAAATCTTTGCACGCAATTTTCGTCCTATCAGAACGTATCCGGTGATCGATATTGCGCCGATCAGCGCCAGCAAGTCCCCAAGTCTGGCTGAATGGCTCGCTCTTTGAGCGACAACGAGCTGATCTTCGCCGAAAATTGTTATGAATACGATTCCCACCATCGCCAGCAAAACGCCGGCAATGCCCCTGCGTGATACTCTTTCACCGAGCAAAAACCACGCGGCGATTACGGTAAAGATCGGCTGGCTGTCGACGATTACCACGGAACGAGCAATGGAGATGTACTTAATCGAAAAGGTCCATGCGCCGAAATGAACCGCCAGACACAATCCCGATAATGTCAACAGAGCCCAATCCTTACCGGACAGAACCGTCAACTCCTTACGATGGTAAGCAATGGTTGGGATAATCAGTATTACGACGGAAAACAACAGTCGATACCCGGCAATGACTAAAGGTGGAACCGAGTCAAGTTCCAGATGCTTTATAAAGATTGAGGCGAAGGATATGCCGACAATCGCCAGAGCTAAGGCCGGATAAACTCGTTTGTTCATCTTCTCCTGGGAGCGCAGGCATTGTGCCTGCCTGGCCTTTCCTCACGAAAAGAGTTCGAAGAAACGGATTGTAACAGAAAGAGACCCAGCCAAAATGCCAGCGCCATTGTATCCGCAATAATTGTCGGACATCTGTCGATTAAGACTGCACAATTGGAATTGCAAAGTACCCGGTGGAAACGGATAACTCTTTTAAAACCAATGCGTTTTTATTCGGCACCCGACTTGCTAATCGAGTGGGGTCTATCGGTGTCTAAATGAGTTTTAAGCGAGCGTTCATCATATATAACCCCACTTCAGGTCGCCCCAGGGATCGCGCACAGCAGGTGCTCTGTTTTCAGCACTATCTTGAGAAGCACGGCGTTGATTCTGTTGCCGAGGCGACTACGAGACCAAACGAGGCGTCGAGGCTGGCGCGCGTTATATCTTCAAACAAACAGTTCGATTTGATAGTTATTAACGGTGGGGACGGAACGATCAACGAAGTATTACAGGGAATGGCGGGCAGTTCCGTACCGATGGCCATCTGGCCAGGTGGAACGGCGAATGTTCTTGCTCAGGATCTTGGTATTCCAATAAAAGGTGAGGAAGTCGCAAATCTGATTGCTCGCGGTAAAACGAAACAAGTGACTGTCGGACGTGCGGGTGACCGCTACTTTTTCCTTATGGCTGGAATCGGACTGGATGCTTCGATCGTCAATCGCGTCAATAGGGCGGTCAAGCGCAGGCTGGGTATCGCAGCCTACTGGTTTGCAGGGATCGGGCAGTTAATTAAATGGCGACCGGAACTGTTTACTCTGGAAGTCGCAGGAGCCAAATATCCTGCAACATTCGCTACGATAGGGAATACATCCGGATATGGTGGTGGACTAAAGATGACCCCGCTGGCGCGAATGGATGAACATTGTCTTGACGTCTGCATTTTCTCGACGAAAAGCCGCTGGCGCTATATTCGATATCTGCTCAGTTGTTACAGCGGTAAGCAAACCCCTGATATGTCCGGAGTCGTATATTTAAAAGCGAAGGAAGTTCATGCGATTTGCGCCACATCGGCTCTTGTTCAGGTCGACGGTGAGTTGGTTGGGAGTCTGCCTATGCGGTTTGAGGCGGTTCCTGACGCAGTAACATTAGTGGTCCCATAAGATTATTGAGAGTTCTGTTCCTCTGCTTAATTGAATAGACGCGGCGTTCCGCACCAGCGCCTGAAAAAGGCAATAGGAGAGGAGTTCGCGGTGAAAACCTTTTTATTGTTCTGGACAATGTTTTTGGTGGGAAGCTTTAACCTGTCAATTGAAGCGAGCGATTACAGGCAGGCGGATTATTCGTGCAGCCAGGATAAAACGCAGGCAACCGTTGCCGCGTCGACGACATTGTCGCCCTCAGAGGCGGCTGAGTTAAACAAACTCCGCACGGAAGGTTTTGACGCTCTGTATAGTATTGATTACGCTACCGCACAGGCTAAATTCGAGGCGATGACGAAGGTGGCGCCGGGCGATCCTGCGG
>DASRDY010000176.1:0-26250 GCA_035652355.1 Blastocatellia bacterium
GTTTACTGTCGTTCCCGCATCAAATCCTATCGGGACGTTTAGCGGGCCATCCACAGTTGTCACCGATGCCAACGGACTGGCGACAGCACCTCCTTTTACGACGTCATCAGAATTTGGCACCTTCGTAATTCAGGCGCAGGTCAACGGGTTGCAGCCGGTTACTTTTAATCTTACGAATTCTTGCGTCACTGTCGTGACGAATAACGGAGACAGTGGACCTGGATCGCTGAGAGATGCAGTCAACGGTATATGCACTTTGGGATTGATTAAGTTTGCGCCAGGCGTTACAGGAACCATTACCTTGACCAGCGGCGAAATCGTGGGCACAGATAAAGAATTCACATTACAAGGTCCCGGCGCAGACATACTTGCAATCAGCGGAAATCACAACTCGCGCATTTTCGCGTTTAATCAAAGTTGTGTGATTCTGGGCAGTCCCTGCGTCGTATTCGGTAATTCTGATATAAGCATAAGCGGTCTGACTTTAAAGGACGGCTCGCCATCAAAGAACGACACTGCCGGTGGAGGTGGCGCGATCTTTATGGAAGGCACGATACTGACTTTGACCGATTCTGTAATCGTCAATAACGATGCGTCAAACGCTTCTTCACCGTCGGGCGGTGGGATTGATGCTACGCACTTTTCCCAATTGAATCTCTCGCGAACCGCGATCATCAACAATACAACCGTTCAGAACGGCGGCGGCATTCACCTGTCAATTGAGAGCGATGCGACAATAGATAACAGCACCATCGCAGGAAACACCACCGGAAGCGCGGGACAGGGCGGAGGTATCGAACTGGATGGTTTTTCAATCGTGCAGATCACGAACTCCACAATCTTCGGCAATTCTGCCAATGTAGGGGGCAATATTTCGCGAATCGATTCAGACCCTGTGCTGAGAACTGATGACGGGTTTAATCAGATAACTAATAACATTATCTCAGGAGGAATCCTTTTAGGGTCAGCGCCAAAATCTGCTGACATGAATAACATTCAACTAATCGGCCAAAATGGTGACTTTAATCTCATCCAGGACGCCACAACTGTTACCTTAACAAACGCGCCTCACAACATTACCGGAGCTAACCCGTTGCTCTTGCAACTGGGAAATCATGGAGGCCCGTCGCCGACTCTGTTGCCTCTTCCAAACAGTCCTGTTATCGGTGCCGGAACATCGGCGGTCGCAGGCAACAGTGATCAGCGGGGCTTCTCGCGCAGGCAGACAGGAAATTCTGATATTGGCGCCGTGGAAACAAATTATGCATTGGCAGCGGCCGGTGGAACTCCGCAGTCGGCAAGAGTAAACTCGACGTTTGCTGCGCCACTGAAAGCAGTGGTAACTGAGTCAGGGATTAGTGTACAAGGCGTAACAGTAACTTTTTCTTCTCCGAATTCAGGTGCCAGCGCCCTGTTCGGCGTATCAACTACTGTTAGTGCTGTCACAGATAATAACGGGCTTGCCAGCGTTTCGGGGCCAATGGCAAATGCAATTACTGGCGTCTATGCGATTACTGCGAGTGTTGGGGGATCAGTTCCAACCGCGTCTTTCAATCTGACGAATTTACCGAGCGTCGCAAGCGTCACTCCCTTCTCCGGTACGCCGCAAAAGACCGCTCCGGGAGCAGCTTTCGCGAATCCTTTGCAAGTTGTCGTTCGTGACGCAGACAACAATCCTGTGTCGGGAGTCACTGTAACCTTTACCGCGCCTGGTACTGGCGCAAGCGGATTATTCTTCCCAGGCGGAGTTCTATCGATATCCTCGACATCAAACATCGACGGCATCGCAGCCGTTGGAGCATTCATTGCAAATAATAGTACCGGCAGCTATACGGTAACGGCTAGCGTTGAAGGAAACGTCCCACCAGCAGTTTTCAATCTGAGCAATGTTAACCCTGGCCCCGCAGCCAGTATTTCGGCGAAATTCGGTACACCACAAGCAGCAGGTCTGGGTAAAGCCTTTGGCGCGGCACTGGTGGTAAACGTTACTGATAGTCAAACAGTACCCGTGCAGGGCGCAACCGTCACATTGACAATAGTTCCTAACGGGGATGCTGGTGCGAGTTTTCCAGGCAATGTTACAACCGCTCAGGTCATTACGGACATCAACGGTCTGGCACTGGCACCAACGATTACGGCTAACCAGTTCGTTGGCAGCTACACTGTGACGGCAACCGTTCCCGGAGTCTCGTCGCCAGCCGTCTTCGATTTGACAAATCAGGTCATCATATCCGGCGATCTGACCGGCGATGGACAGGTGACTGTGCAGGACCTGGTAGTTCTGGCAAATATCATAGCCGGTAATATCTCGCCAACACCTACTCAACTCGGGGCCGCGGACGTATTCGATGACCACACCGGGCAAATTACGATTCAAGACCTCGTGACGCTGGCGAATTTTATCGCCGGAAATATTCATTCGTTGCCGGTCACTGTCGGGTCAAGTTCGAATCCGGATGGAACAAAACCGCTGGCAGATGTAGTTCGCGCGGTTTCAAGCGTAAATATCGAAGCCGGTTTTAATCCCGCGCTCTCGCCGCGATTGGCTTTTGCGGCAAGCCTGAAGATCGCAAAGCCTCGCTGAAATTTTTTCCGAGCGCATAAACTTAATAAACGCACTTTCCTCTTGATTACCGAGGGGAGTGCGTATATCCTCATCTCGGTTACCGATACCACCGCAGGAGAATGAATGTGAGCAAACCATCAGACCTTGTTCAGGGAACTTTAGATTTGCTGATTTTAAAGATTCTGGCTTTGCAGCCCATGAACGGGTGGGCTATCAGCCAGCGATTGAAACAGGTTTCGGGAGATGTTCTTCAGGTGAGCGATGGCTCGCTTTATCCGGCTTTGCATAAGTTAGAGCAGGAAGGCTGGATCACGGCCGAGTGGAAGCAGACCGAGAACAATCGCCGAGCCAAGTTTTATTCGCTGACCCGACCTGGCAGAAGGGAATTGGAAAGAGAAGCCGAGAACTGGGGACGGTTATCAGCGGCTATTTCGCACGTCGTTGACCTCAGCGAGGCATAAAAGCATGAGCATCGATCGCTGGTTTTACAAATTGCCGCTTCGCTTGCGCTCGCTGTTTAAGAAGAATTATGTCGAAGACGAACTGAACGAAGAGATCCAATACCACATCGATCAGCAAATCGAGCAATACACTGCCAAAGGGTTCTCGCCGAAAGAGGCAAAATATATGGCGCTCCGTTCTATTGGCGGAGTAGAGCAACGAAAGGAAGAGTGCAGAGAGATGCGACGCACGAATTTCATCGAACACCTGGTACAGGATATTTCATTTGGTCTGCGCGTGATGTTCAAGAATCCAGCGTTCCTCGCCGTAGCGGTAATGACTCTTGCTCTCAGCATCGGCGCGACTACTGCTATTTTCACCGTTGTAAACGCGGTCTTGCTGCGACCGCTGCCGTATCCCGAACCGGACAGGCTGGTGAACGTGGGAAGAACTTTCCCAAAGGACACGACGATAGGCGAGTTGAGTCCGATGAAATTCGTTTTTGTCCGCGATAACACCCAATCGCTGGACGCTGTTACCGCGACAGTCGCAATGGATTCCGATGCCTATCTTTCAGACGAAAACCAAACCGACTACATCACCGGGCTGTATGCGACAGAAGGTTTTTTCCGTGTACTGGGGGTGCAGCCGATCGGGCGCGGTTTTACACCGGAAGAAGACAAGCAGGGTGGGCCTAGGGTGGTTGTGCTGGGTGACGGCTTATGGCGTCGAAAGTTCGGAGCGGATATTAGCATCCTCGGAAAAACCATCAGGCTCAACGGCGCGGCGACGACAGTGGTTGGAATTATGCCTGCCGGGTTCGAATATTTAGGACCCAAAGATGTGATCGTGCCGGCCAATCTCAATCCATTGAATACTGGGGCCAATTGGACGGTAATCGGTCGTTTGAAACCCGGCATTACCAGAGATCAGGCACAAGCGGAGCTGCAGACCGTATTTGATAAATTCCAGGCAACTCACCCAAGCGATGTCCTGAAGGGCGAGAAATTTGGACTGCGCGACTGGCGCACCGAAATGACCAGCGGCGTCCGCGAGCTGTTGTGGATCTTGCTCGGCGCGGTTGCGTGTGTACTGCTGATTGCGTGCGCGAATGTGGCAAATCTGCAATTAATCCGCGCGGCGTCACGACAGAAAGAAATGGCCGTGAGAACTGCGCTCGGTGCCAGCAACGGACGCATCGTCCGTCAACTCCTTACTGAAGGCATTATTTTAGCGATTCTGGGTGGTGGGCTTGGAGTGCTGTTGGCGGATTGGGGACTGAAGGCGATGCTGACTCTGGTTCCGGCGGGCATGCTGCCTCGCATTGAAGACATCAGCCTTGATGGCCGCGTCCTGGCCTTTGCCGCGGGTGCCAGCCTGCTTACCGGAATTGCATTTAGTCTGGCCCCGGCGCTGCAGGCGTTGCGCGTCGACGTTCACAGTGTCCTCAAAGAAGGCGGCGGCAAAACCAGCGCTAGTGTTTCTCAAGTGCGCCTTCGCCACGGGTTGGTGATCGTAGAAGTAGCGCTGGCAATGACATTGACTATCGGTGCCGGTTTGTTGCTTCGCACATTCGCCAATTTGCGAGGAATCGGGCCGGGCTTTGACGCAAACAAGGTCTTAACATTCGAGGTTTCGCCGCGTGGCAGAAATTATGACAGCGTCGCAAAGGTGAACGATTTCTACGGCCGGGCATTAGAAAAATTCCGTAATCTGCCCGGAGTTGAAACTGCAGCGATAACCAACAAACTGCCATTCGATCGATGGTTTAATCTGCCTTACCGTTTTGTCGGACATACCGATCTGGATGGGTCTGCGGAATATCGCCTGGTGTCGCGAGATTATTTCAAGACAATGAAGATGGAAGTGCGTCGCGGACGGGGATTCGCAGAGAGCGACGCTGGCGGTGAGCCGGTCGCAATCGTCAATGAAGCATTTGTGCGCAAAAGCCTTTCCGGCGTAGATCCCATCGGTCAGCAGTTGTGCATGGGTTGTGAGTATGGCGACCCAACTATTCGACGGATTGTCGGAGTAGTCAATGAGACGAAACAGCGCGAGTTGACCGAAGCGCCTCCGCAAACGGTTTTCATTCCACTGTCACAGACCTTTAGTGGCGCGCGCGGAGCGGTACAGCGAATCAGCTTTGTCCTGCGGACTTCGGGCGATCCGTCGCTGCTCGCGGCCGCGGTCCAGGGCGAAATCCGTCAACTCGATCCAACCGTCCTCATGAGGAACCTCCGTCCGATGGATCAATTGGTAAGCAATACAATCGCGCCTCAACGATTTAATTTATGGCTTGTCGGTTCGTTTGCGGTGCTCGGCTTACTGCTGGCCGCGGTCGGCATCTACGGCGTGATGGCTTACGGCGTCGCGCAGCGAACGCATGAAATTGGAATTCGGATGGCATTGGGTGCTCAAAACAGCGATGTGCTGAAACTGGTAATAAGCCAGGCGGTCAAACTCGCTTTTATCGGCGTCGCCATAGGAACGATTGCATCGCTTGGCCTGACGCGACTGTTGAAGACCTTGCTGTATGGGGTCAGCACAACAGACCCGATGACGTTTGTACTGATCGCTGCGTTGCTGATCGTGATTGCGTTGATTGCGAGTTATTTGCCGACGCGCCGCGCGATGAAGGTCGACCCGATGATGGCGCTTCATTACGAGTAAGTGAGTCCGGATATGGGTCCCGAACGCTGGCCTTACAAGATGTCGTTGCGGTTTCGCTCGCTGTTTCGGCGCAAGAACGTCGAGCAAGAGCTGAACGAGGAACTGCAATTTCACATTGAACAGCAGATTCAGAATTACACGGATAAGGGGTTATCGTCTAAAGAAGCGCACTATATGGCAATGCGTTCCATGGGTGGTGTCGAGCAACAGAAGGAGAAGTGCAGAAGTATGCGGCGAGTCAATCACATCGAAAATCTATTCAAGGACATCTCCTTCAGTTTTCGGATTCTGAGAAAGAATCCCGGATTTACATTTGTCGCCATCATTACACTCGCGCTTGGCATAGGCTCAAACAGTGCTGTATTCAGCGTGCTCAATTCGGTTGTTCTTAAACCGCTGCCGTTCAAGGATCCGTCTCGCATCGTGAACATCGGTGAAATCAATCCCAAGGCTGACGACACTTACCCTGTGTTCGCGCCGGCCAACTATGTGGATTTCGAAAAACAACAGAATGCGTTTGAGTCAGTCGCAGCGATTAACACCGGTGGCGTTACCTATACCAGTAACGGAGAAAATGAAGACTGGGATGTTTTGAGAGTAACTGAGGGGTATTTTCAAACCCTGGGTGTTCCTCCTCTTGCCGGGCGGATCTTTGCTGCCGGCGATATGCCTCAAAACGCACCCGGAACGGCGATTCTCAGTTACCGGCTTTGGCAGCGAAAGTTCGGCGGCGATACTGGAATAATCGGTAAGACGATAACGCTTGGTCGAAGACCAACCACAATAATCGGAATAATGCCGGAATATTTTCGCGCGCCACTGGGAACCGATTTTGGTGATCTCTGGATGCCATTATCGACCGACGGTCCAGGGTGGGACGAACGCGACGCTCGGTATGTGAGAGTATTTGGAAGACTAAAAGCCGGAATCACTCAGGCACGAGCGCAGAGCGAGATGGACATACTTGCGAGCCATTTTGCTGAGCTCTATCCGGCAAGCAACAAAGGATGGTCGATCAAGTTGTCCGATGTTATGGAATACGTAACAGGCGACGTCCGCCCTGCTTTGCTTATATTGTTTGCGGCCGGGTGTTGTGTTCTGTTGGTTGCATCCGCAAATGTGGCCAATCTGCTATTGGCGCGAGCCAACGCTCGTAAACGGGAACTTGGCATCAGAGCAGCGCTGGGAGCTTCGCGAGCAAGGCTGATCCGGCAGGTTCTTGTTGAGAGTGTAATGCTCACGCTGATCGGTGGCGCGCTTGGCGCTGTCCTGACAGCATTGGCGATCAAAACCCTACAGCAACTGAGACCGGTACATCTTCCGCGCGTCGATGAGCTGAATCTTGACTGGCGTGTCCTGCTGTTCGCCCTTGGTGCTTCGATAGTCGCAGGTTGTTTTTGCGGGGCGATCTCTGGTTGGCTTTCAACCAGAGTCGATGTCGGGATGGCTCTTAATGACGGCGGATCGCGAACTTCCGGCGGACTACGCCAGGCGCGCGCCAGAAGCATTCTGATCGTTGCCGAGATCTCACTTTCACTGATGTTGCTGGTCAGCGCTGGCCTTCTAATGCACAGCTTCTATCGATTAACCCGCCAGGATCCGGGCTTTGACTCACACAACGTCTTTACAGCGGGTATAGGCGCTGTAGGAAATTCTGCTGAGGAAAGAGGGCAGTTTTTCCAACGACTGATCGAACGAATCAACACGATTCCTGGCATTGAATCGGCAAGTTTGGCTACGCGACCGCCCTTGCTCTATTCAGGGACGGTTGTTTTTCCTATCTCAATCAAGGGGCAATCTACAGGGAATGCCGCGAGCGACAGAATCATGACAACCGTCGATTCGGCGACTCCTGATTATTTCCGAACTCTTAGAATCCCGATCAAGGCAGGTCGAGGCATAACAGAGCAGGATAGAATCGGCGCCCGAGGAGTATGCGTGGTCAATGAATCGCTGGCCCGTCGCTACTTTGGCTCGACCGAAAAGGCGCTCGGACACGAGATCGACATAACATATCTGGGCGGTGTGATCTCGCAGGAAATCGTCGGAGTGGCCGGAAATGTCAAACGGTTGAGCCTGACCGAAGTTACAGAGGACCCCGCCATTTATTTACCGGAATTTCAGGTGCCGTGGTTCGGCGGCGAGATTGTCGCCCGGACAAAAACCAATCCGGCTGAATATACAAAAGCAATTCAGCAGGCGGTTCGTGATGCTGGCAGTGATCAAAACCTCTATCTGCCTCGACCGATGGACGAGGCGATCAGCAGATCCGTCGCGCAACCGCGGTTTTATTCTGAGCTGTTCGGCGTATTTGCCGGAATCGCGGTAGTTCTGGCGTGCGTGGGACTGTACGGAGTTATCTCCTATGCAACTGGACAACGAACGCAGGAGATAGGCATTCGAGTCGCGCTTGGCGCTAAAAAGATAGACATCATCAGAATGATTGTTGGTCAGGGGATGATCCTGGTAATTGTCGGCGTGATTCTGGGAATAGTCGGCGCGCTTGGGGCGACAAAGTTCCTGGAGACGCTTCTCTATGGCGTAACCACAACCGATATTCTCTCGTATTTTTCCGTCTCGCTCTTGCTGGTGATTGTCGCGATGTTCGCGTGTTACATCCCGGCTCGTCGTGCAACAAAGGTGGATCCTATAACAGCGCTCAGGTACGAGTGAGAAGCGTAAACCGGCCATTTGCGCAGCATGGATATGCGATTTCAACGCTGGATTTACACAATAAGATTGCGATTGCGTTCACTCTTTCTGCGCAAACAGGTTGAGACCGAGTTGGACGAGGAGTTCTGCTATCACGTCGAGCAGCAGGTTCAAGATTTCCTGGCCAAAGGCCTTTCGGACACAGAAGCGCGCTATATGGCATTACGCTCAATGGGTGGGCTCGACCAGCAAAAAGAGAGATGTCGAACTATGCGACGAACGAACTTCGTTGATGATCTCGTCAAGGATTTGAATTATGGCGTGCGCATGATGTTAAGGCAACCTGCGTTTACGACTATCGTTGTTCTGACACTCGCCCTGGGAATAGGTGCCAGCACGGCCATGTTTAGTGTCGTCAACGCCGTGTTGCTTAAACCTTTGCCCTACCCGGAGTCCGACAAACTGGTTTTTGTCAGCGAGCGCACGCAGCAGTCTGAGAGGACATCAATAGCCTGGCCTAACTATGCCGATTGGCGCACTCAAAATCATGTATTCGAGAAAATCGGCGTGTATAACTTTAACAGCTATAACCTTACTGGCGATGATGCGCCAGAGAGATTGCAGGCGGGTCAGGCCACGGCGGACTTTTTTGCCGCCTTACGCGTCAACCCGTCGCTGGGGCGATTTTTTACCGATGACGAAGACAAGCCAGGAGCGGCGCCTGTTGTTGTACTTGGCTACGGTTTATGGCAACGCCGTTTCGGCGGCGACGCGAAAATATTAAACCAATCAATCAAACTCAATGATCGCAGTTATACCGTTGTTGGAGTATTGCCGCCGGATTTTCAGTATTTTTCCAAAATAGATTTATGGGTTTCAGCGGGACAGCTCAGCGCAGATTGGCAGCATCGCGCCACCCATCCAAATCTGTCTGGGATTGCGCGACTGAGACCCGGAGTGACGCTGGAACAGGCACGCGCTGACATGGAGGCCATTGCGGCCGGGCTCCAGGAAAAGTTTCCTGACACTAATCGAGGTCATTCAGTAACAATAAAACCATTTATCGAATTAATAGTGGGTGATTCGGGTCCGTCGTTATGGTTGTTATTGGCGGCATCTGGATTCCTGCTTCTTATCGCCTGCGCGAATGTCGCCAATCTGTTGCTGGTGCGCGCTACCGTAAGACAGCGCGAGATGGGCATTCGCGCCGCGCTGGGCGCGGGACGAGGGAGACTTACCCGACAGCTGCTCACCGAAAGTGTAGTGCTTGCCTTGCTGGGCGGCGGATTTGGGCTGTTGTTTTCTCAATGGGGATTGAGCTTGCTGATCCCGATAGCAGCAACGACTTTACCCAGGGTAACAGAGACCCGGCTGGATGGCAGGGTTTTGGCTTATAGTCTCGCGGTAGCTTGTCTGACCGGCATTTTATTTGGGCTGGCTCCGGCTTGGAGGTCCGGGCGAACGTCACTACAGCAATTGCTGCAGCAGGCGGGCAAAGATATGAATTCCGGGAAACAAAGGGCCCATGATCTATTGGCGGTGACCGAGATTGCGTTAACGATCATTCTGCTTGTCGGTACGGGATTGCTTGTGCACAGCTTTTACCGATTGACCCAGGTTGATTCGGGTTTTAACTACACAAACCTTCTTTCATTTAGCCTTACGTTGCCGGAAAAGAAATATACAAAGCCGGAACAAAGGGCTGACTTCTTTAATAATTTATCCGAACGATTGAAAACGCTGCCTGGCGTGCAATCGGTTGCGATTGCCTCTGGCTTGCCGTTTGGAGCAAGTAGTTGGCGCATTCCATTCGTAGTCGACGGCGCCGCCATTCCTAAAGATATGCCCTCGCTGGAGGCTTGCCTGGTCAGTCCGGACTATTTTACTGCGCTGGGAATCCCTTTGAAGTCGGGACGCTTTTTCAGTGACCAGGAAAACAATCAAAATCAATTCGGAGATCCGAAGCCTGATAATATCCGGCAACCTGCCAATCTCAGATCGATTATCATTGATGAAGAGTTTGCTCGCCGTTATTGGCCCAGCGAAAATCCGGTTGGTAAGACAATCCGCCTGGCGCCGATAGATTCCGGCTCGCCATCGTTAACGATCGTAGGCGTTGTCGGGCGGGTAAAGATGGACAAACTCAGCGCTGAATCAAACAGGGTTCAGGCCTATTTTCCATATTCGCAATTTGCATTTCCGAATATGACGTTTGTCATTAAATCCGCTCTCGATCAGTCCCAAGTGCTTGCGTCAGTCCGTGAACGGTTAAAGTCGCTGGATAGCCAGCAGCCGATTTACAACATTCGAACTTTAGAGCAGATTCGCTCCAATTCAATCGCGCCCGAGCGCTTGAATCTGACCCTGGTAGTCAGTTTTGGCAGTGTGGCGCTGTTGTTGGCCGCTATTGGTCTGTACGGGGTTATTTCATACGCAACAGCGCAGCGGACGCACGAGTTTGGAATCCGCAGGGCTTTAGGCGCAACCTCTGGCGATGTCATGAAACTTGTCATCGGACACGGAATGAAACTGGCCTTTGCCGGACTGTTAGTCGGATTAGGCGGAGCATTTGCCCTGACGCGGTTTATCACGGGGTTGCTGTTTGGTGTGTCGGCTTCTGATCCATATTCGTTTATTGGAATCGCGACACTGGTTACCCTGGTTCTTTTGCTGGCCTGCTGTGTACCGGCACGTCGGGCGACGAAAGCCGATCCAATGACCGCCCTTCGGTATGAGTAGAGAAATAGCGTAATGCATTTTCGACGCTGGCTTTTGATTATTCGATTGAGACTGCGTTCACTCTTCAAACGCCAGAGAGTCGAAGCAGAATTGTCCGAGGAACTCCAGTTTCACATCGAGCGAAAGCTGGATGAGTATTTAGACAAAGGCATGTCGCCTGTTGAGGCGCGCAGAGCCGCACTGCGCGCAATGAATGGCCTGGAGCAAAACAAGGAGAGATGTCGCGATATGAGACGAGTAGCTTTCTTTGAAAACCTTTTGAAAGATCTTCGATATGGACTCCGGATATTGATCAAAACTCCGGGCTTTACGATTGTTGCTGTTTTAACTCTGGCCCTGGGCATTGGCGCAAACACCGCGATCTTCAGCATAGTTAATTCGGTGTTACTGCGACCGCTGCCATATCGCGAGCCTGATCGCCTGGTTAAGATTACGTTCAATCGACCGGGGATCGGGCTCAAGGATGTAGGCTATTCGGTTCCAGAGCTCGACGATTTGAAATCGAGATCGGATGTATTCGACGATGTAACCGTATGCTGGCCGGTAAATGCCAATTTGACCGGGGCGAAACAGCCGGAACGACTTGAACTGCTCGGTGCCAGCCCCAGTTATTTTTCAGTCCTCGGAGTGACCACTCCGGAGATCGGAAGATTGTTCGGACCGCAAGACGTCACACCTGGTTTTGCGGAAGCCGTCGTTATCAGTGACGCATTGTGGACCAGATCGTTTGGACGGGACCCGAAGATTTTAGGTAAGGGCGTCAGGCTGGACGGCGATCTATATACGATTGTCGGTGTCCTTCCTCCGGATTTCCGGCATCCGGGACCAACTGTTGTGAACGATGTTGAAGTGTGGACCGCCGCCGGTTTTACTGCCGATCCATTTCCAAAACCCGACCGCAGGACTCGATATCTTCCGGGAGCAATCGGCCGGTTGAAGCCTGGATTGAGCATAAAGCAGGCGCAGGCGAAACTCGATGCAATGTCGGCCGAGCTGATGCACGATTATCCGAACGCATACAGTGATCGCGCGAAATTATCGATTGAAATTCAACCGCTTCAACAAGCGCTGGTGGGCGATGTTCGCCCGATGCTGCTGGTACTGATGGGAGCGGTGATCCTGATTATCGTCATCGCTTCGGTGAACATCGCCAGTCTGTTGCTGGCGCGCGCTTCCGGCAGACAGCGCGAGATCGCGGTGAGGCTTGCGCTTGGCGCCTCGCGAGCCAGGATCATACGGCAGATGTTGACAGAATCGATGTTGCTGTCACTGATTGGAGGTATCGCAGGTATCGTAACGGCGTGGCTCGCTCTCGGGCTCATCATCCAGCTTGTGCCGGCGAAAATCCCGAGGCTAAATGAAGTCAGCATCGATTGGAGAGTTCTTGGGTTTGCTCTGCTGGTTTCACTGTTCACTGGGATTTTATTCGGGCTTGCTCCTGCAATTCAATCCGTGAAAGCTGACGTTTACGCGGCAGTGAAAGAAGGAGCAAAAGGATCGGGTTACGGTAAGAAGACCGGTCGAGTGCGCGACGTCCTAATAGTTTCGGAACTCGCCCTGGCTGTAGTTCTGATGGTCGGCGCGGGATTGTTGCTGAGAACGTTTCAGACACTGCTCCAGCAGAATCCTGGTTTTAATCCTTCAAGAATAGTCAGCGCTGGCATCTGGCTGCCTGTTCCTAACGATCCGAAAGTCGATCGTTACGGAACACCGGAATCGCTGAACGGTTTTGTACGCGAAGTTTTCCGACGAGTCAGCTCAATCCCAGGCGTTCAAATGGTGGGAATGGCATCAAGTCTTCCGGCAACGGTTCCTGCATTTAATACTGGACTGGTTGTTGAAAATCGCGCTGTCGATTCAAATCAGGATCTCTCTGCCGGATTGATTTTTGTCAGTCCCGATTATTTCAAGCTGCTGCAGGCGACGCTCGTTCAGGGCCGGCAATTCACCGAAGACGACACGACAGGGAAGCCGCTGGTTGCGATTATCGATGAGAGCACCGCCCGTCGATACTGGCCAGCCCAAGACCCGATAGGAAAACGAGTGAAGTTCGGTCCGTCTCCGGCCGCTCCGTGGCTGTCAGTTGTCGGAGTTGTAAAAGACATCAAACATGACGGACTCGATAAAGACGGAATTCCTCATCTATACACTTCGATTTATCAGTATCAGACTAAGGCAATGATGCTGGCAGTTCAGACCTCGCTTCCAGTTTCAGAGCTTGAGAAGCAGTTCCGAAATCAGATTCAATCAATTGATCCCTCAGTACCGGTTTTCGGCGTTAAGAGCATGAGTGAAGTGCTTGACGCATCGCTTGCGCCGCGGCGTTTTTCCGCGCAACTGGTCGGCGCATTTGCCGGTCTTGCTCTCCTGTTGTCATCGATTGGAATTTATGGATTGTTGTCGTATATGGTCGGTCAGAGAACGAACGAGATCGGCATCCGAATGGCCCTGGGAGCACAACCCGCCGCGATCCGACGGCTGGTCTTAAGCAAAGGAACTCTGCTCGCAGGAATCGGGTTGTTGATAGGGCTCGTACTATCTGCGATTGCCGCGCCTACGATCTCGAGCTTGTTATACGGCGTGCATCCGGTAGATCCAATCGTGTTCGTGGCAGTGCCTTTTGTTCTGGGATTAGTGGCATTGCTATCCAGTTATATCCCGGCGTACCGCGCAACAAGAGTCGATCCGATTACCGCATTGCGCGAAGGTTAATAAATACGTAGTCCCGTTCTTAGGCTTCGTGCCTTGGAGATTTGATAATGGGTGTTGAGCACTGGTATTACACGATTCGGTTACGCGTTCGCTCGCTCTTCCAACGACGCCAGGTCGAGCAGGAATTGAACGAAGAACTTCAATATCACCTCGATCAACAGATCGAAGCCTATCTTGCAACAGGAATGTCAGCGGACGATGCGCGTTACGCCGCCATCAAGGCAATGAAAGGTATCGAACTGCAAAAAGAGCAATGCCGGGCGACGCGGAGAACGAAATTCATCGACCAGTTGGTGCAGGATCTATCGTATGGTCTTCACGTGTTGCGCAGCAAACCGGGTTTCACTTTTATCGCGATATTGACATTGGCGCTGGGAATCGGAGCAAGCACCGCTGTTTTCAGTGCTGAGGATGCGGTAATTTTTCGCCCGTTGCCGTACAAACAGCCAGACCGGCTGGTGCAGGTTTTTCAAAGCTATCGGCCGCGGCCATATATGAATAGAATGCCAGTTTCACCGGCAAATTATTCAGATCTGCAAAAAGAGAGCAAATCGTTTGAAGGATTTGCGGCTTACAAGCTCGTGAGCCTCAACCTAAGCGGAGACAACACGCCCGAACGTGTCCGCGCCGGCCAGGTTACAACCAACACGTTTTCTCTATTAGGCGTGGAGCCGCTGTTCGGTCGAGCGTTTCAGGATACTGACGACGCACCGAATTCCGAGCAAGTAGCTGTACTCAGTTATAACCTGTGGCAAAGTCGCTATGCCGGCAGCAAAGATATTATCGGTAAAGTCATCAAGGGCAACAACAAACCGTTCACCGTTATAGGTGTGATGCCGCAGGGTTTTGGCTATCCGAAAGGATGGCTTTATTCGGGAGACATTGAAATCTGGACGCCTCTGGTCTTGACCGACACGGAGAAGAACGACCGGGGCGGAATCATTCTGGACGTCATTGCAAGGCTTAAACCGAACACTACTCTCGAACAGGCGCAGGCAAACCTGGATGTCATAACCAGTCAACTTGAGCAGGCTTATCCACAAACCAACAAAGGTTGGGGAAGCAACCTGATGTGGCTTTCCGACCGCGGAGTCGATGCTTATCGCTCGATGTTTCTCTTTATTTCCCTGTCCGTTCTTGTCGTACTACTCATCGCCTGCTCGAATGTAGCGAATCTGCTGTTGGCTCGTGGCATCGAGCGCCAAAAAGAATTGACTATTCGCGCGGCTCTCGGTGCAGATCGATGGAGAATCATAAGGCAGTTGCTGACGGAAGGCGTGTTGTTGTCGACTTTTGGCGGGGTGCTCGGCGTGTTACTGGCCGGCTACGCTCTCAGTGTTCTGGCGACATTGCCAATTTCAAGTATTCCGGAGTTAAAACACGTCGCGATGAATTGGCGAGTGCTGGGTTTTTCGATCGGTTTGACCGTCGTGACGGGATTGATTTTCAGTCTTCTTCCGGCACTGACACTTTCAAAATTTTCCCTGACCAGCGCTTTGCAGGAAGGTGGTCGCAGTGCAGGTGATAGTTCTGGGCGCAGTCGCCTGAAGTCAACGCTCGTCGTCGGTGAGCTTGCGTTGACTATTCTGTTGCTTCTGTGTGCGGGAAAATTGATTAGAAGCTTTCAGTCCTATATGTCTGTCGACCCGGGGTTTGTTCCCGATAATGTACTTACGATGCGGATTGTACTGCCCACCGAAAAATATAAGCAAAGCCAGCAATGGACTGCGTTTTTCGAAGGCGCCGAGCAGGAGATCAAGTCAATTCCTGGCGTGATTCTGACTGCTGCGGGAAGCGGCGCTCCAATGGACGGATACGGAGAAACGTCCAGATTTCAGGTAATCGGAAAACCCACCCCTGATATCGCTCAGGAAAATTCGTTTGCGGATTATATGAGAATCGGCCGCGATTACTTTCAGGTCGCGGGGATCAAGTTACAAAAGGGCCGTTACTTTAACGACATCGATATTGAGGGAAAACAACAGATTGCCATGGTCAATGAAAGTTTTGCCAGACATGCGTTTGTTGACCAGGATCCAATCGGACAGCGCATCAGTTTGCTGGGCAACGTAAATGACTCAGCAGTCAATAAGACCGATAACCCGGCCTTGGAGATCGTCGGTGTCGTTGCTGATACAAAAGAGTATGGGGTCTTTCGCCCGACTCCACCGATGATTTACGTACCGATGAGACAAGATCCCATACGGACAATGACTTTGATGGTCAAAACAGGACCTGACGGAACAAACTTGTTGCCGGAGATTCGCAGACATTTGTTGAAGCTCGATCCAGATCAACCGGTTTACAATGTCTCGACGCTTGAACGCATCGTTAGCGATAGCAACGCATTGTTTCGCTTCAACACAATGTTGCTGACAGCCTTTGCTGGAATCGCGTTAACTTTAGCGCTGATTGGAATCTATGGCGTAATTGGTTATTCTGTCGGGCAACGCACCAAAGAATTTGGCATAAGGCTGGCCTTGGGGGCGAGTCCCGGCGACATCTTCAAACAAGTGCTCGGTAAAGCAGCGCGGTTGAGCGTCTTTGGATTAGGGATTGGGCTGGCGGCTTCATACCCCGCTATTAAGCTATTGTCCCAGTCGACGCAGAGATCGCTGGGAATAGGCCTTATCGGCAGTGGTCCGATGCTGGTCGTCACAATCTGTGCCGCTATGACACTGGTTACAATGCTAGCCTGTCTTGTTCCGGCGCGACGGGCAACCAAAGTGGATCCGATGACAGCGCTTCGCGCAGAGTGATACACAAGAACCGCCCGGATCGCAACATTTCACCAATTCGGTTTGCCTCGATCGCCCGACGCATCAAAACACGCGCTGGGCGTCTGGATTATCTGTGCTACTATTACCTTTTTACAAAAGACGGAACACCCTGTTCGGTTGTAAAAACATGTATTAACGGTCTGATTAGCCTTTTATGGCGGACCGAAATAAGATACAGAAACAGCCTGCAGATTTGTTCGTATATATAAAGAGGTTACTGAGCCCTCAATTAATTTTTTCGAGGTACTGAATGCCGCGTCCCTGCGACGAGAGCCAGGAAACAATACAATCTCAAAACGATGCATCTGATGCCCTTAGTTTGACGGAACTGCCGGGCGCATCAAAACTGTTGACCGATTACCTTAAAGACTTTAATCGCGTTGCTGAGTTCTATTCGATAGTCGGAACTGACTTGCAGTCGCTTGAAGACGCTGCTCCTCGAATTGCCGCTCAGGGCTATGATCGAGAAGCCCTGGTAGATGCTCTGACGATTCAAAATCGAAGATTTGGTTCCGGGGAGTTGACGTTTCGCTATCTTGAAGAATTGCGATCTCCCGATTCAGTTGCGATTGTCAGTGGCCAGCAGGCTGGATTGTTCACCGGGCCGCTTTACACAGTGATGAAGGCTGTGTCGATTGCGCGTTTGACGGAATGTGTCAGAGAACGAGGCATTAAGGCGGTGCCGGTTTTTTGGGTCGCAAGTGAAGATCACGACTTTGCAGAGGTTAATCACTGTAGGGTCGTGGCCCCAGACGGCGGGCTGACTACTGTCAGTCTTGAAAGCTGTCCGGCGCCACAGGCACAGCCAGTAGGTCACATCCACCTCTGCGCGGAAATTACCAGTTACGTCGATCAATTCCTCAAGGCCCTTCCCGATACCGAATTCAAAAAAGAAATCGCAGATCTCCTTCATCGAACGTATAAGCCAGGCGCAGGTTTCGCGGAAGCGTTCAGTAAAGTAATGGCGCGGCTGTTTGCGGAATACGGAATTATTTTACTGGATCCGCTCGACGAAAAACTTAAAGCCCTCTGCAGCGAGACGTTCGCAACGACGCTGAAAAAATCGCCTGAGCTGGTCAACGCGGTTATCGATCAAAGCGAGCAATTGCTTCAGCGCGGTTATCACGCGCAGGTTCACGTCGAGGCGGACGCGGTTCCTTTGTTTGTAATTCAGGATGGGCGCAGGGAAGCCCTGACCAGGAAAAACGGCTCGTTCTACATAAAACACAGCAAGCGAATATTTGGCACAGTCGAGGAAACGGCAAAACTCGCGCAAGAAGATCCGTCCAAGTTCAGCCCGAACGTAACGTTACGTCCTGTTGTTCAGGACACATTGTTGCCGACGCTGATATATCTGGCGGGACCTTCGGAACTGGCCTATTTCGCGCAGATAAAACCGATCTATCAAATGCTGGGTCGGATCGAGCCAAAGATCGTGGTGCGCGGCGGCGGAACTGTCATCGATCCGAAAACAGCAAAGACTCTAAAGAAATACAATCTAAAACTGCAGGATTTCTTTGTTGGAACCGAACCGCTATTCAAGAAAGTTGTCGAGGAAGTAATCGATCATGGAACCGCGGAAGCTTTTGATGAAGCTACTTCGAACATCGAGAAGGAGCTGGATCGTTTGCGCCTGGCATTGAATCAGGTTGATCCGACAATCGCGGCTGCGCTGGACAAGCGACGAAAGAAGATCGAATATCACCTGACAAATCTTCGCGGAAAGTATGTGCGGTCACGGACGCAACAGGATGAAATGGCGCGACAGCGCATATTGACTGCTCAGTCGATTCTTTATCCGAATGGCGATTTACAGGAACGGGAAATCAACGTTTTTTATTTTATCGCGCATCGTGGTTTTGGTGTGATCGATGAAATTTATAAGTCACTGCAAGTCGGCGCAGGCTTGCATCAATTGATAACCCTCGACGCGTGAAGGGTAATAGCGTTAGGTTAGCGGCCGATGCTTTGCTAGGCTCCGTCGATATTAGGCGCGAAGCGCCACCAGCCGTCGGCTTAACAAGTCCGTGAGTTCTGAATTTTCCTGGCAAAGCAGCTATCTAAAGGTTCATCATACCAATGGTTGGGCTACTGTCGAAACCAGATGTGTGAGAGCGACAAAGCTAATCTAAAGACTCAACTCTCACGCCCGCGCTTCAGCTTATCATAATTAGCCGTAATCTTCGCTCTTCACTATTCTTGAAGCCAGGTTTTTATCTTTAGGATCAAATCTGCAGCTTCGATCTGCATGCAATAAATCCGAATCGTTATGGATTTCCTGTTGCAGCAGGGATTTGGAACTATCTCGGTATTTTTACGGCCGACGATTGCCCGAAGGGCAAGCATTAAATAGCCGTGGGCAAAGCGAAGCGACGCCCACGGGGAGACACACAAACCACGACCGACCCTGAAGGGGTCGGAGAAAGAAAATCGGTGTATGGCGCAAACATTAACCAATATCTCTCTTTCTGATTTGATGGAAGCGTTGAAAAGAAGTTCTTCCAAATGGATAAAGGAGCAACGCGACGAGTTTTCGAGATTTCAATGGCAGGATGGCTATGGAGCCTTTTCAATTGGCGCTTCACAAATCCCGCAGGTGAAATCCTATTTAGCTAAACAAAAACAGCATCACCGAAAGACAACGTTTCAAGAGGAATTTATTCAATTTTTAAAGAAATACGAGATCGGTTACAACGAAAAATATGTGTGGCGATAGAAAGGTCCGCCCCCTTCAGGGTCGGAGAATCTTATCAATGCTTTCCGCGGGCGGCGCTTCGCTTTGCCCACGGCTATTAACTTTTAGCCCTTCGGGCAAATCAAATGTCCAAACTTCAGTGCGCAGACTGAATGTCTGCGCCACAGGTTCCGGAGTTGACTCTATTCTTCTGATACATAATATCTTTGTGCAATGCTAACGGAGCGAATCACAAGCCCGCAAAATCCATTAATAAAAAGATTCCGCGCGGTACGCGATGGACGAGAACGTCATATTCTTTTTGTCGAGGGCGCCCGGGCTGTCGAAGAAGCTTTTAAAGCTAATCTGGGAATTGAGAGTGTTATCTTTTCGGATGAGTTCATTACGACTGAACACGGCGCGGCGATAAAAGCGATGATAGAGTCTTGTCACTGTCGCGGAGCTTCAGTTCCGTCCAAACTTCTCGAAGCCGTCTGCGACACTGTTACGCCGCAGGGGATTGCTCTTATTGCCAGACAGCCCTACTACAGTGTTGATGATGTACTTGGAAACGGTGAACTGGTCGTTGCAGCAGATCAGCTTCAGGATCCGGGAAACATCGGAACTATTGTGCGAACCGCTGCTGCAGTAAGCTCTGCCGGACTTATCACTTTTCGAGGAACGGTTGATCCGTTTGGTGCAAAAGCTTTGCGCGCTTCAATGGGTGCCGCTTTTCGACTTCCGATAGCAACTGATGCCGTTATATCGGATGTATGTGAAAAGGCAAAGCTGGCACGGTTTACAATCGTAGCTACGGCTGCAAGTGGCAACATTCTATATAATGACTATGACTGGAAATCGCCATCCGTTTTGCTGATCGGGAATGAAGGCGAAGGACTTTCCGATGAAAGCCTGAAAAGAGCGGACGTAGTTGTCAGGTTACCGCTATCAGGTTCTGTCGAATCGTTAAACGTTGCATCCGCTGCTGCGGTGATTCTTTACGAGGCGGTCCGTCAGAACAATTTCAAAAATATAAAGTAAGATCATGGCGAGTTCTATTTAGTCCATGATAGTGGTCGCCGATAACTTTGCCCTCTTAATACTGCATAACTGCACTGCCTGCTCGATTACCCAAGTCTCTCAAAAAAAGCCAAAGTTGAAATCGGTGTGCGCCAGGTGAAGCGCTGGATACTTGCTTGCGTTCTCAACGTGACTCGCATTTGTTGTCGGGAATAACTCTTGCCTATCATTTTGTACGGGAGCTACACAAATAATCTCCCTGCAGATAAGCAGAGGAATGCACGGATGAGAATCGCAATTAATGGGATAGGAGTAGCAGGACCCGCACTTGCCTGGTGGCTGCGGGAATATGGGTACGATCCTGTAATGTTTGAGCTCGCGCCTAAACTCAGATCTGGAGGCTATCTAGTCGATTTTTGGGGCGTTGGTTACGATATCGCGGAACGGATGGGCATTTTGCCTGAATTGTATAAAAGAGGCTACAAAATGAGAGAACTTCGTCTGGTCGACAGACGCGGAAAGAAGTCCAGCGGGATGAACGTGGAAGATATACGATCGCTTACAGCCGACCGTTTCGTCAGCGTTGCTCGCAGCGACATAGCATCAACGATCTATGATGCCTGCAGAGATACTGAAGCGCGGTTTGGAATTCATGTGACAGGCGTTGATCAGCATCCTGACTTCGTGGTGGTGAAGTTATCCGACGGATCGACTGAGAAATTCGATCTTCTGATCGGAGCCGACGGACTGCATTCTAAAGTTCGATCCTCGGTGTTTGGTCCGGATGAAAACTACGAGCGAAGCCTAGGCGCCTATGTTTCTGCATTTACGTTACGGGATTATCTTCCGCGCGACGAGCTTACCTACATTTCATGCCCCCGCAATCGGCAAGCAGGTGTCCCGCGTTTCATTGCGCGATAACACGACTCTATTTCTCTTTACGTTCCGTTCCGAATTCGTAAAACAAAGACCTCGTGATACAGAGGAAGAAAAATCGATTATCCGTTCGGTATTCGCAGATATGGGCTGGGAGGTCCCCGGGATACTTGAGCGACTCGATGATGTCACGGATTTGTACTTTGACCACATAAGCCAAATCCAAATGGCTAGCTGGAGCATGGGACGTGTGGCTTTGGTAGGCGATGCCGCCGCGTGTGTTTCATTACTTGCCGGTGAAGGAACTGGGTTGGCGATACTCGAGGCTTATGTTCTTGCTGGTGAACTTTACGTTGCGAAAGGAGATTATGTAATTGCTTTTCGGAATTATGAAAAGCGATTGCGAAACCTTTTAATTCAAAAACAGAAATCCGCCGCGAAAATGTTGAGCTTCTTTGCGCCAAAAAACAAAATGCAGATCGCGTTAGTCAGAATTGCTTTACAAACCGCTTCCATTCCATTTTTATTAAAATTATTTTTCAAACGAATCATTCAGGACGACATCGTTCTTCCTGAATACAAATTTCACGGTGAGAACTGAAGGTATTCGGAACTCAGTGAAAAGTAAGATAACGGTTCACTGACCGCAACTCTAAGCTAAGCAAAGTTCTCATTGGGGCGGTTGATATTTCAAAATCACGCCGTTTTGGCTGGCCGCCCATCCGGTTTTGGGATCTTTGAATTGAATCTGGGCGATTGCATCACCGGTATCGCTGTCCTGTTTGTACCAATGCGCGCCGCCATCTTGTGTGCCAAGAACCACGCCATTATCACCGGCCGCCCAGCCGTTATCTTTATCGTTAAAAAAGACCGTGTGCAGCGCCACGCTGGCAGGCGATGTTTGCTTCTGCCAGGATTTTCCTCCATCGGTTGAATGACGGATATCGCCTGATTTACCCACAACCCAGCCTTCGTTATTGTTGTTTAAGAAGAATATTCCCAGCAGAGGAGCCGCTCCGTTACCGCTGACCATAACTGCCCACGTGCGACCACCGTCCATTGTTCTATAGATACTGCCACCGGCATCATATACCCAGCCATGCTGAGGATCGGTGAAATAGATTGCCTGAATCTTTTGTTGAAAAACAAAAGCAAGCTTTTCCCAGGTTTTTCCGCCGTTGCTGGTTCCCAGCAATATGCCTTCTTCTTCGTATCCTTCTTTATGAAATCCTCCGCCGTAGGCAAAGGCAACGTCCCCGTTAACGGTAACGATACCCTGAAAAGGATCTTTTTCCTTTTGCGCTGCAGTCTTTTGATCTCTGGTATTTTTCAGATCGATCGTTCCTGCTTTTCGCTCAAGCTGCCAGGTCTTTCCTCCATCCGTCGTTTTCAAAATGGAGTTATCTTCATCCAGCGCCCAACCATTATTTTGATCCACGAAATTAACGTAACGGATATTGTGATTCTTTTTCTTGTCCAGAGCGTCGAACGTTTTTCCGCCGTCATGGGTTTGATAGATTATCCAGCCGGAGTCTTCGGGCTTGGGTTTGCTGGTCCTTAACAAAGATGTATCATCTTTTCGCGCGACGGCCCAGCCGTCATTCTCTGTTACAAAATCGAGCGCGTAAACGGCGCCTTTGATCTGCGATTCGGTATGCCAGCTACCCTGAGCAGGTTCTGAACTTAGAATAGTGTTCTTGCAGCCTGACAGACCCAGGAGTCCGAATATAAACAGAACTCCAACACCAACAATGCTCAGCTGGCAGTGTTTCATTAATCTCGTTTTTTCAATTCGCATATTTTTTGCGTTCAAAGGGCCGAGTTTTGTATTGAGGCCGTTCAAACTTTCTGATTCTGATTTTGCGGTAACTCTTTGGCTTGGTAACAATGCACCTTCAACTCTATAATGGTTTCGGTAAATAATCATAGCAGGCAGCAGGCATCTTACCAACGCAACGCGCCCCGGATGAAGGCGAAAATCAATCAATGTCCGAACCCGAAAACAACGTCACTGAAGTTAGAAACGCCGAACCAACGTGGCGGAACGGTAAATCGCAATTCGCAGTCGTGTTGCGCGTCATCATCGCTATTGTGGTCGTTTTGGGAGCCCTTTGGCTGATTTACAAGCTAAGAGAAGTACTGCTGCTGATCGTGCTCACGGTGTTCTTCGCATATCTGGTTTCGCCGTTAGTTGATTTAGCTGAACGACCTCTTCTCGCGAACGATAAAACAAAAGCATTATCGAAACCGCTGGCTATTGGGATCGTCTATATAGGGCTTTTTCTTGTAATCGGTATTGCCTTTTATTCGCTTGTTCCGTTAATCAGCTCCCAGATCACGCAACTGGCGCAGGCTGGTCCGGGTTACGTTCAAACCGTGCGCGGATGGTCGCAGGGTGTAATAAATTTCTATCATCGATATCAACTGCCGGAGGGAATTCAGACTTCTCTTGAGAATGCGATCAATAGTTCAGTCAGCGCGGTTTTCGACTACATTCAAGCTGAGGTCTTTGATGTCGTTCAAAGCCTGGGATACGTGCTTTGGCTTGTCCTGATACCGATTCTTGCCTTCTTCTTCTTGAGAGACGGAGAAAAGTTTCGCCGCAATGCGATACTGCTTATTCCGAAAGGCCACTTGCGGTGGCGAGCCGACCAATTCGTCACCGACATCAGTCGCACGCTGGCGGCTTACATCAGGGCGCAATTGATTGCTTGCGCGTTTGTTGGAACCGTGTGCGCGATTGGGTTCGCAATAATCGGGCTTCCTTATGTATTGATTCTGGGAATTATTGCGGGCTTGCTCGAATTCATTCCTTTAATAGGTCCGTTTGTCGTCCTGATTATAGCGTCGGCCTTTGCCGGATTCCATTCACTGAGTCAAGTCGGCGCCGTGGTTCTGTTTCTTGGTTTACTTCGTATAGCCGAAGATTACGTCATCTATCCAAAGATCGTCCGTCATGGAATTCAGCTTCATCCGCTGGCAATCATCCTTGCCGTTTTGTGCGGCGCGGAACTGGCAGGCATCGCAGGTGTCTTCCTGGCGGTGCCGACAGTTGCAGTGCTGTCGGTTACACACCGACATTTCGCGGAATACAAGGCCATCGAGGATCTTGTCGCGGAATCAGCGGCGAAGCGAAAGGCCACGGAAGAAGAAGAGATCCAACCGACCACACTTGGGATGACAGACTAAATCAGACTATCACGAATACTTCATTAAGAAGAATTAATGAAAAAATTAAGACTTTGTCGCCAATTTTCTTGTCATAAATTTGTCCCAAAGTATACTGGCGTCTGGCGAAGCGTGTCAGGCCGTCAAAATTGTTTCGATGTGTTAATTCTGCGCCACAATACCTCTGAATTACAGTTTTCTCTCTACTTCTCCGGAGCCGAAGGTCGGATCGCGGAATAATCGATATTCAAATGAGTCGGGAAGTTTATGAAAAAGTTCTCAATCTCCAGCATCGTTTTAATCGTAACATTGGTTCTGGTCGGATTGATTCACTCAGTCGACGTCGAGGCTTCGCGCAGACAAAACGCGGCCACGGTTGGCAGGAGCTCTGTCGCTACACAGAAGCCTGGGGCGTCGATTCATAAGTCGACTGGCGGACAGGGAATTTTCATAATCGCGAATGTCAACGGTCGTCAGGTATGCCGTATCGCGACTCCCGACGAGGTTAAACAGGTAACCAATCGAGATCCAAACTTTCCGCTCCATTTGATTTCGTCGCCATCGAAAGCACGCGCTGCGGTCACAAATGCGATCAGTCCACAGGCGACAACAGGTCTGAATATTATTTTGATGGGAACTGATCAATTAGAGGGTTTCCCGGATGCGAAGAAAGCTTTCGTGCGCGCGGCATCACATTGGGAAGCGCTGATACAAACTCCGATAACGATTATTCTCGATGTCGATTTTGGACCGACTGCCTTCGGAACACCATTCGGACCGAACGTAATAGGTTCTACTGACACCGAAACGTTGGTCGATTCACCTGATACAACTACAGGCAACGGTGGTTACAGCAACGATATTCGGCCCGCTCTTATAACAAGCGGAACAACACAGGAAGCGCAAATATACAGTCAATTACCGACAGGCTCCGTGCCAGCAGATATCGGAGCCGCGACGACGGTGGTTGCTCCGAGCGCGAATTTCAGGGCGCTCGGACTGCTTCCGGCCGCGGCCGACGTAGCTGGCGATTACAGCAACGGGCTGGGTCTGCCGCCTGCAATCGGGTTCAACACATTAGGCGCGAATCCGAACGATAACTGGGATTTCGATCCAAGTGACGGCATCACGAATGGCAAGCTCGACTTCGATGCGACGGTAACTCACGAGATCGGTCACGCACTTGGATTCTCCTCTGAAGTTGGCGATCATGCTTTGAATCCTGGCACTCCGGTAGCTGTGACCCCCTGGGATATATTCAGATTCCGTTCGGGAACGACGGTAAATACTTTTCAGGCAGCGACACGAATTCTGTCAACCGGCGGCGATCAGGAATTTTTCAATGGCGCGAATGATACCCCTGTCTCAACCGGAGACCCCAATGGAAATGGCGGCGACGGGTGGCAGGCCAGCCATTGGCAGGACGACGTGCAGGAGTCGTTTGCGACCAGACGTTATATAGGGATTATGCATCCTGTGGCTGATCGCGGCGCCAGGTATCTGATAACCAATGATGACCTGAAGGTGCTGGATTTAATCGGATACACACTGACGACGAATAGCCAACCCAACGATGTTCTCTCCGTCGATGATGGTACAGCAGAGGCAGGTGGAACCGGTTCCAGTTCAATTGTTCTTAACAGATTGACGCCGGTAAAATACCCCTCGACTTTGCAGACGATTCGCGTTTTTATTCGCCCTGTCAACGGACAGCCATCGCCTGCCGGGACTAGAGTGAGAATGCTGGCATACTCGGCCGCTTCACCTGCGGCATTCGCAGGAACTGCGAGTCCGCGGCCACTGGTTGATCAAAATATTTTCCTTCCGGACCCGGGACCAAACGGAGGTTTTGTCGACTTGAACCTCCCGCTGGGACCATCAATTGATTCCGGGGACTGGTACATTGGATTTCAACTGCCTGGCGGTTCCAACGTGGCTGTCGGCGAAGATAC
>DASRDY010000177.1:0-13567 GCA_035652355.1 Blastocatellia bacterium
AAACGATACGATTGCGAATGCCCGCAAGAAGCTGAAAGAGAAGCATGCCGATCTGATTGTAGCCAACGATGTTACCGCCGAGGGCGCGGGATTTGACACCGACACGAACATAATTACTTTCATCAAACATGATGCTGAACCTGAGTCCTTGCCAATACTCACAAAAACCGGGGCCGCTGATAGAATCTTGGATGAAGCAATTTCACTGAAAACGTCAAACCAGTTGATTTAAAAGAGACCAAGAGCCAGGGACCCGGATTTTACTGATGCGACGGATTAAAACGGATCTGAATCCGCGAGAATCCGCCTGATCAGTTAAATCTGCGTCCTCTGCTCTCTTTTCTTTGTTTGAATACGCGAAACTTCGAGTATGTTCCAGCAATTGCATTCTGTCATACCACCCGTTACCATACTTGTTTTCTTACTTGTTGTTGAGGATGGACATGACCGAAATACCAAAGGCTTACGAGCCTAAAGAAATAGAAAAGAAATGGTATCCCATCTGGGAAGACAGCGGCTATTTCACGCCGAAAATGGACAGCGATGCTCAATCGTTTTCGATGGTGATTCCGCCGCCGAACGTAACGGGCTATCTGCATATGGGGCACGCGCTCAATCATACGCTTGGTGACGTGCTAGTCCGGTGGCGAAGGATGCAGGGCGACAAAACACTATGGCTGCCGGGAACTGACCACGCTGGCATCGCCACGCAGGTTGTCGTCGAAAAGCAATTGACCAAGGCAGGTTCGTCTCGTCAGGCGCTTGGTCGTGAAGAGTTCGTCAAAAAAGTATGGGAATGGAAAGCGCATTCGGGCGGCACTATCCAGCGCCAGATGCGCCTGGAAGGAATCAGCGTCGACTGGTCGCGAGAGCGGTTTACTCTAGATGAAAATCTTTCTCGTGCTGTAATCGAAGTATTTAATCGCCTGTACGAAGATGGACTGATCTATCGCGGCGAATACATGGTGAACTGGTCACCCGTGATGGGCAGCGCCATTTCTGACCTTGAAGTGGAAATGAAAGAGGTCAAAGGCCACCTCTATCACATCGCTTATCCAATCAAAGGCAGCGATGAAAGAGTTGTGGTGGCAACAACACGCCCCGAGACAATGCTCGGCGACACGGCCGTTGCGATGAATCCGAGTGATGAGCGCTACCGGCACTTAATCGGCAAAACAGTCATCCTGCCGCTGGTCGGCCGCGAGATTCCGTTGATCCAGGACGAATTTGTCGAGAAAGAGTTCGGAACTGGCCTGGTCAAGGTCACGCCAGCTCACGATCCGAACGATTTCGAAATGGGCAAACGCCACAATCTGCCATTCATCTCCGTCATTGGAAAAGACGGCAAGATGACATCTGAAGCGCCCAGCGCCTATCAGGGTCTCGATCGCTTTGAAGCGCGCAAGCGCGTCATCGCCGATCTGGAAGCTCAAGGTTATCTGGTCAAAGTTGAAGACCATACTCACAACGTCGGACATTCGGAGCGGAGCGGAGAACCGATTGAACCGCTGCTATCAACACAGTGGTTTCTCAATGTGAAGCCTCTGGCCGAGGTCGCGCTGCAGGCAGTACGTGATGGTCGAACCAGATTCGTTCCAGAACCGTGGACAAAGATATACGTCGACTGGATGGAGAACATTCGTCCGTGGTGCATTTCGCGGCAGCTCTGGTGGGGACATCGTATACCCGCGTGGTACACAGAAGACGGACAAGTCATCGTCGCCCGCACTGAAGCCGAAGCGCTCGAAAAATATCGTGCAAGTGGCGGTACAGGCAATCTGCGCCAAGACGAAGACGTTCTGGATACGTGGTTTTCGTCGGCTCTTTGGCCATTTTCTACCATGGGTTGGCCGACCGAGACAAAAGACCTGGAGGCATTCTATCCAACTACGGTACTCATCACGGGTTTCGACATCATCTTCTTCTGGGTAGCGCGAATGATGATGATGGGACTGAAGTTCATGGGCGATGTGCCGTTTCGAACGGTCTACATCACGCCATTGGTGCGCACCTCCGAAGGTCAAAAGATGTCGAAATCCAAAGGGAACGTGATCGATCCGCTGGATATCTTCAACAAGTATGGTACGGATGCCGTGCGTTTTACGCTGACCGCGGCGACAACGTGGGGAAGCGATATTGCTCTCCAGGATTCCAAGATGGAAGGCGCGCGAAACTTCGCGAACAAGATCTGGAACGCGACGCGCTTCGTGTTGATGAACTGCGAAGAAGTTACCGATCCCGAATGGATCGATACTTCATCTACACCGGCTACTCTCGCTGACGAATGGATCCTCAGCCGACTTAACAGCGCGATTCGCGATTTCAATGTTTCGCTGACCAGCTATCGTTATCACGACGCGGCAAATCTTCTTTATCATTTTTTCTGGGACGATTTCTGCGATTGGTATATCGAGTTGTCAAAGCCATTGGTGACAGCAAAAGGTGAGAATCCTGCGGCCGACCTCGCACGGCAGCGAATCATCTTTGTTCTCGAACATTCGTTGAGATTACTGCACCCGATCATGCCTTACATCACGGAAGAGTTGTGGCAGCGGTTGCCGCATTCTGGCGAAAGCATCGCTATCGCTCCGTTCCCTTCTGTAGATGAAACGCGCATTCGGCCGGAAATCGAAAATGATATGGACAGCGTTATCGAAACGATAAAGAAGATCCGCAATATTCGCGCCGAATGGAACATTGCGCCCTCGCAGACAGTAAAAATACTAATCGGCACGCACGATGCGCACATCAGGAATTTGATCGAATCAAACAGCGGTCACATCGAGCGCCTTGCGAGGGTTGAGGCTTTGGAACTGCACGAAGTACTGCCGCCCGTGACCGCTGCGGCGCGAGCAGTAGTCGGTAATATAGAAATCGCAGTACCTCTGGAAGGAATGATTGATTTCGCCAAAGAGCGCGAGCGATTGAAACGTGATATTGAAAAGTCAGAAAAAGAGTTGGGCGGATTGCAGGGAAGGCTCAATAACCCCAGCTTTGTCGATCGCGCCGCACCTGAAGTTGTGGCGCAGACGAGAGAACGGGCATCGGAATTAACAGCACAATTGGAAAAGCTGGTTCAGACACTCAGCTTTTTGCAATAGGATTTGGACCAAAAGACAAAAATGGAATTAGATCAGGGTTTACTTTTTGCCCTTGTGGGTGAGTTACTTCGGGAGGATATGGGCCGCGGCGATCTAACCACTCAATCGGTGATGGTTGCTTCGGTCAACGGACGCGGTAGATTTCTCGCAAAACAGGATTGCATCATTTGCGGCATTGAAGCCGCGGAGGCGGTTTTCGCTTCGTTGCATGCGCATCTCCAGCTTGAGTCCTTTGTCACGGAAGGCGACGAGGTCAAAGCCGGAAAAGAATTCGCCCGAATCGAAGGTCCGGGCGATGTGTTGCTGACGGGCGAGCGCACTGCTTTGAATCTTATTCAGCATATGTCCGGGATAGCGACGCTTACGCGAAAATATGTAGACGCTATAGCGGGAACGAATGCGAAAATTATCGACACCCGGAAAACGACGCCGGGGCTTCGCTTCATCGACAAATACGCGGTCACAGTCGGCGGCGGCGTCAATCATCGGTTTGGCCTCGATGATGGAATCCTGATTAAAGACAATCACATCAAGCTGGCTGGTGGAATTAAAGAGGCCGTAAAACGCGCAAGGCAGAACGTTCATCACCTGCTGAAGATCGAAGTCGAAGTTGCGAATTTCGATCAACTGCGGGAAGCTCTGGCAACCGGAGTCGAAGTGATACTGCTGGACAATATGACGCCAGAGCAGATTCGCCAGGGCGTTGAAATAATCCGAGGCGAGGCAGGTCGCAACGTGATAACCGAAGCGTCAGGGGGAATTAATCTGGAAAACGTTCGCCAGTATGCTGAGGCCGGTGCTGATTTAATCTCAGTCGGAGCGATCACGCATCAGGCAACGGCGATTGATATCAGCTTCAAAATAACATTCGCAAGATGATGTAGCGCATTCGTCCCGATTGCGCACATTTATTAATTTGCACGTGAATTTCAAACTAAGCCTTTTGCGAGCGGCGCAATCGGGACGAATGCGCTACATATGAAAACCCTTTCCTATCTGTTCAATTCACAGCCAGGCGAAATTCTCTGGTTTCCGTCTCTGACTTCGACAAACGATACCGCTAAAGAACTGGCTGAATCCGGCCGCGCAGAAGGAACCTGCGTCATCGCGGATCAGCAAACTTCGGGACGCGGTCGCCAAGGACGTTCGTGGTATTCGCCCGCTGGAGAAGCTCTGTATCTTTCCCTGGTCCTTAAACCGAGTACCGCGGCGGAAAAACTCCAATTGATCACACTTGCGACCGCAATAGCGGCGGCAGAGACAGCAAAACAATTCCTGCTAAACCAAGCGCCGAATATAAAATGGCCTAATGATATCTTGATCAACAATCGGAAAGTCTGCGGCATTCTTGTCGAGTCTTCGTTCGAAGGTGGCAAAGTCAAATACGTAATCCTTGGCATTGGCTTTAACCTCAATCAGACTCAATTTCCTCCCGGAATTAATGATCTGGCAACTTCTCTTAGAATAGAGAATGGGAGCGAATATGATCGACAGGAATTTGCGCTTGCATTGCTCGATAGAATCGCTCATTGGTACTCGATCGTTCAGAACGACCAAACAGATGCAGTGATCAACAGATGGAGCGAGCTTTCAAACTACGCCAATGATAAATCCGTTACGATAGACCTGGGGCACGAACAACTCTCCGGAATCACCTGCGGGCTCTCTGAAACCGGCGCTCTGCGACTAAAAACAAAAAATGGAACCGTAACCACTATTAACGCCGGAGAGATTGTTAATCTACGATCATAATATGGTACCATACGTGGGAGAGCACGCGTCCCGCGTACCTGCGCTCAGGTAGGTTTGATGTGTATTTGAACGTTCTCCTCGGACAAGGGAAGCACGCGAGACGCGTACGATCCCGGGAGTGTAAATGCTTTTCGTCATGGATGTGGGCAATACGAATACGACGCTTGGCGTTTTCGATGGCGAGCGTCTTGTCATCGACTGGCGATTGACCACAAAACGGGACAGAACCATCGACGAATACGGCATTATGTGCCGCAACCTGTTTGCACTCTCCAGTTTGGAATGGAATACCATCAACGACATTGCTATAGCTTCGGTCGTTCCTCCGATGAATTTCACCTTGCGAAAAATGTCGATCAACTATTTCAAAATCGATCCATTTTTCGTCGATCCTGTCACGAATTCCGGAATGCCTGTTCGCTACGAACCTAAACAGGATGTCGGCGCTGACCGCGTGGTCAACGCCGTCGCCGCTTTCGAAAAATACGGGGGACCTTGCGTAATCGTCGATTTCGGCACGGCGACCACCTTCGACGTAGTGTCAAAGAATGGCGAATACATTGGCGGGACGATCTGCCCTGGTATTAACATTTCGGCCGAGGCTTTGATCCAGCATGCTTCGAGATTGCCGCGCGTGGAGATTCGCCGAACCGACAAAGTAATCGGCAATTCAACCGTTTATAGCATTCAGGCTGGGCTCTACTGGGGATATGTTGGTCTGGTCGATGGGATTCTCGCAAAAATAATTAAAGAAATAGATGCAACGCCCAAGATAATCGCCACCGGCGGACTTGCGCATTTGATCATTCGAGGTTCCGAATATATCAGACAACTGGATGATGACCTTACATTGCATGGATTGCGAATAATTTATGAGAGAAATCACAGAAGATAATCTGCTGTTCGATCCTTTCGAAGTTTCTGAGATGCCACTGACAGATGCTCCCGCTGTTAACGCTACGCAGGAAGACACCAGCAGTTTTCTGCGCACGATGAATCATTTCAACTACTTCACTGAAGTCGAAGACGAATTCGTCCGTCGCCGTGGATCGCATCTGCTGGTTTCTCCGATGGATTGGGCGCTGATTCAGACCTGGAAAGACTCTGGAGTCCCGCTGAATATCGTCCTGCGCGGCATCAATCAATCGTTCGATTCTTACGACAAACGCCCACTCAAAACCCGTAAGATCAATTCCCTGCTTTATTGCCTGCAGGAAGTCGAAACCTGTTATGCACTTTATCGCGAATCTCAGGTTGGAGCGCACAATCCGTCGAACGAGGACGCGCAGCGGGGCACAGAGCAAAAAGTTGATGAACTGTCTAAACAGATGATTCTGGAATTCCTCACCTCCAGAATGGAAGGATTGAGGCAATCCCATACGCGGGCGGCCGAGGCTCAAAACCTTTGGCTGACGGAAACAATTGATCGCGCCCTGTCCCGTCTGTCGGAAATTGTCAGTGAGATTGAGAGCTGCACCACTCTCGACAGCGAGGGTTTGGAACGCGACATAGTCAGCATTGAAGACTTGATACTTGAAAAAATCCTGGAGAATGTTCCAGTCGAACGCAGGATATCAATTGAAGACGACGGCAAGCATCAATTGAAAGCCTACAAAAAGGACATGCCCAAGAATGTCTACCAGCAAACTCTCAACAACTACATTTACAAACGATTGCGCGAGCTCTACGGCATTCCTCGCCTGAGCCTCTTCTATATGTATTAGGATACGCTATCCTTTGGTTTCTGGTGTGTAATGAACAAGGTGAAACCATCGGGCGAAACGTTCGAAGTCACTATTGAAAAAGTTGTCTATGGCGGAGATGGCCTTGGGCGACACGATGGACAAACCATATTCGTGCCGTTTAGCGCTCCGGGCGATCATCTTCTGGTACGAACCATTGAATCGCGCCGCAATTTCAAACGCGCGGTTATAGAAAAGATTATTTTGCCATCGCCGCTCCGCCGCGATCCTCCATGCGAACACTTCGGCGTCTGCGGAGGTTGCCATCTTCAGCATCTAAGTTATCAGGCACACCTGGATAGCAAGGTTTCTTTTGTCCGAGAATCGCTCAGGCGCATGGGCCATATAGATTGGTCCCAGCCAATTCCGATCATTAGTTCAGATGAGTTCGGTTATCGCGCCCGCGCTCAATTTAAAATTGATCGCGGCGCACAAAGAATCGGTTTTTACAAAACCGGTTCGCACGAAGTTCGCGACATCTCTTATTGCCCGTTGCTTCGTTCAGAATTGAATGAGCAGTTAACGATTCTGAGAAATGACCGAAGTGCGCTTTCAGAGATCAACGAAGTTGAACTGGCCGCCGGCGAAAATGGAATCTCGTTCTGGCGGAATAACTCGAATGAAGATCCAAACGTCATAACGCAAAAAGTCGGTGACATCGAATACCATTTCGATGCGCAAACCTTTTTTCAAGTAAACCCGCTGATTCTGGACAAACTGGTTGCCACTGCTATCGACGACGAGGCTGGTGAATTGGCAGTCGATCTTTACTCGGGTGTGGGACTTTTCACCGTCCCTTTGTCAAAGCGATTTGGAAAGGTTATCGCGGTCGAAGGTAACGAACGCTCTGTCAAATTCGCTGCAGAAAATCTGCGATTGAACGGCTGCTCCAATGTTGATCTTTATGCAAAGAGCGTTGAAGATTGGGCAATTCAATATAGCAACACGGTGAAATCGGTTGATTTGGTGCTTGTTGATCCGCCACGAGCCGGGATTGAACAAACAGCGTTAGAATCGATTTTGGATATGAAACCGTCACGCGTTTCATATGTCTCCTGCGATCCGACAACGCTAGCCCGCGACCTGGGCCGTTTTATCGCTGCGGGTTACGCGATTCAGTCGGTTACCGCTCTTGATATGTTTCCGCAGACTTATCACATTGAGACTGTTGTTAAGTTGAGTTTGAAATAGCGCGTCTGCGTTGTTTGACCACTAAAATAATGCGCCTGGTAAAATCCGGATTCAGGAGACGAACCTCTAATGTCGACCGAGACAGCGACTGAAAACGCGCAATCCATCGAACAAGTTCCTGCTCATCGTGAAGAACGGTTTTTTCTGCAAGGACCGCATTCACGCGGGTCCGAGCTCAGGACGGTGTTTCGAATAATGCGCGAGTTCATAAAAGGATTTCGCGTACTTCATTTCGTCGGACCTTGTGTAACTGTTTTTGGTTCGGCACGATTTACAGAAACGCATCGTTATTATGCGCTGGCTCGCACCATGGGAGCTCGCCTCAGCCAGATGGGATTCACCGTCATGACAGGCGGAGGCCCGGGAATAATGGAGGCTGCAAACCGCGGCGCCAAAGATGTCGGCGGCCCTTCTATCGGCTGCAATATTCTGCTTCCTAAAGAACAGAGCCCGAACCCTTATCTCGATCGCTGGCTGACGTTCCGCTATTTCTTTGTGCGCAAGGTCATGCTGGTCAAGTACTCATATGCTTACATAGTAATGCCCGGCGGTTTCGGGACCATGGATGAATTCTTTGAATCAATCACCTTGATTCAAACAAAAAAAATCAAGGATTTTCCAATAGTGCTAATGGGTAAAGAATACTGGAAACCGCTGTCTGATCTTCTGGCGCGAATGGCGGACGAAGGAACCATCGACCAAGCCGATCTTCAACACGTACTGATGACCGATTCAGTTGATGAAGCAATCGCGCATATCGAAAGTCGGGCCGTACAGCAGTTCGGCCTTATCAGAAAAAGGCATCCTTCGCGGTCGCGATTTCTGGGTGAGTAAGCGCCCTTCGCGTTTGCGCAAGGTCGCCCACAGGAAGTTAACCTTCCGGTGAGCGACTGCTTTGTTCAAACAGAACTGATTCGGTGAGCCGTACGAACCTGGTGAGGATTAGTCTGTCGTATTCGTCACCGCACAGCGACAGGCATTGGATTGGTGGTGGTGTAGGCTTCGTCGGATGCATTTGCTACAAAGGTGATGCGCGCGCCTTTATAAAGATCCTCGAAACTCAGCATGCTCTTCTCACCCGGAAATCCCATGTAGGCGTTGACTGCGGCGTCGTTTGTCATGCGAACTCGATAATGCTGACCGCTGCTCGAAACGAAATCGAAGGTGTGATCTTTGTTAACTTGCTCGACATGTCCGACCAGATGAAAAGAGCGAATCTCGTTGTCTGAGCTGTTCTTCGGTCGAGCGAAAGTTGCAGTCACTGAAAAGGCCAAGATGGCCAGGCACACAAAAACCGTAAATCTTCCAAACCTACTTTGTGTCGTCGTCATTGTTTACCTCTTAATTCTATACATCCTGTTTGATAACCAATCGCCATTCCTCAAGCGTTGGTGATTGCCGTTGTCCATGACGCGCGATGAATGCAACTCGTTTCGCGCGTCTGAAACTTTTTTGAATCAAACATCCTTGTCGCGATTCAACGAATTGAATCCGTCAATCAATTCGTACTTACGGCCATCTGATGAGAATTGGATTTTGTGATCAGTAGCGCATCGCGCAGGAAGTTAGTATGGTCGGTTATAGCGAGAATGAGGCGTTTGTGATCGCCTCATTCTCGCGCGTTTTCCGGATTGTTTCGCAGGTCGTTTTAACGAACTGCAACCGGCATGGGCTTAGAAGCCGCGTATGTTTGTTCGAGCTGGTCCGCTCTGAAGGTGACGCGCGCACCAACAAAGAGATCCTCATAATTCAGAATTCTTTTCTCTGACGGGATCGGTTGTGTTCTTGCCACTGAGGAGTCCTGATTCATGTGGACCAGGTAATGCTCGCCCTTGTCGTTGACAAGCTCGAATGTTCGATCTTTGTTAATTTTTACGATTTGGCCGGACAGGCGCAATGTTTGTTCTTTGGCTGTGTCGCTCTTCTTTGTTTTGGGTGGGTGAGCAAAACCGATGGCGGCCGCCAGGAAAGTTAACAGCAAAAGTGAAATCCCTGTAATTTTAGTTGTTGTAGTTTTCATTCTTGTAATACCTCAAATACCAAAAACTTCATCGACTGCGGCGCAACGATGCATGCGTAAACGTAAGAAGAGGGCACAAGGTTTCAGATAATCGGTCTTATGCAAATCTTTGTTATGTAAAGAGTTGTAACTACAAAAACGCAGAATCGGAACCAAAATAATGGATAATAAATGGGTCCTTTTTACCCAATAAAACAGAGATGTAAATTCTGGTAAATTATTTGTTAAATCTTTAGGCCAGGGCAGACAAATGGCCGGCGTCGTTAATAGTTCGGATGCGCCATAGGCCTGAATCTGAGAGCTCGAATCGGCTGATGGCGCAATTGTCGACGATCAATAAAAATTTTTCTTCGTCGAATCGTGCTGAGATGATATGACGGAATATATGATGCAGCACCAATCCGTGTGCGACAATCACGATTGTTTCGCCGCTATGATTCGCGACTATCTTGTCGAATTCGGCCGAAACTCTTGAATACATCTGTCGGTGCGATTCACCCTTAGTCGGAGCAGAATCCGCATCGCGTCGCATTATCGATTCGAATTGATCCGGGAAGTTTCGTTTTACCTCTTCGAATGTCAGTCCATGCAGATCGCCCATATTGCGCTCGCGAAAATGTGGAGTAGCGTTGACTTCCAGGTTGCGATCGGTTGCGATTGGCAGAGCAGTTTCCATAGCGCGAGACAAATCGCTTGAATAGACAACTGAAATCGGCTCTTGCTTTAGTTTTGCCGCAGTTAATGCGGCTTGTTTGCGGCCAAGCTCACTGAGCGGAAACTCCATCTGGCCGCAGAACCGGCCTTCGGCATTGCCTGTAGATTCGCCGTGTCTGATTAGTATTACGCGTGTCGGCATACTGACGAAGAGCGAGCCGTAGTCATGGTTCATCTTTGTTGAACTGTCTACCTAAGCAGCTACGGTTTGCTCTTTCAGTTTTTCGGCCTGATAGTGAGTGATGAGGGCATCAATCAAGTCGTCGATGTAGCCCTCCATGAAAGTATCCAGCTGATGAACTGTATAACCAATACGGTGGTCTGTAACGCGATTTTCTTTGAAGTTGTAAGTGCGGATCTTTTCTGAGCGATCTCCTGAGCCGACTTGCGAACGGCGCTCGGCGGAAATCGCATCCTGTTGCTTTTGGTGTTCGATCTCAAGCAAACGCGAACGCAAAACACGAAACGCTTTGTCTTTATTCTTGATCTGCGATTTTTCGTCCTGCATCGAAACGACCAGACCGGTTGGCAGGTGAGTCAAACGTACAGCCGAGTAAGTTGTATTAACCGATTGGCCGCCAGGTCCAGAAGAACAGAAAAGATCGATTCGCACGTCTTTGGGATCGATGTGCACATCGACGTCTTCGGCTTCGGGTAGCACGGCGACAGTAATAGCAGACGTATGAATGCGACCGCTGGCCTCGGTTTGAGGCACGCGTTGAACCCGATGGACGCCGGATTCGTGCTTTAACTTGGAATAGACTTTATCGCCTTCAATGATGACAGTCGCTTCTTTGATTCCACCGATGCCGGAGTCCGACACGTTCAGTATCTGAACTTTCCACTTCTGACGCTCAGCATATCTGCTGTACATTCGCAGAATTTCGGCTGCGAAAAGTGTCGCTTCGTCGCCGCCCGTGCCGGCGCGGATTTCCAGCAGAACGTTCTTCTCGTCGTTAGGATCTTTCGGCAGCAGCAAGACCTTCAGTTCTGCTTCGATGCTTTCCAGTCTAGTTTCAAGCGAAGCTAGTTCTTCTCTTGCCAGCTCTGCCATCTCCGGATCGGTCAAGAGTGCTTTAGTCCCGGCGATGCCTTCCTTGATCGCTTTGTATTCGCGATATTTTTCGACTATCCCCTCCAAATCGCGATGCTGTTTCGCTAATTTGCCATAGCGGGACTGATCTGCGATCACGGCGGGATCGCTGATTTGCTGAGTCAATTCTTCGTATTTATCGATTGTGGCATCTAACTTGTCGAACATATGTTTTCGCTATTCAGAAAATCAAACAACAGCTGGTTCGGCGGCAATCTGTATTTCCGGCACAGGCTCAAGCGCCAATGATTTCTCCAGCGCGAAGATTGCAACTTCCAGTTGATCATCCGCCGGCTCCTGTGTAGTGATATTCTGCAACCACAAGCCCGGCAGGGTAATAACTTTCAACAACCACTGGCTGCTGCGTTTTGCTGACGCCCTGATAATTTCATAAGAGAGACCCGCAATTATCGGTATTAACAGAATCCGCGCGAGGAAATTGAACAGAAGCGAATCGAATTTAACAATCGAAAACATCACGATGGCTACTAACATGACGACCATCAAAAAGCTGGTCCCGCAACGCGGATGCTGGCGCGGACGAGTGCGCGCATTGGCGACCGTAAGCGGCAGACTGGATTCGTAATTAAAGACAACCTTGTGCTCCGCTCCGTGATATTGAAACACGCGATGGATATCTTTCAGCCGAGAGAAACAGTAGATCATCACCAGAAACAGCCCCATTCGGATTGTTCCATCGACCAGGTTGAACGCAATGGACGGCCGAACAGGTTTCAGGTAAATCATCAGGTTCGAATACCAGGGTTTGGTCGGATCAATCGCAGCGTGATGTGCGCCATATCCAAAGATCGCGTTTGTCACCAGCAGCGGCAGAACGATAAAGAGCAGGATATTGAACACCAGCGCGAACAGAATCGATCCCGTGGCGGTTGCCGCAGCGGCTTTACCGCTCATCTGATCTTTGCCTGTTTCCTTTTCAGCAAGTACAACTGGAATATCGTGACCGGCTATGATTTTTGAGGCATCCTTTTCGTCTTCGGGCTGATCTTCGAATGCAGCAGTTGCAGAGAAATTTAAGGTTTTAATCCCCAGCGCCATTGAATAAAGCAATGTCGCAGCTCCGCGAAGGATTGGCAGCTTTAGAATCGGGTATTTATCGCCAAGGCGCGGTACACGATCGCCTTTATAGATGATTTCTCCGTTCTTTTTGCGGATTGCAACTGCGTAAGCATTGGGCGAGCGCATCATGACGCCTTCGATAACAGCCTGCCCACCAACGATAATGTCTTCGCCAGCAGATAGCCAACTCTGCACAATCGCCCGAATCAGCTTATTCATAAAAACCTACCTCACGTGATCAATCAAATAAATCCGTGTGCCAGAAACCCGGTGGTCTTATATTCAATTATCGTCCCAAAAAGGAAACGGCAGGACAACAAAAAAGTGCCACAAAGATCGAAAAACCCAAGACCGCGGGCATTTTCAGCACACTATGCTTTGATGCCGCAATCTTGGGTTTTGGCAGTCTTACAGAACAGCTACTGTTCTGCTTTTGCTTCCTGTTTGGCGCCGGCTTTGGCGTACTTCTTGTTGAAGCGCTCTACCCGACCGGCGGTGTCGACCAGTTTCTGTTTACCGGTAAAAAACGGATGACAGGAGGAACAAATTTCCACGTGAATCTGCGGGCTGGTGGAGCGGGTTTTCCACGTCTCGCCACAGGCGCAGTGCACGGTAGCCTCGACATATTTCGGATGTATCTTCTCTTTCACTTGGTTACAAAACTCCCTTCATTCGTAAACCAATAATTATACCGATCCGTCATCTAAAGGTCAATTTCGGTATGCAACCCCAACAGGGCAACCGCATCATAAAGCTGGAGCCGGAAAGGGGTTTATGGCATAGTAAAGGAACGAGGCAGGCAAAGAATCTGGTTCACGGAGCTGTTTACAATGCCATCAGAGACCTCTCGAAGCCTGATTGATTGCTTTTCGGA
>DASRDY010000178.1:0-6302 GCA_035652355.1 Blastocatellia bacterium
CATGATCCTTATGCCGGCAGTCCCATGCGCAATCGACGCGGGCCGAATGACCGCGGCTCTGCGGTTGCCGTTGCAGAACCAGACGATGAATAGTTTCCCAATTAAATGTGAATTACGCCGCAGTGATTGAACCTATGTTTCGGATAAGTCGAATGAAAAGCTTTACGATTACAGTGACAATGATCGCTCTACTTGCCGCAACCATCTCCGGCCAAAGCACCAGGAGAAGAACGGAAAGAGTGACCACAATAGCAGGCGAGATGAGGATTGAGTCTGCTACACCGACCGCCAACGGTGGCGTCTCTTACGTCGAGTTGAATGGCAAAGCTATCCATACCATTCCGGCCGCAGATGATCTCGACCCGGTCAAAGGCGGCAATTATATGCTGGACATCTATGGCTATTATAAATTCGTAGGAGGCGATCCAAGCCAGGAAGCAGTGTTGATTCATGAAAGCAACGGTAGCAGCGCTTGCAGCGGAGTTTATAGGCTGATCTCCTTGAAGAAAGACGGTTCGTATCAGGTTTCTCAATCAATCGGCAACTGTACATCACCAATGATAACGTTGGCAGCAGACAAAATCGTGCTTCAGTTTCCCCGGGCTCAAAAGTACGCGGCTGAAACCTGGACATTCCAAAACGGCGAGCTGAAACGAACTGTCTCGACCGCTAGAAGAAGAAAGAAATAATTCGCCGGCCATGAATGAACGCTTAATTCAAAGAGTCCGACGAATATGCCTGGCGCTGCCGGAGACGACGGAAAAGCTGTCGCACGGCGAGCCAACGTTCTTCGTTTGCAAAAAAGTATTTGCGGGGTTCTCTAATAACCATCACAACGACGGGCACGTGGCCGTAGTTGTTCCTGCTCCACCAGGTGTTCAAGAAATGCTGATCGAAAGCTCGCCAGAGAAATTTTATCGGCCGCCTTATGTTGGGCACAAAGGATGGGTAGGCGTAGAAGTTAAAAAAGTCACCGATGAAGAATTGTCATTCCATATTCGTGAAGCTTGGCGATTAATTGCGCCACCCAAAATTCATAGTCTACTCGAGTAATCATCTTAAGAAAGCGCCGTTTGCCGCGCTCTGTTGTATTCAAGCCTAATCCAGATGTTTGACTGTGTCGTTGATCTTTTCGACTATCTGGTCGGCTTTGGCGTTATACGTTTTGTAATCAGACATCTTACTCGCATCGCCTGTTCTAAGTACATCAATCAAAATCTGAGTCGCGTCGCCGCGAGCCGTTGCGTAATCCAGCAATAAGTTACGCAATGTATATGATCTGGATTTTTCAGCTATGGTTATGGTAATCAAATCGTCGTGGAATTTTCGCCAGGGCCTCAGACATTCAGCATCGAGTTTCTCCGCAGCTTCTGCTTTAGTAAGCGACCCTTTCACAGTGGCGTTGAAAAGGTCCGGAGTCTTTTTCAGTATATCGTCTTCTTTGTTTTGAAACAGATTGACCACGCTTTGAAATGCGGTCTCGTTCTTGTAATCATAGGTTGATTTGGGAATCGTAATCGCGAATAACACTATTAATGCGATAGAAGCAGACGCACCAATAATCAACTTTTTCGCAGTCTGGCTCTTTCTTGCTTTTGGATCCAGCGGCCGAGCCAGAACGAATCCCAGCAGGAAACCGCTTACCACGCCTCCAATATGGCCAGCATTGTCGATGTGCGTTCCTCCGGCTTTTGCGGCAGAAGCAAAACCATAAAACAGATTGTATCCGATAACAAGTACGGCGCCGCTCAGCAGTGGCTTTAATATACTCGACGGCACTTCCTTCTTATAAAGCAGCAGATAAGAAACCAACGCACCATAGACTCCAAATACAGCACCCGATGCGCCGGCACTGACGGTTAATGGTCCACCGAGGGCAAGGCTCGTTAAACTGCAGAAGAAAGCGGAAACGATATAGATAACCAGATAGAAACCGTTGCCGAATAGTTTTTCCGCTATCTCGCCGCCGCGATATAGAGCCCACATATTAAACAGAAGATGCGGCAATCCTATGTGGATGAACGCAGACGTAAACAACCGCCACCACTGCCCCTGAGTTGTAAGAGGCGCAAAGTCGGCTCCCCATTTTATTAATGCATCCAGGCTGGGTTCGAAAATCCCTGCGCCAGTCGCCGCCATGGCTACAAATATCACTACGTTCAGGGCAATTAGTGTCCGCGTCACATATGGGCGAGAAGTGGCGGCAGTAAGTCTTACTGCAAAAGTGTTTTGTTCCGCGGCTACATTCTCGACGATCTCGGCAACGCTTTGTCCCTGAAGCTGTCTTCGATATCGTTCCTCTCGAATGATGGCAACCTGATGCTGATTCTCCCAAAGCAAATGATCCGCCTCCGCCGACTTTAACCCCTCTATCATACTCAGAGCCGCGCAGCGTACACCCTCATCTTTGTCGTTAAGCGCGGCGGCAAGTCGTTGAACCGGTATGGTCGCGCCGAAACGTCCGAGCTCTGCCGCGGCCGCCTCTCGCACACTGGGAAAATTGTTGCAAAGCGCCATCAACAATGGCTCTCAATCGCGCTTCGATCGGCAAGATTCCCCAGAGTCTTTACAGTCATACTCCTCACGTCGAGAGACGGATCAGACAGCATAGGCGTCAAATACGAGACAGCCTTTTCGGCAGGCAATTTACCAAGCTCCATTACGGCTTTAATCCTCAAGTATTCGTCGCTGGACTTGAGATGTCGCAAGGTTAACCACAACATATGATCTCCTTTTACTCGCTGCCAATTAGTGATTCAACAAGCTTCTTTGGCGCATTACGTCTCCAGGACTCTTCGATCATCTTCTCTAAATTGTCTCTGCCAATTGTCGCAAGCCTGACCAGCATCCAAGGATATTTCGTGTAATGCTCCGTTATGTAAAAGCTCTCTGGATCCATCTTCATCAGCTGTTCGCGCTGGTCAATCTCGATGCTGATGACAACTGATTCGCCGCTCTGGTGAAAACGAACAAAGAGTTTTCCTTTAACTTTAAAAGCTGGTGTGCCGTAAGACGTTCCTTCTTCCGCACCAGGCAACGCGGAGGCTATTTCGCGAACTGTTTGCCAGTCACACGAGATTATCTTCGTCTTTTGGCTCGTCGCTCTTCGGTTTGCCATTGGCGGATTCCTTTTCGTATATCTGTACGCCGACACCGGTTAATGAAAAGCCTTTTGGAGTGCGTTCTCCTATCGAGCCGCTGATAACGCCCACCCAGTTTGTGCCGCTTCGCGCAGCCGTTTCCAATTTAGTCCATATCCGCGGCCGAATGCGAACCGCTATCTCAAAATCGCATTCTACTTTCAGGGTAAATTGCTTCCATCCATTTTCGTCTTCAATGGGGCTGAGCGGCAGTTGCGTAATCTTCAACTTTATCTCCAGCCGGGCTGGCGTGGTGACAGCTCCGCTGGCTAGCCGTTCTTTAGCTAATGACTGGTCCAGAAAATCCCTGGCGCGCTTTACAAGTATCGGAGTAGATTGTTTTCTTTCCACTCAGAGCCTTCCTTCCCCTGTTAAAGCTGGCTGGTGAACATTGATGCAGAATTTCGCATCATCAATGATGATGCCGGTAACCGCCGGAATTGACTTATGGAAAGATTCTAAACCAGACAATCTGGAAGTACAACAGGGTGTCATCCCATAATAAATTTCGGGCAAGAAAAAAATGCAAGAATTGAGTCATTCGACCGTATATACTATGGCTCACCTTTGCCTGCAGGCGCTGCAGAACACGTCGATGGAGTTAACAACCGTGGTCCTTAAACGCCTTGTTTCATCAGTCTTGTCATTACTCTTTCTGTTTTATACGCTCGCTGGTACAGCCGCAATCGCACAGGAAAGTAAAAGTGTCAAAAATGACAACACCGACCAGGAAGCGCAGGAAAAGAAAATATTAGAAACACGGACGCTGGCGTTGCTGGACAACGTTGCCGCTTCCACTCCAAATCTGAAGCTACCGGAAAATCGAGTTCGCGCTGAAGCGAATCTCGCCCGTTTGTACTGGTCCAGAGATCCCGAACGTGCAAAGGGAATCTTTCGTCAGATGGCAAACGATCTCGTCGCAATGGCCAGCCAGATCAGCCAGGACGACTCTGATTTCATGCAAAACTTGCAGGCAGTTTCTCAGTTGAGAATCGAAACTGTTCAATCGATTATTCCAGTCGATCCAAAAGCCGCACTCGAATTTCTTCGCGCTACAAAAATCCCTTTTCTCGAATCTCAACCGGGGGCCCGAACTTATCCACTTGAGTTACAATTGCAGGCGGCCAGTGTTCTGGCATCAAGGGATCCCGCCACCGCGCTTGCCGCTGCTGAAGAAACGCTCGCCAACGGGTATTCGCAGGGACTGCCAAATGTTGTGCAGCAGCTTTTGACGAAAGACAGCGCAATGGCGACAAAGCTCGCAAATGAGATTATCGCTAAGATCAGCGGCGAGGACCTGCTTTCCAACGCTGCAGCGCTGAACCTGGATTTATATATGTTGAATGCCGCGAATTTGTCTGAGCCAGCCGGTGACAGTGATTCTTCGGGGTCTGGTGCGCACCAGCCCAGATTGCCGTCGCAGACAATTACTAAAATGCTGGAGCTGCTGGTCAATACGGCGCTGAAAGCCGACGTTAAGGACTCTGCCGACCCGATGACTCGTAATATCGTGTCCAATATATTTAACTGGCTGGCGGCGAAATCTGATGCTATCCAGCGATATTTGCCATCGATGGCCGGCGATGTTCAGCAAAAGCTGGTTGAGTTTCAAAAGGCTAATCCAGACAATGGCGAAGCAAAGTTGAGCCGGATTTTGCAAACCGGTTCGCCGGACGAAATTCTCAAAGCTGCCGCAAATGCGCCTAAGTACACGCAGGAATATTACTACGCGCAGGCCAGTCAGAAGGTGATCTATCAGGGAAACGTAGATCAGGCTTTAGACATAATCGAGAACAACATAAAGAATCCCGATCTGCGTGACCAGCAGATTACTCTTATCATTTCAACCAGCTTGAACAACGGCAAGATTGATCAGGCAGAAAAATTTCTGAACAAGCTGGGAAATCCCGTATTCAAAAACAACGCCTTGACGCAAATCAACAATCGAAAGTTGCAGGACCAAATCAATCAGAATAAACTGGACGAAGCTCTATCGGGCATAGCGCATCTGCCAATGGATCAGCAGATAGAGAAGCTGACCCAACTCATCAATGCAATGAATTCCCAGGGAAAAGCAGAGCAAGCGGTTCAATTAGCCGACCGGGTTTGGAATATGATTCCCGCCAGAGCTGCCAATCAGATTCAGATGCAGCAAAAGATTACAATTGTGAACGCCGTTGCAGCATCTGACATCGGACAAGCGACTGTTTATATGCAGTCGATTATTGGTCAATTGAACGATATGGCAAACGCGGCCGAAACGCTGAACGGATTCGACGTTCGCTACTTCAAGGATGACGAAATGTTAATGCAAGGCGGAATGTTGCAAGGACTGTTACAACAGTGCGGCAACGCGCTGGCCGCAATCGCGGCCGCGGATTTCGACTTGGCTAAAGGACTCTCCGAGCAGTTGCAGAGACCCGAAGCGAAGATCATTGTGCAGTTGTCGATGATATCTCAGTTGAGCAACAGTTCGTTTCATATTCCGCCGCGAACGAAAGGTTCCGGACCAGCCATATACAAGAACTGAATTGAAGCGCGATCGTACCGCTGAATGATATTTTCAGAGCATTCCAGAAAAAGCTTTGTAAGGTTCGCGAGCAAATATTTGTTTGTACTCGCGATCTTCTCTTCTCTTAGTTCCATCAGCAACGCGCAACGGCTGCCATTCCATAGCTATGGCATTCGTGATGGATTGGCCGACGCGCGTGTGACGGCGATATATCAGGACCGGAAAGGGTACCTATGGTTCGGCACGTGGGAAGGACTTTCAAGGTTCGACGGCTACAGCTTCAAAAATTACGGCCTGCGCGATGGGTTATCCAACACTATTATCAATGGCATCACCGAAGATCGACTGGGGAATTTGTGGGTCGCGACAAATATTGGTGGTGTGGCTCGTCTGATCGACGATCCCAACAAAGCCCCTAAGGAAACACCGCGAAAGAGGTTCGTCAGCTACCACATCAACGATGAACCTGGTTCAGATAGCGTCAATACACTGATCTTTGATAAAGACAACACTCTTTGGTGCTATAAGGACAATGGCATCTTTCGCGCAGCTACTGCGAATATAGAAACAGCCGGTCTGCAGTTCGAGCAGGTCGTACCCCCTCAATCTAATTCGATTGACGGTTCCGGATCAATGCTGATTGATAGCAA
>DASRDY010000179.1:0-3728 GCA_035652355.1 Blastocatellia bacterium
TAAACATCATGGTGTGTCACCGCAACGTTTTCCGTTGTATCTTTATAAAATGCAGTTCCGGTACAACAACCGAAAGAAAGATTTGTTCGACTTGATACTCGATACCTTGGTAAAACCAGTGCCAGATCTTTGCTAATCACCCTATTTTTTGGTAATTTGCTAATCACCAAAAATAAAAGCAATCATTAACGAAAAGGCTTGATATGGTCGCTGTAGCGGTATTTGGCCGATGCGAAGAATCCCCCGCAATTATGCATTTCGGAACAACCTGTGCATTCCGGCATATACTCGTTTTTCCAGTCGCTGATTGACTTGCGAGCAAAATTCCATAGCCGACGGTCTAGTACGCAGAGCTGATGGTTATAAATTGAAACATTCATTCGATAATCTGCCAGCAGGTTCACCGCTCGAAAAAGCTCTGGCATGTAGTCAACGGGGTCGATCCAAAGCTTATCGAGATTCGCTCTAGTAAAACCGGTAATTTCCAGACCCATTAAAGCGATGTGGTCAACAAACGTCAGGTTTCGAACGATGAACTCCGCTAGCTGAGGAAGTCTCTGATAAGTTTGCTGGTGGATAACTACTCGTATTTCAACTTTCTGCTGATACCGCTTGAGGTTCAGGATTCCGCGTATGGTTTCATCATAAGCGCCATCCGCTTGAACTACATAGTCATGGACTGTCGACAGATCGGAATAGAGTGGGATACCAACCATAAGATCCGGATGATCGATCCCGGCGTATTTCTGCATAAACTCTGCATCTGCGAAGCGACGTCCATTGGATAGGACGTGTATCGCCGTATTAGGTAGATAACTCTTTGCTGTATTGAGGATACGGATTAAATCATCACCAAGAAGAGTCGGTTCCCCGCCAGTGAATCCAATCTCAGCCGTAGCCCGGTCTATCAGCGGGATGGCTGCGAGAACCTCATCGACAATCCAAGAATCATCAATATCTTTAGGTGGCTGCGAGCACATCAAACAATAATGATTACACCGCTCCGTCAGCAAAAAGCAGTTATTCATCGAGTTGCGCCGGTAGAGTACTCTCAGAGCATCTCGTTGCGGGTGAAACCGGATAATGTCGCCGTCGCAAAGGTAGCCGTAGTCCTCTGGCAACACCACAGCCTTTGTACCAGATGGCAATCGATCAAGAACGTGGGCATTGTTTGTGAATGCCATGTATATGTCGAATCCCGGTGGAAGCTCTTCCCCTTTTGCAAGGAAAGCTTCTTTCCGACGTAAAGGCAGTATGCGGTCTGCACGATCCGTAACGCGAACGACTGCCGTTGCGGCGTCTGTCGGGAAACACCGAAGCTCAAGACCTTTGCTGCCGAGCGTCAACATTAGGGATTAATCCAGCGAAGAAAAATCCGTCGCGCGTCATCGTCTTGTCCGACCAATGATATTAGCTTCCGAAAGATAGCCATATTGCGGTTGCAAAAGGCCGATGTCGGTTTCCGCCCCACAAAATCGCCTTGTGTCGTGTGGTGAAAAACGGGGTCGGCACCACAGAAAGGTTCGAAAGCACACTCGTTACACATTGGTACTGACGCAGCAAATGATTCCTCGATGGGCGTTAACAGAGTATCGGACAGAAATATATCTTGATAGCTATGTTTGTGAACGTTGCCAAGCCGAAATGTGTGATCACCCATCTCGGCGAGCATGCGGCTTTCATCTGAGGCATAAACCTCACCGTCGTAGTTATAGACAATCACACCAATACCAATTGCGGCCGGACTAGTCAGATCTACATAACCAGGCGAAAACGGCGTCAATATCTTCGTCAAGATGATCGACGCGTAGTGTTCTACGAAGAAATGGCCTGCTTTGTTTAACTCAAGAATGTAATCAAGCCCATCGAAATAGAATTTTAGCCAGCGCTCGGTATCGTAGGTGTTATAGGATTTTGTTTTCACGGCAAACCCATAGGGGGACATCGGCCGGAGGAATATACCCTCGAAACCCTGAGCCACGTATTCGTCGATGATATCTCGGACGCGGGGAAGGCTCGCCTCGGTGGTCGTCATCAACGCGCTAACCCGATCACGGCCCAAGACGGTGCGTACTTTTTGTATGCCTGCAATCGCTCGTTCATAGCTGTCTCGACCAGGCCGTGGTCGGTTTTTGTTGTGAAGGTCGGAAGGACCGTCGAGCGATGTAGAAATCAGTACGTCGTGTGTTTTACAGAATTCCAGGATCTCGTCGTTTATCAATGCAAGGTTTGTCGCGATAACAAACTGAAGATTTCGTTGTGCGTCGCGGTTGATATCCTCTGCGCGTTCGACTATGTGTCGAATGAGAGGAAAGTTTAGCAGTGGTTCTCCGCCCTGAAATTCTATCTTGAGTGCGGGAGAGGGAGAACGAAATACGAGTGCCAACGCCTTTTCAGCCGTCTCTATCGACATATCGTATGCGATTTTGTCGTCGCTTTGTCTGGATACCTGACAGTAAGGACAGGAATGCTCACAACGAAGCGAAACAACAAACAAGTGTAGACCGGTAAAATTGGCGAGCCGCCGCAGTTTCGTTCTGACCTTGAGGGCCAAAAGGTCGATCGCAACTCCAGAATCCGCATCGAGCAAAAAATGCTTAGACTTCAGGTCACCATATACAGGCGACTGCGCGGGAAGATCATGGCGAACAAATTTCTCTATGGTGATTCGGTCAAGAACGATGAATTCGCCAGCCTGATTGGTCAGGACATAGTCGTCGCCGTCAAGGCGGGTAAAACGAAACGGTAAGAGCCTATATCCATCGGCAAGCGAGCCCTCATAGGCACTGAGCGGCTGAAACCTGCTCATTTGCCTTGAAGCCCAGTCTTCGAAAAGGCATAGCCCAAGATGGCATTTCGCATCGGCTCAGTTTCTTTGGCGATTGCCGCCCTCAAATCTTGGTCAAGGACTTCTAGTTTGAAATCGTTGATTAGCCGTTGCGCATCTTCATCAGTCTGCGGGTGATGAAAGTTTAAGGTACATACTATCTCGCCCGGCTTGGCATCGATATCAACAACAGCTATATCCGCGATTCGGTATGCGGCCCGTTTTATTACATCAAGAGAAAAGACTTCGGTTGAGAAAGCAACAACATTGGCCGAGCGGTTAGCCTCGGCGTCGCGACTACCTGCCATGCCAAATTAGTAGCCGGAGAAGTGCGAGGAATGCGACGCGTGCGATTCGTGTGAGTAGTGTGACTCGTGATCAGCAAACATAAGCCGATTTGCACCGCCGCGTTGCAGGACAAAATCACTAATGGGAGCCGCAGTCTTCGTACTACTTGTGGGGACACTTCCTTCAATTCCATCGGTGGGCACGGTAGCGCTTACAATTGTCGGCGTGCTACCCAACAGCGCGGCAATCGAAATAGCTAGGGGCGCCAAAAAAGGTCGTTTTTTCATTGCCGAGCCTCCCTTTTTGTAACTTAAATATTTATACACCCGCGATTGTCACTTAGCAAATGTTGTAGTTCGATGGCCATTAGGTTGTTATCGGCTATAGGCTTCTTCTGATTTATCAAAATGTTAGATAGAGCGTCTGCGATCCGTTTACGTGTTGCGGATCTCGGGATTGCCCCATTTCGAATAGGTGATTGTAAAAGATTTGGCACCAGATTTAGGCTGGTGTCATGGATCTCAAGACCTTTGAAAAGCTTGTTACCAGGGCCTCTGCGGCGGAGCGGCTGGTGCGTTACCGGCGTTACAAAAATGGCCGCGTTTTTTGTCAC
>DASRDY010000180.1:0-18980 GCA_035652355.1 Blastocatellia bacterium
CCGTTTACAGCTTCATTGATTTCCTTATTCGTTATCGCAGCTTTACTTTCGTCAGGTTGCAAAGTTAAACAGCCATACAACAAGCCATCTGTCCCAATGGCTCCTTCATACAAAGAGATTCCTGACAAATACAAAGAGGTCGATGGGTGGAAAGTAGCAGAACCGAACGACGCCGCTATTCGAGGCAAATGGTGGGAGATGTATGGCGATCCGGACTTGAATGCTCTCGAAGAACAGGTGAACGTTTCGAACCAGAATATTGCCCTAGCTTTGGCTACATTCAGAGCCGCTCGCGCAATCATTTGGGAAACACGGTCGCAATATTACCCGACGGTTGGGACCAGTCCTTCGATTGTTCTATCGCATAACGGCGGGCGTACGGGAGTAGGTACCGTGACCACAACAGGAACTGGAATTGGAACAACTGGCGGCGGCACGGGTGGTGGGACTGGCGGAGGTACAGGAGGAGGAACCGGAGGAGGAACCGGAGGTGGCACAGGTGGCGGAACTGGTGGAGGCACTGGCGGTGGAACGGGAGGCGGTACCGGTGGGGGAACTGGCGGAGGAGGGACAGGCACTACCACGGGTACGGCCGTAACGAGCACGAGCGGCGGGATCAATAGCTTTTTTTCTTTGCCGATTGACGCGTCGTGGGTTCCCGATCTGTTCGGTCGCGTTCGCAGCGAAGTGGAGGTAAACGCATTTGCGGCGCAAGCGAGCGCTGCTGATGTCGCGAATGTTCGCCTGACGATGCAGGCTGATCTCGCTTCGGATTATTTCCAGCTGCGTGGACAGGACACGCAGAAACAGCTATTGGATGCAGCGGTCGCGGCATATCAAAAAGCTCTTGATTTGACGTTGGCTCTGTTTGAAACAGGAATCGATTCCGAAGAAGACGTATCGCAGGCTAGAACACAACTAGAAACTGCCAGAGCTCAGGACATCGAGCTAGGCGTTCAGCGAGCGACTCTGGAACACGCTATCGCGGTTCTGGCCGGACAAACTCCGTCTTCCTTTTCCGTCGCCGTAAGACCGATAAACGTGAACCCTCCTTCCGTTCCTGTCGGAGTGCCGAGTCAGCTTCTCGAACGTCGGCCGGATATCGCGGCGTCAGAACGGCGGATGGCTTCGGCGAACTCGCAGATAGGGGTTGCACGTGCTGCGTTCTATCCCAGTCTTAATTTATCGATGTCGGGCGGTTTGCAGAGCGGCTCATTAGGCTCGCTCTTTTCATTGCCGAGCGCGTTCTGGTCATTCGGCTCCGTTCTGACACAGACGTTGTTTGACGGCGGTCTTCGCAGAGCTCAAGTCGAAGAGACTCGCGCAATATATGACGAAACAGTTGCGACCTATCGACAAACTGTTCTGTCGGCGTTTCAGGCAGTCGAAGACAATCTCTCATCTTTGAGGATCCTCTCACAGGAGCGACGGCAGCAACAGATCGCTATTCAGGCATCGCAGCGTACGCTGGATCTCGCGATGGATCGTTACAGGCTTGGCATTGATAGTTACTTAAACGTCATTACGGCGCAGACAACTTTATATAACAATCAGCGAACGGAGGTCACGATTCAGACGAACGAGATGGTTTCGAGCGTCCAACTGGTGCTGGCGCTCGGAGGCGGATGGAGCGACGCGCAATTGCCGACGCCCAAGACGCTGTCTACGAAGTCGGCCATAAATCCTTAGGACACACGGCAAGCGGCCTGATATTATCAACAGGCTAACTGGTCCGTTGCGAATCACTCAGAGGACGCGATGCCAAAGATTCTTAAAGGTCATTTGATAGCCCTCTTCGCGTTCGACATCGGCTTCGAGATTTCCCTGGATAAATTGAACACGCTGCCAGCTTCAATGGCGGCGCCTCCTCTCTCAAAGAAGAAACAAACGCCTGCTTACCTGCAGTATACCGTCCCACCAAGGATCGTTGGACTTGGGGAAGTCGATGCTGTTGCTGGCCGACAAGGTCTGTCGCAGGCAACACTCTTCCACTTTGGCGCAGCCAGTATTGCCTATCAATGGACAATTTCGTCGGAAGGCGGTTTCGATCTGGAGGACCTGCCGAAACTGAGCAGCGACCTCTATAGCCACAATCTTGAAGATCGCGCCAGAAAGCAAATCGAGAAACTCACTAGCGATATCCAATCGGCGATAGTTCGTCCGGAAGTCGCTCCGCTGATGGAGGATTACTACCTTTTTATAATTGAGGAACTCGACCAGCCTCTGCGGGCTAAAGATCTGCTGTCGGAAAGCAGATCGACGTTGGCGCAGGTTCTTCGGTTCGAGACTTTGCCCCTGAGCCCTGATCACCAGGAAGAAGCCCTGAATCAGCGACTGTCCTACTACGAAAATGATCTCGTTATTGTCGACTGGAACGCTGCCATTATTTACGACCGAGATTATTGGGATACTGTAAACGTTCTTGAGTTATTGAATGTGGAGTTGCTGGAAGCACGCTACATCGACGCACAACTCGATAAACGTATGGGGGATTATGAAGGACTGGTGCTTAAGCGTGCAGACTGGCTTGTCCCCGTTCGAACACCTTATAAAAAGTTAATGTATCAACTTGCCGAGTTGCGTTTGGAGGCCCTACTGTTGAACGAGCGCGTCGATAACGCGCTGAAATTGATCGGCGATCTCTATCTTGCGCGTGTGCACGCGGCCGCAGCAAAGAGGTTATATCTTCAGGAGTGGGAAACAGCGATTTCACGCAAACTTGATATCATCGACAGTTTATATCAACTGTTAACCGATCGTGTACGTAATGCTCAGAGTCAAACCCTGGAGTTAGTCGTAATAGCCTTAATCCTTGTCGAGATCATAATTGCGATAGTAGCTCGCTGATTCCGGGTTACCATACAGGGACATTCGGATATCGTTTGTAAAGAAAACTATCGATCCCGAACGTTCGACCGGCCGCGCCAATCAAAACTACCAGACAAAGAATAATGTCAGATGCGTCGACGCTCGAAGGATTCCAGGGCATTGATCCTTTTGCACACAAATAATTGATCACTAAAAATAAGGCAACGACAGCCGCTAGCCTTGTGGTCAAACCCAGCAGCATTGCTATGCCGACGTACAGTTCCGCTGCCATTATCAGAACAGAAAACGCTCCGGCGTGCGGAATGACGGTCGATAGTGCAAACGATTTGTACCAGCCAAAACTTGGCCATCGATTCAGCAGATCTATCATCTGCTGCCGAAATGCCGTTGGATTCAGAATTTTAAAGATATCCGTAAGCAGAAACGCAACACCAAGAAATATCCGCGGAATAACGAGAATTGCATTGGGGTTCATTATATCTTCCTTTGAGTATGGGATGATTTATTGCGCGCGGCGTGTCAATTGAGCAAAAAGTTCTCCGGCTTCGGGTGTTCGCCGGTGCTTGCGGATAAATACATATGTTTGCGCGCCTGTGTTTAGGTGATAAACATCCTGCCGTGGGCATTCTGCCCTGGTGCATTGATGACCGTTAACCACAACATCAACCATATGGAACGAACCAAAGTCGGCGCGCATTTTATCAGGCAAAACAAACACCGCAAACGAATCTGTTCCCGAATCATAAAGGAGTTGGATTATCTGATTGCCACCCGAATTGAGAACTCGCTGACTAACCAGATTGTAATTGTCGATTGTTGGATCCAGCCTGGTCAGTGCCAAAGCAGCGTCTCTGTCAATCGCAGAGGAGCCGGAAAACCCCTCACTTAAATTAGCCTGGTTGGGACCTGTCTCCATCTGTTCCAGTGCGTCCAGATATTGGCCTAGTTCCAGCGTATTTTTCCGTTCTATTGTTCGATCAGATAGTAAATTCGAGCGTAGCAGTCCACCAACGAGCCCACACATGACAGTTAAAACAAGAAGAGCAAAACCAATCTGCATCGTTATTGCTCGTCGCGATCGTTTGGGGAAGTCGGCGGCGTTGAGTTTCGAATCTATTCCGAACCATATTCTATCTGGCGCTGAAATATATTTCGTTCTTGTTTTCATGACCAGCTGAATGTATTTGTCCGCGCATATATGGCATTCCTGCAGATGTCTTTTAACAATTTGGTGCTCGTTTTGCGGTCCGATGCCTCCGGCATACGTTCGCAGCAACTGCGGATCCGGATGCTTTGATGAATTCACGTCGACTTGCATGATCCTACCTTCTAAGTTTTGCCAGCTTTTGAACAAGCATTTTATTCGCTCGGTTCAGTCGGGCAGCAACCGTGCCGGCCGGGCAATTTAAAACCTCGCTGATCTGCTCGTAGCTCAGATCCTCAACATAACGCAGCACTATCGGAACGCGGAGTTTTTCCGGCAGGCTGGCGACTGCTGCCCGGACCGTTTCATCTATCTGTCTTTTCGCGAGTTCTTCTTCCGCTGAAACAACGCGTTCAGTTCGCCCTGACCAGAAGGCGAAATCCAGTGAGAGAATGCTACGATACTTGCGCGCGTGATTTGAGCACGTGTTGGTCACTATTCTGTAAAGCCAGGTTTCCAATTTGGCCTCTCCGCGAAAGTGGGAAAGGCCGGAATAGACTTTTAAAAAGACTTCCTGGGTAATTTCTGCGGCATCTGCCGGGTTCTTGGATAAAAACATCGCAAGGGAGTAGACGCGGTCCTTGTGGAGGTTGAATAGGCGACGCTGTGCGTCAGGATCGTTACGTCGACAACCTTCGACCGGATCGTCTTCTTTACTAATGGCTTCAGTCTCTGTCGTTCTGCTCAGGACCCTCAAATGACTCGCGTGCTCCTGTCCATATTGGAAATCGACGATTGTTGCTGATTTAGCGACACAAACTCGTAAGTTAAGACACCCAATATACGAGTTTTCTTGCATTTTTTTCGCTAAAAATTTTTACAAGGAAATATTTGATTGGCTCGTCTAAACCTGTATGACAAATGAAAGCATAGCGAATAAACGATTCACCAGAACAGACCTTGGTTTGGCGGTGCTTCGCACAGGCGCTGGGCTTTCGCTGGTTGGTATTTTTGGCTGGCGAAAATTTATCGGCGCCGCGCTGCTGATTTACAGCGGCAGGCCGTGGGCGAGCTATGGATTGGGTCCGCTGATTCAACAGATGGGATTTCCCGCGGCGGGGCTCCTGGGAATCTATGTTGAGATGAGCGAATCCATCTTCGCACTACTGGTCGCGTGCGGATTTCTGACACGGTTGATGTCGCTGCTGGTAACTTTGAGCATGACTGGCGCACTGTATTTCAGCTTGAAAAATGGCGAAGAGCCTTTGAGAGCGGCTCTCTACGTGGTGACGTTCGGAACTTTGCTTATAACAGGCCCTGGCAGATTTTCTATCGATTATTTTTGGCAATCGAGAGTAGCTGCAAAAAGGCTGAAAGGCATCCGGGTGTTAACCAGGACAGCTGTGACAAGTGCGTCACTCGATAGAAATATCAACATCGGTATGCTGGTCCTTCGCACAGGCATCGGAGTTTGTGCAATTCTCTTTTTTGCTCTAAAACAATCCGCGGCTTCGGAAACGTTTACCCACGGAAACAGCGGTTTTTGGCTATTGTCTGTCTTTGCAATCTGCGCAGCTCTTGCGACCTTTGGATTATTGACCCGCCTGGCGTCTGGAATCGCAGTCGTGACCTGGCTATGGGCTGTGTTCGCCGGATTTCATTCGGGCGAGAATCTTGGCGGTCTGCCAGCCAGAGCCATTGAATACGCGATTGCGTTCGCACCTTTGTTGTTTATTGGTCCTGGCAAGTACTCCATCGACTTCGCCATTGAGATTAAGCAGGAAACCGGGAGCCTTTTTAGAAAGCTGATTGGACCAATAACTAATGACCCATTAAGGTCGGAATAGGATCACAACATGCTCAAAGAACAAACTTATAAGATCAATGCTGGTTTGTTGGTCTTGCGAATAGCGGCTGGACTCTCTCTTTTCGCTCTTTTTGGACTGAATAAGCTTAAATCAGGCGCCGATTATTTTTTTGTAAGTCACCAGTGGTCATTCGTTGATTTTAATCGAAATATCGGATTGCCTCTGCCGGTTTTGAGCGCAGTGGTTCAGACGCTTAATGAATCGGTATGTGCGCTGCTGGTTGCCATTGGCTTCTTTACCAGAATTTCTGCCCTGCTCTTAGCAATCGGATTTACCGTCGCAGTGTGCTCCAGCTTGAAAGCGCATGAGGATATTCTGATTCCTGGACTTTATGCCTCGATGTTTGTTGCGTTAGCATTGACAGGCCCTGGCAAATTCTCGATAGATTCAATAATAAGAAGAAAGAGATCATAAAAGATCATTCGATCTCTTCAGTTCGGCAGAATTATTATTTTCGCGTCAGAGTTAAGCAACGGCTGCAGGAGAATATTCAATTGAAACGCAGGTCATTCCTGAAGGGTGTTGGTGCGGTTACTGTCGTCGCAGTAGGCGGTGGAGTATGGCGCGCCCATGATAAAGGCGTTTTCAGCGTCGGCAAAGGCCCCGCCTACGAGCCATGGGATAACTGGCGCGCGGAATCAAATAAAGGACCGTTGGAGTTGGTTGCGGCCGCCATTCTGGCCGCCAATCCTTTTAATACTCAACCATGGCTGTTCAAAGTTACCGATTCGTCGATAGAGCTTTACGCGGACAACCCGAGAAACACCGGGAAGTTCGATCCTTATCTTCGCGAGCTTCGTATAGGACTGGGTTGCGCGCTGGAGAATCTGATGCTAGCCGCGAGCGCGAACGGATACAAAGCTGCCCTAACGCTATTACCGGGAAAGCTAGCTGGCGGCACTGAGCGACCTGACCGGGAGTTGGTGGCGCGCATTGAGCTCTTACCGGGGAAAAGGGAAGAGACTGAACTCTATCGGGCTATTCCGCATCGCCATACTAACCGGTTCCCATACGATCCGCAGAAACCTGTTCCGTCTGAGTTCGTGGAAGTCCTAAGCCGTATCGCAGATGAGGAGTCGAACGTCAGAATACAACTGTTCACATCTGATGCGGATAAAAACCGCTTTGTCGATACATGCACGCAAGCAGTCATTCAAGATTCACCCAATATAGACGCCAAAAGTGGCACCAGTAAATGGATTCGCTCCGACTGGCATGAAGTTCAACAGCAACGAGACGGTTCCTTTATAGATGACGCAGGCGTTACGCCAATGCGCGCGGCAATGATCAAGTTTCTGCCGGATTCCCTCATGCAATTATTGACACCCCGACCATCAGCGGATCTGACCACATTAATCAAAGGATCATATACAAACCTGTTGATGACAGGCCGACTGTTTGGATTGATTGCCGTGCGCGATATGTATGACCAACAACAGAGCATTCTTGCCGGGCGAGTATGGCAACGAGCGCATTTGCTGGCCACTGCTCGTGGTTTGGCGGCACGTCCCGCCAATCAGCCAGTTCAATTGGTCGATCATCAGAAGATGTACGGTAAAGCCCCTGACGAACAGCGTGTCCTGGCACAACTAACCGGAGATGACTCATGGCATTCGACATTCATGTTTTACATGGGTTATCCAATCCGTCAGGCTACACCAACCGCGCGTCGTCCCGTTCAGGCTGTGACGATTTAACTTCATTTCCGTTGCACCAGGATCTTGAAATTATCGCTGATTCCACCGGGAAGCAACAGGTCCTTCAATGCCTGGCGACATTTCATAACAGAGACGATGTCGCCTTTGGCCTGCAAACTTCGTTCGAGTCTTTCTGCTCGTGCGATAATGTTGTTGCGAATCAGCCATTCTGATTGACTGATGAATTCTTTTGTTGCCAGTCCAGCGCGCTCACCATAGTTAATCAACGCAGTGAAATTAACACTCGAAGTTATGTCCTGCAGTCCCACATCTATAAAAGGATCACCGATCAGTCTGTGCGAGGAAAAGCAACGAAGTGTTCCGTTCGGTCTATCCTGGCGGTAAAGTCGCTGGGACGTATCGCCGTAATCGATAGTGATCAACACTCCTTTATCTATTGCAGAACTTATTTGTTCCAACCAATCGATTGCTTGCAAATTGACTTCGATAATCTGATCAGGCTGAAGGGCAATTCGCTGTCGATCCAAATAATCTGCAACCGCCGATGTCGTCGGGGCTTTCCATTCTGATACGAAGCGTCCATTTTCGACCGCGACAAATTCCTCTTGTAACTCATCACGATGCACACGAACCCTATGAACAGGAAATGCATCGATCAATTCGTTCGAGAAGACAATTCCGGAGATCGGTCCGTTAATCAGATCATTAACAGTTGCCCATCTTACGTTCTGAAATCCGGCAAGTGACTTCCGCTGTTGTTCGGCCAAGAACGGACTCTGCTCAATGATCAGGTATTCAATTGATTTGGCGAGCTCGGAATAATCGGCTTCGAGTGTTGTCAGAATATCGAGCGGTAGTTTCCCAGTGCCTGCTCCAATCTCGACAATGTTGTTTGGTTTGTTCGATGGAATTTGAGTCAGGCAGGCTGCTATTGCATCGGCCAGTACTGCCCCGAACAACTGATGGACATCAGCGTTAGTGTAAAAATCGCCGCCTGCTTTGCCGATTCGTGCGTGTTTGCTGTAGTAACCGAATTCTGAATGATATAGCGCCAGCGACATGAACTCGCAAAACGAAATAGGCCCTGACGACCTTATTTTTTCCGCGATTATTGATTCCAGTTCATTCATAATATGCCAGCAGAGCTACCGCTATAACAGAAAAGGGAGGCCCGAAGCCTCCCTTTTCTAAACAAGATCAAGCGATGTATTACTTGACAATGAACGGAGCCGGTGTGGTCGTGATCGTCTTCTGCGAAACCTTATCGTTTATGTTTACCGCAACCTGATAAGTTCCAGGCGCAAGTTTAAGGTTCAGCATGCGACCAATAATCAACCGCTGACCATCGATGTCTTTGACACCACCCTTGCCGTCTTCTGGAATCCGGGCCAGTTCCTGGCCGCTCTTGGTAACGACATAGCTGACATCAACGTTCGGCATCAGCGTGTATTGATCGATCTGAGCGTTGTAGACCTGCAGGAATACTCCGACAGGCTCATTGGCCTTAAAAGTCTGTGACATATTCGGGTGAACTTTGTAACGACCCACAACAAACTGTCCTGCGGCTACGCCGTTCAATTGAGTGATGTCGGAAGCGACAATCACAGAACTGGTACTTAGCTCGTTTGGTTTGTACTGAGGCACAACAAATGACTGGTGGATTATGCCCATCTTGCCGCTGTTGGTATCCTGGGCGACCAAATCAATCTTGTAACGGCCTGGAGGCAATACTACTTTCTTCTGGTAAATCGACTTCGTCTCTTGGCCGAAAGCAACATCTCGATCAGTGTAACGATCCGTCCTGATCACCTCTTCGATAGGGCCGTTGCGTTTTCCTGTAACTGCGGTAATGCGTCCGTTGATGTTAACTTCCCCCTGATAGATTCCGCCTTTATTGGCTAGAACCAGATCATGGTTATCGATCAGGATACTAAACGACGTAACGACTGCGTCATCGCCGACGCGCATATAATCTGTGCGCATCGTCACTGGCAGAACTTCGGTTTCCGCAAGAACGGGATCGACGGTGCCGTTGAGTCCCGGAATCTTGCTTATTGAAGGAGGTCGCTGAAGATCACTGTAAAGCTGCAACCTGTCAAATTCATTATTCTTGCTGCTTTGACCATAAAGCGGATCAGAATACATACTACCCACACCGCCATATGCGATACGGTTAGATTTATCGGAGAGGCCAAGCTGCTCTGCCAGCGTTAAGCCTGCGCCAGGAACATACAGCAACGCGTCCTTTTCATCAGGGCTTTGTGCAATGTGATATTCACCTGACATAGTCGGATCGACGAATTCAATATTGATGCCGTCACCGACGCCATCGATGTGACGATACCACCAGGTTTCAAATGGATAGGTGCTGGTTTCGCCGCCACCTTCTTCAGCCGGTCGCTGGTAAGCGCCACCGGAAGGATGAGTCTCTTTACCGTCGGGCTCGCCGAACATAATGTATATGCGTCCACGGTCCGTCTTCCAGCCTGGGATACCGGAAGCAAAATGCTCGTTAGCGTAGGCGACGCGACGATAATACTCATCTTTGTATTCGTTTTCTGGTGTATCCGGATCCGGATCGCGCCTAGCCCAGAAATTCTCGATGAATGTTTCGCGCTCGTCGTCGGTCTTAAGCGCCTTGAAAGCTTTCCGCTCTTCATCAGTGATGATCCAGCGGACATCTTCATCCATCCACCGCTGGTAGACCTTGTCAGCGCTTTCGGGGTGCTTCTTTTTTTCCTGTTGTCTCTTCTCTTTATCTTTCTTTTCTTTATCGGCTTCTTTCTTGTCTTTTGAGCTGGTGTCCTGTGCGAAAGAAGGCGACACGCCAAGAGCAAACACAAAGATCAAAAACAAAGCACAGAATTGTGACCAGGTTGACCTCAGTCGCATATTCGTTACTCCTTAAAAATACAAATGCAGAGGCAAACTCGGTGAGCCATGCACGTGCCTCCCAAAAGGAGACAATCCGCCTGATTGCAAAATTTACGTGCTAAACCACTCCAAGTCAAGGGGCCAATTCGACCAAACTATTGAAACAACTATGCTCACCTAACTCGCTTCCGCAACCTCTGTCGTGTTTCGAGCCGAACGTCTCGGCTTTCCGAACATCCAGGCAATTCCGACGCTCAGGAAATACAAAAGGAACATCGGCAGCGCAAATACCATCATATTAGCGGCATCCGGCGTTGGTGTCAGCAATCCCGCCAGAATCACGATTCCCACGACAGCGAAGCGCCAGAACCTGAGCAAGAATCTGGGAGTGACCAGCCCGATTCGTGCCAGTATGAATGTCAGCGTCGGAATCTGGAATACTACTCCCAGACCTAAAAGGATCGTCGTGATCAGGTCGAAATAGTCGTTGGCGTGGATCAACGGTCTGAAGTTCTCTGCTGACAAATGGATCAAATAGTCACATGCGCGCGGAAATGCGATCTTGTACGCGAATGCAGCGCCCAGCAGAAAAAAGACCGTCCCAAGCGCGACCACTGGTCTGACATAAGATCTCTCGTGCGGGTAAAGTCCGGGCGAGATAAACGACCAGATCTGGTAAAGCAGAAACGGAACAGAAAGAAAGATCGCGCAATAGAACGAGACCTTTACATAAAGATTGAATCCGCCTGCGACGGTGTCGATAACCAGTCGCTCCTCAATGCTATAGCCGCCTTCGCCAATATTGGTCGGAAGCGGGGTATCAGCGGGAATCTCTATATTTGTTCCCAGTCTCCAGGGCTGAGCAGTCGCCAGATAAAGCTTTCCATCAGGCCCTTTCTTCACAACAGCCTGAATCGAAGAACCCTGAGGTATCATCGCGCCTTTCAGTTCCTGCTGAAACTGAAAGGTGTACTGTATCGATTCGCCTTCTTTGGGAGGAACGTTAGCAGCGGTCTGACTATGCTTATATAACTCAACGTTCGATCTGTGGATTGACTCCAGAACTGGCTTTTGCAGAAAGTCGTAAATTTTGTCCGAAAAAAACCATGAAACCCCGAAGAATACCGCGATAGCAATAGCGCAATAGACCAGTCGTTTGCGCAGTTCATCCAGATGATCCAGGAAGGACATCTTTCCCTTTTCAACATTGTCATCGGAATCGAACATTAGACAGATTGTTCCTCAGATCCGGTCAACCGCCCTGGAAATTACATCCAGTTCTCGACCTCTTTTGGTTCGGCGGGCACTGTGTGCGCCGGCTCCGAAACGGGCTCGACGCTTGGCGACGGTGTTTGCGCCGCAGACGCTTTCGCTTTCTCACGCTCTTTTTCGGACTCGACCTCTTCTTCCCACGAGCGCTTAAATTCTTCAGATGCTCGTTTGAATTGTCCCATAGCCTGACCTAAAGACTTAGCCAGTTCAGGTAGTCTGCGTGGTCCGAAAACCATCAGCGCAACGACAAGAATGATTAATACTTCACCCCAACTGAACCCGAACATCGACTTTTCCTTGAATTAGACCTTTCGCAGATAACTGTCAATTAAAAGATAATTTTAGAGGAACCACGCAACCGGAGCAAGTTAAGGCTCAAGTATAGTTGGGCTTTTTATGCGGATCGAAAGATATACGGCTGGGTTTTAATCGAAGCTAGACGCATATCCAGTCGCAATTTATTTTGCGAGCCTTCGCCCAATCGCTTAACGGCTTAACGAGGGTTTTACCTTTTGTTTTCGCGAATTTATGCGTACAATCCCCTCCTATGCCATGGTTTAGACGGGATAAGGAAAGCTCCCCATCAAAGGGCGACGAACTTAAGGAACGTACAGTAAAGACCGAAGGCCTTTTCGCCAAGTGCCCTCAATGCACTCAGACTCTCTTTCGCAAAGAGTTAGAAGAGAACCTGCAAGTTTGCCCCAAATGCCAGTTCCATTTCAAGCTGGATCCATATCGGCGGCTGGAACTCCTGTTTGATAACGGACAATACAACGAGTTTGACAAGCAGCTCGCTTCAACCGACCCCTTGAGCTTTGTCGACAACAAGCGCTACAGCGATCGTCTGAAAAGCGCTCCAATCTCAACCGGGACTCTCGACGCAGTAATAAATGCGGAAGGCAGAATCGGCGGACACCAGGTTTTTGCCGCTGCAATGGTCTTTGACTTCATCGGCGGTAGCATGGGTTCGGTCGTAGGCGAAAAGATCACGCGCCTAATCGAGCGCGCCATTGATCAAAAGTCCGCGGTAATTACCATCTCGTGTTCATCGGGCGCCAGAATGATGGAGGGAGCTCTGTCATTGATGCAAATGGCGAAAATAAGCGCTGCGCTGGCTCGCCTGGATGACGACGCCTTGCCGTTTATCTCGGTTTTAACGCATCCGACCACCGGCGGAGTTTCAGCTAGCTTTGCGATGCTTGGTGATTTGAATATTGCTGAGCCAGGCGCACAAATCGGATTTGCCGGGCCAAGAGTAATTGAGCAAACAATCCGACAGAAACTCCCGGAAGGTTTCCAGAGCGCCGAGTCTTTACTGGAACACGGTATGTTGGACGCAATTGTCTGCCGTCGCGAGTTGCGGGATTACATCATCAACGCGCTTAATTTTATGGTTGGCCACAAAAAGAATTCGGCAGCATAACGATTTTCCGTCGTTTTTTCGGTTTCCGCCTGGATTATGGATTACAAACAGTCGGTTCAATACCTCTATTCGCTGGGTAACGAGGTCCTCTCACTAAAGCTGGGTCTGGATAATATCGGGGCTCTTTCCGCCGTTCTTGGCCAGCCACATCGCGCATTTGAGTCTGTTCTTATCGCCGGAACTAATGGCAAAGGTTCGACGGCGGCGATGATTGACGCAATGCTCAGCGAAGCCGGAATCGACCACGGTCTTTACACGTCGCCTCATCTCTGCGAAGTCACCGAACGGATCGTAGTAAACGGCCAGCAGATCAGCCAGGAGGAGTTTGCCGAGATCGCAACACTTGTTCGAGAAGTCAGCCATAATCTTGTAACACAAGGCAGCATTCCGGCTCCGCCCACGTTTTTTGAACAGGTCACAGCCGTTGCTTTTTGCTACTTCGCCAGACGCGGAGTCCGTCTTGCCGTTCTAGAAGTTGGTATGGGAGGCAGACTTGATGCAACGAACCTGGTTCAGCCTCTTATCTCAGTCGTTACTCCGATTTCGTACGATCACGAAAAATATCTGGGAAGTACTCTTACTGAAATTGCCGGCGAAAAAGCAGGCATCATTAAACACGGCTCGAAAGCAGTAATCTCGCCCCAACCGGTAGAGGCAATGGACGTGATTATGCGGCGATGTTTGGAACGTCGAGTGTTGCCGGTGTTCGTTGACGCTCCCACGGATACGCAGATAGTACCCGGCAAACGAATGAGTGTTACGATTGAAGGCCGAGAAAATTACAGCAAAATCACATTGGGTCTGCGCGGACGACACCAGGCGATAAATGCAGCGGTCGCAGTGGCAGCAGCTGAAGAATTGAGAAGCCATGGCTACCCAATCTCGCGAGCGGCAATTGTAGGTGGCCTTGAACGAGTAAGCTGGCCCGGCCGGCTGGAACTCCTATCCGGGGCTCCCATGATTCTGCTGGATGGCGCACACAATCCGGCGGGAGCGCAGGTCCTGAGGGATTTTATAGTCGATCTCGCCGTCAGCCCAATCACGCTTATCTTCGCGGCAATGGCCGACAAAGACGTGGCGCAAATGAGCGCGATTCTATTTCCATTGGCCAGAAATATTATTTTGACCAGGATGGACGATAAAAGGTCCGCAGATACTTCTGCTCTTGCTTCTGCAGCCCTTGGCGGCCGCAATAACCTGATTATTACCAAAAATGTCGAAGAGGCAATGCACTGGGCGCAATCTCTGTCACCACGAGACGGGCTGATTTGCGTAACTGGTTCGCTGCACCTTATCGGCGAAGTCAAAACCCTGCTCTCCCAGGAAAAGGGAATGGACATCCCACTGATGTAACGCAGACGGTCAGTTTGCGCGGGCGAATCAGCTCGCGCTTCTTGATAGAACAGCCACGTATGTTGAGGAAAGCATACTGGCGGTTTGCGATTCGCTTTCTATGAACCTGCCAACAATCGACAAAACAGAATACTTGTACAGAGGACGCATCATAGATGTATCGATCTCTGATGTTCATACCGCAACTGGACTCCCGGCAAAGATCGAGATGGTTCATCATCCCGGAGGCGCGGGCGCATTGCCCCTATTAGACGATGGGTCGGTCATATTGGTAAGACAATATCGATATCCGATCAAACGATTATCATTGGAAATTCCAGCGGGGAGGATAGAGCACGGGCAATCACCTTTAGACACTGCTCGTCGCGAATTAGAGGAGGAGACCGGCTACATCGCATCTAAAATGTATCTGATTTCAGCTTTCTTTCCTACTCCCGGATACTGCGAAGAAAAGCTATTCGTTTATCTTGCGACCGATCTCACTCAGACGCAGCAGAACCTGGAGTTTGACGAGGATATCGAGCTTGTCAGGCTCACACTGGATCAAGCCAGGAGCCTTGTTTACTCCGGCGAGATTGACGATGCCAAAACTATAATTGCATTGTTGCAGGCGGACCGCATCATAAGGTAACTTACAATCGTGGATAAAGAGTGGTCTGTCGATGATTGCATTTGCAGATTGTCGGCACGTGAGATATGAGCACAATAACGAGCTGCCGGTCCTGCGGGAAAGAGTTGCAATTCGTCGAAACCGAAAACGGCGTTTGCAGTTCCTGTCAGTCCGGTCAAGCCTCCAGTGACTGGCGAAGCATTTCATCTTCGGCAGAAGTCCCGCGAGATTTCAGCAGCTTTCAAAAGCAGACTGACGAACTCCCAGGCGCCTTTTCAGACGCGGTTCTTGAACACATCCGGTCGGAGGCATCTTTTCCGCCGCCAGCCTATCCTGATGGTTCGTCAATGCCTCCACAAGGAGATGATTCCTGGAGTCTTCCCACTGCAATCCTGACGTGGCTATTTAGCGTTGCAGCCTTGCTGTTATTCAATGTCATTTTTACTGTCATCGGTGTCGCCTATATGCATGCTCACGGACAGGACATTAGTCAGCAGGCACTGGAGAAATCGGTTAATTTCACGATTTTCTTACTCTCATCGATTATACCAACACATCTGGTTACTCTTGCCGCTGCGTGGGTAGTTGTGACAAGAGCGGGCTCGCGTCCCTTTTTCAAAACTCTCGGCTGGAAATGGCCTCCGAACTTTCAGCCCTGGCAAGCGGCGTCTTTTGCCCTTTTGATGTATGCCATAGGCATACTGATTGACCTGTTTCTGCCAGCTCCACCGAATCAGTTCAATCATATGACAGATCTCGTTACAGATAGGGTGATCGGTCAGGTCTTAATGGTAGTCGCGGTAACGTTTACTGCGCCATTAGTTGAAGAAGTTATTTACCGCGGCGTGCTGTACACCCCACTCGAGCGTAAGTTTGGGGTAACCTGGGCAATAGCGATTGTTTCGCTGTTATTCGCCGGAGTTCACGTGCCCCAGTATTATCCGTCCTACTCAGTCATTGCGGTAATTATGATCCTGAGCATTGCACTAACCTCAATCCGCGCGTACACAAAATCGCTCTTGCCCTGCGTGGTAATACATCTTCTGTTTAACGGAATTCAGGCGGTTCTGATGGTTCTTAGTAAATCCGTTAATCGGTAGTGATTAAATCTTCGATTTGACGGAACTTTCGTTCACTGATTCCCCTGATAATAATTACGTCTGACGGATGTTTGAATCGGCCGTGTCGTTTTCGGTATTCGATAATCCTGGAACCGATAGCCTGACCGATGGTCGGTAAAGACATCAGCTCCTGCAATGACGCAGTATTGATATTTACTCGTTCATCCGGGCTGTTAACGAAGGTCGGAGTGGCTGTCGGTTCAGTGACCATCTGCGCGCCTGCCGGTGATTTGACAATCCAGGCAAACGCAATCAGAAGCGACGCACCAGTCAGGTATCTCAATGCAAGCGACACGTATGTTGAAATCGGCCTATTCATCTTTCGTAATCATTCGTGACGAAGTGCTTTAATCGGATCGACCTTCGCAGCTCGGAATGCGGGATAAATCGCCGCGATCAAACTGACAAACACCGCGAACGTTATCGCCCCTCCCCAGAGATACCACGGAATAGAAAAGAACTGAATGCTGGTCGTCGAGGCGATTACCCATTTATTAACTACGAAATTGGCAATCGCATCTATCGTCCAGCCGCCCACGACGCCAAAAACTCCGCCGCTCAAGCCAATAAAACTGGCTTCGACGAAGAATATTTTCATTATTTCGCCGTCTGACCCGCCAATCGCCTTCATGATGCCGATTTCGCGCGTGCGCTCTCGGATTGACATTATCATCGTATTCGAAATGCCGAACGAAGCCACCAGCAACGCTATTCCCCCAATCAATGCCAGACTGCCGTTGATGATAAGAAAGATAAGTCTGATTGCATCGATTGCATTGGTAATCGAAAACGCTCGGAATCCCATCCCTCTCAGTTTCTCCTCTACTGGTTGAACCTGAGATGGATCTATCACTCGCACTTCGGCTGCGGGATAGCCAGGATCGCCCGCCAACGCCTGCGTCATCTGCGCCATCGTGTCGCGGGTTGACTCGCGGTAATGCTTAGCCTGTTTCATCGGGATGAATACTTGCGCGTTCCCTGCCAGATTTATCACCTGTGCGCCGACAGAGTTCTTCACTCCCACAATCTTGAATACGTGTCGTTCAAACCGAGGATCGTTGCTTAGATCGTTTTCGTCATTCAACGGATTAGACTGCGGAGTGACAAGGCTCGCTGGCTGCACTCCGGATTTAAGCGTGAGCAGAACCAGCTCTTTTCCGATCACCTGACTGGCGTCACGCTGCCGTTCTTCCTCTGTTTTTGCGGCGGGAAAAATTGTCCGTCTTCCGCCCCGAGCTCCGACTCGGCGCGGGCCTGCGCCGGGACCAAACGGCGATACCTGATCGGTATTGAACAGGTTCAAACCATCTTCAGTCAGAATAGCTTCTTGCGCATCGTCGCTGGAAAATTTGGTTCCCGCCAGAAGATTGTCGAACGCGTCGTAGTCCGGGATTGTGGTCGGAGCCCCGCCAATATTCACTCTCCGCGTACGATTGTTGAATCGAGTGAAACTGACAAACGACATTTGCGGAACTACGTATTTGACGCCGCTGATCTCCTGCATTCTGGCAATCGCTTTATCGTCGATTATTGGAAGAGATTTAGCTGCGCTGCCGGTATCTCCCGGGTCATCAACCGAAGTGTCATCGGAATCGCTCTGCTTTTCGTTGGCGGCCAGCAACTCATCCGCGCTGACGCCGATGACAGTGATCCGCGTGTAAACGTCCAGTCTCGACAGAGCGTTATTAACAATATTTTTCTGAAGACCCAGCCCAAGACTCACCATCGTGATGATCGCGCCCACGCCGATGATCACGCCGATTGTGGTCAGGACTGTTCTCAGTTTTGACTGTGAAAGGTTGCGCCACGCCAGCGCCATTATGTCTAAGAAGTTCATATGTTTTTAATCAAGCGCCTGCGGTTTCGACAACTCTTCCATCCTTCAATTTAATTGTGCGATCGGCATAGGGACGAATCAGTTCCTGGTCGTGCGTCACCATCACGATTGTTTTGTTTTCGTGGCGTCGCATTTCGTTGAGAAAACCGATCAGCTCTGCCGCGCGACCGCTGTCCAGGTTGCCGGTAGGTTCATCTGCCAAAAGTATTTCGGGTTCATTCGCCAGGGCGCGCGCAATTGAAACACGTTGTTGCTCGCCTCCAGAGAGTTCTGTGGGTCGATGCTCTGACCGCGCTGACAATCCGACCCGCTGCAGCAAATCCATCGCCTTCGCGCGTCGTTCTTTCTGGCTCATCCCGGCGAATGCGAGCGCCAGCGACACGTTCTGCCTGGCAGTCATCGTCGGTATCAGGTTAAAGCTTTGAAAGATCATTCCGACACTGTGCAATCGATAACGCGACATTTGCCACGAAGAGAGCGGCGCAAGACTGCCACCGTTGAATATGATTTCGCCGGTGCTGGGTCTATCAAGTCCTCCCAGCATGTTCAGAAGAGTCGACTTGCCCGACCCGCTGGTGCCCAGAATGCCGACGAATTCGCCTTTCTCAACGGAGATCGATACGCCCGCCAATGCGCGAACGATTTCGCCACCCATGCGGTAGTCGCGGGTGACATCTTTGGTTTCAAGTATGCTCATCTTTACCTTTTTTAATCACAGAAAGATTTCGGATCACTTGCGAAACAGCCAGAAAATCAGAGTAAGAATCAGGCTCAGCAGGATCGAAGTCATCAAAGGAAAGTAAATCCTAACAGAACCGCGTCCCCAGGCAAAGTCCCCGGGCAATCGTCCCAATCGCAACCAGGAGAGTTTGCCGCCAAAGACGAACAGAATGCCCACAACGACGAATACGATACCAAAAACAATCAACCACCGCCCAAGTTGTACGCCGCCGCCGTCCATAAGGTTCAGCCAAGTTCTGCTTACGATCAG
>DASRDY010000181.1:0-25910 GCA_035652355.1 Blastocatellia bacterium
GCAGTAAAACGCCATAGAAGCGGCCTCCTTTGTTTTAAAGATATTTCTCGCGGGCGATTATACGCCCGTGAGGCCGCCTCTATTGAGTATCAGCAGTCACAGCCGACTAACCGCTTTGCTTTCTATCAATAAAACTGTGACTGAACTTATATGGTTTACGCGCCTTGCCCTTGCCGACGCACTCTACTTCCACAGCGCGCACATTTCTCCACCACTCGCTCATCGCTTTCCAAGTGATTCGTTCCTTGGGTGTTGGAAGGTCTTCATCTTGCGCGGACTGAAGGCCGCGCCACGATTGCGACCGTCGCGGCTGTGACACCAGTTGGCCGAATACAGCAAAAAGCTTCAGGCGCGCTCGGCTAGTACCGACCACCGTTCGATGTTGCGATTCAGGCGTCCCTCAAGCTCCTGCATCTCTGTATACAAAGAATGCACAAGGCTCGCGTCAGAATTGTTTGTCCCCAGCAAAGTTTCGATTTCCGATTTGCGGGATTCATCAACCTGAATCTGTTTCTCCAATTCGTCCAGCTCGCGGCGCTCTTTATAAGAAAGCTTAGTCGGTTCTTTGGGACGCTCCGTTTTCGGTTCAGAAGGCTTTATCGGAACTCTTTGCTCAGCGTTCCGTTCCGTAGATTCTTCCGCAGCGCGTTCAATGTAGTAACTGAAATTACCGGGATATTCGCGAATATCGCCCGTTCCGTCAAATCGCAAGACGCGATCGATCGTTCGATCCAGAAAATAACGGTCGTGGCTAACGACGATCAAACACCCGGCGAAACCTTCCAGGTATTCTTCCAGTCTTATTAATGTCTGGATGTCCAGATCGTTTGTGGGCTCGTCCAGTAACAGGACGTTCGGAGCAGTCATCAGGATCCGCAACAGATATAAACGCTTTCGCTCGCCACCGGAAAGTTTTCCGACCGGAGCGTACTGCATCGCTGGCTGAAACAGGAACTTTTCCAGCATCTGTCCTGCGGTGATCCTTGTTTCGTCTGCCGTCAGAACGTACTCTCCACCTTCACGCACATAGTCGATCACGCGTTGTTCTTCATTCAGCTCTCGGGCTTCCTGATCGTAGTACCCGATCGCGACTGTTTGACCGACTTCGATTTTGCCGCTGTCCGGCTGAATCCGTCCGGCGATAATGTCCAGCAGAGTCGTTTTACCCGAGCCATTCGGACCGATGATTCCGATTCTATCGGTCGGTCGCAAATTCAAGCTGAAGCGATTAAGCAACGGATTACCTCCGTATCCTTTGGAGATATCGTCGAGCTCAATCACTTTCTTCCCGATGCGCTGGAACGCTACGGAAATATCCAGATCAGCCTTGGCTGTTTCCTTTGGCTGAGCCATCAACTCTTTGGCACGTTCAACGCGAGCCTTCTCTTTTGTACTTCGTGCTCTTGCTCCCTGACGAAGCCATGCGAGCTCTCGCCTTAGGTATGATTCTCGTTTGCGCTCAAGCCCGGCGCGTTGCTGCTCCAGTTCTTCTTTCTTCGCCACATAATAGGCATAGTTACCGGCGAAGCTGTGAATACCGCCGTGATCTATCTCCAGAATCCGCCCGGTTACGCGATCAAGAAAGTAACGATCGTGGGTGACCAGCAGTAGCGCCCCCGTATATCTGCTCAGATACGTTTCCAGCCACGCGATAGTATCGGAATCCAGATGATTGGTGGGTTCGTCCAGAATCAAAAGATCGGGATTAGTCACAAGCGCGTGAGCCAGTGCTACACGTTTCCTTTGTCCACCTGAAAGAGTACCCAGCCGCGCGCCAGTATCCGTAATACCCAACTGGGTCAGTACAATCCGCGCATTCGTTTCCAGATCCCAGGCACCCTCCATTTCGAGTTGATGGGAAAGCTTAGAAACCTGTTCCAAAAGGGCTTCATCTGGTTCTTCCTTTAATGAAAGTGAAAGACATGCCGCTTCATAATCGCGAAGCAAGCGCATCTTGTCGTTTGTAGCCTCGAATACAGCATCCAAAACGGTTTTGTCCGGATCGAATGGAGGATTCTGCGGTAAATAACCAATGGTTCTTCCGCTAGTCATCACGACCCGACCGGAATCCGGCGCTTCATCTCCTGCGATAATTCTCAATAGAGTGGTTTTGCCGGAACCATTCGCGCCGATTATTCCGACCCGCTCACCTTCTTCAAGCCCAAGACTTACGTGCTCAAAAAGCGGCTTGAATCCGAAATTCTTACTGACGTTTTCCAGCGATAAAATATTCATAAAGATTAAACCGATCTGATATTAAAGCACATTGACTTTCTAACATTGAGCAAAAGACTATAATACGTGGCATTCCTTAAAGGGCCTTAAAGGTGTAATCATAACGGCTATGAAAAGAATTAACTGGCGCTTTCTGTTGCTGCTATTCCTGATTTTGGCGGGAGTGGTTTGGAATAATATGAACAATAAAACTGAGGCAATGACTGCTGTTTACCAGGACAATCTTAAGCCTGGTGTCGATCGCGAACTTGCTCGGCGGCGAGCCGCAAATTACAGCGATGTTCGATATCATCTCGATATTGAATTGCTGCCCGGTGCGCCCAGACTTACAGGCAAAGAAGAGATCCACGTCAGCGTTAAGGATCCTTCACAAAATCTTATTCTGGACTGGCGAGTCGCCAAGCGTGAGGGACAACCGCAGGGTCGTGTAGGAAACATCAGCGTAAACGGCAAACCGGCAAACGATTTCAGAGAAGTCGAAGAGCATCTGTTAATTCCTTCAAGTTATCTGAATAACGGTGACAATATAATAACTCTGGACTTTGAATCGCCAATCAGCACGTCGGGCAGCGCCGTTACCCGGTATCTGGACAGGGAAGACAATTCGGAATACGTCTACACTTTGTTTGTTCCTTCCGATGCCAGCACAACTTTTCCGTGTTTTGATCAACCCGATCTGAAGGCGCGATTTAAATTACAGGTTTCGACGAGAGCTCCGTGGACGGTGGTATCAAATACGCCGACTGAAGGAACCGTTCTGACAGAAAAGCTGGGCGTGAAGCTTTTTCATTTTCAGGAAACAGAGCCGATCAGCACGTATCTTTTTGCTTTTGCTGCCGGTCCGTTTGCCGAACTCGCAGATGATGGATCACCCAAGCACACACACCTGTATGTGCGTAAGTCAAAATTAGAGCGCGCCAAGCCCGAAAGCGCAGAAGTTTTTCATCTGACTCGCGAATGCATCAGTTATTTCGAGAAATACTTTGATCACAGATTCGGTTTTCCGAAATACGATCTTGTTTTGATTCCCGAGTTCGCTTACGGCGGAATGGAGCACGCGGGCGCAACATTCCTGAATGAAGATGCCGTTCTTTTCACTTCGGAACCAACGGCTAATGACCATTTGTCACGAGCGCAGTTGATCTTTCACGAAACCGCCCATCAATGGTTTGGCGATCTGGTCACTATGCGGTGGTTCGATGATTTGTGGCTGAAGGAAGGCTTTGCGACCTTCATGGCATACAAGGCTACCGAAAACATCATGCCGCAGATCAACACCTGGAAAGCTTTTTATCAGAGAACGAAACCGGCTGCATACGCTACTGATGCCACCAAAGGCACAACTCCGATCTGGCAGGAAATTTCTAACTTATCCGCGGCAAAGTCCGCGTATGGCAACATTGTGTACAACAAAGCTCCGTCAATGTTGCGTCAGGCTGAATATTATCTCGGCGCCGAACAATTCGAACATGCCATTCAGATTTTCGTGAAAGAACACGCGTACTCGAACGCGGAATGGGCTGATCTTGTGCACAGCTTTGAAAGAGCGTCAGGGAAGAAGCTGGATAAGTGGGCTGATGCCTGGGTGAAACATCGCGGCATGCCCGATGTCCACGTTCAGTGGAGCAGCGATCAGCAAGGACATATCAGCAACCTGGTGCTTCATCAGTCTGATGTTCTCAGCGAAGGCGGAGTTTGGCCGATGCGCATAAAACTGCTTCTCTATTATGATTCCGCGCCTGCTGTCACCTTCCCGGTCGTGATCGACGGTAATGAGACTACGGTAAAGGAAGCAATTGGCAAACCGACTCCCGCCTTCATATTTGCGAATTATGAGGATTATGGCTATGGACGATTCTTGCTTGATGACAGGAGCCGCGACGCCGCAATAAAACGCCTTGGTGACGTCCAGGATAATTTCCTGCGGGCGTTGTTGTGGGGAACATTGTGGGACAGCGTTCGTGAAGCAGAGTTGTCGCCGGTGGAATATCTTCAACTGGAAAAGCGTTTGATAGCAAAAGAACAGGATGAAGTCACAGCGCAGAGCTTGCTGGGTCATCTGCAGATGGGATTCAACCGGTATCTCAGTAAGAAACAGCAATCGGAGATCGGGCCGCAATTGGAGCAGTTAGTCTCTGATCAAATGATGAATTCGACGAGCAAAGACCTGCGGGTTACATATGCTCGCGCGTTTCAGTCGATCGCTAAAACGGAAGATGGTCGAACTGAATTGAAAAAGATGTTAAGCGGAGAATTGAAGATCCCTGGATTCCAACTTCGTTCTCGCGATAAATTCGACATTATTACCCAGCTTCTGGCAGCGAATGATCAGCAAGCTAAAGATTTGCTGGCTGCACAGAGCCAGGCAGACAAAACCGACAATGGTCGCCGATACGCGTACGCGACAGCGGCAGCGCAGGATGACGCTGCTGTGAAGAAACAATATTTCCAGGCCTACATCAGCGACCCAGATATTCCGGAAAGCTGGATTGAAGCCAGCCTGGGGCCTTTCAATACCTTTGAGCAGTCCGATTTGACATTTCCTTATCTCGAACAGGCGCTCCACGCTTTGCCGCAGATGAAGCGCACTCGCAAGATATTCTTCGTGAACCGCTGGCTGGCTGCCTTCATCGGCGGGCAATGCAGCGCTGACGCGGTGAACGTCGTAAACGATTTTTTAGATAAGGAGCAGCTTGATCGAGACCTGCGGCTGAAAGTTTTGGAGGCCGAGGATGGGCTTGTTCGATGCGTGAAGATCAAATCGAAATACGGTGATCGGGGGTCGGTGGTCAGGGGTCGGTGAAGAAAGTCTGACACCTGAATCCTGACCCGCGACTCGGAAAGGCTTTTTCCGTTTTGTTACCAGTAGTGCCACATCGTTTTTCACGCATTTGCGATTGAGCTTCCCGAATTTTCACATTATTTCCAGCAACATCACATTCTTAACAAAGGGTTTACAATTTGCCTGCCTTTACGGTAGGTGCACCACTGGTACGGCTGTGGGGCTGCCCGACACAATGCTGCGGACCGGAAGGTTTAAATGGAATCCAGACAAAGAGCATCAGTTGAAAATGAGAGCGTCGGCGAACGGTTAGCAAGACTGCCAATCGGGTTAATACTTTTCCTTGTTTTGATTATTGCGCTGTCCTATTACTTTGACAGGACATCGAACCAGGTCAGAGCGCAAACATCAAGTCATACACAGACTTCACGATAGATCAGGTGACGAAATTTCAGGAACGAGGTTCGACCTCGTTCCTTTCCTAGGCTACATCAGCATCAGTTTCAGACAAGAATAGATACTTTCGCCATTCAGGTCGAAACTCTGCGGAATGGTAAAGAGCAGCTCTTTCCAGACCGTAATGAAGCGCAGCCGGAGTAGATAGGAGCGGCATTCTAGCCTCATCCGGAGTGCGGTCGCCCTTGCGCTGGTTGCAGGGACGGCACGCAGCACAAAGGTTCTCTGGCTCAGTTCGGCCTCCGCGAGAGCGGGGCAGGATGTGATCGAGCGTCAGCTCGAATGCGCTGAATCGATGACCGCAATACTGGCAGCGATGGCGGTCTCGCATCAGGATGCGAGCGCGTTTGCTGGCAGATCGACTCTGTCGAGTGCGCACATCGATGTATTCGATCAGACGAACAACAGATGGCACTGGAAACTCGTAATGCTGAGAACGCAATACTCGCTTGCCGTCCAGCTCCACCGTCTCTGCGGTTCCCTTCCACACCAATCTCACAGCCCGCGCAACGTCGACGGTGCCAAGCGGCTCGTAACTGGCGTTCAATAACAATACCTTTCTGGTCAAAACCATCGTCAATCGTCCTTTCCTCCCCCGGATTAGATGAACGAATTGGGGAAATAGTACCTCAAAAGTGTAAATAACAGATCACATAAATAACTGAAAAGATGTGGAGCACCCGGTGGGACTCGAACCCACGATGCCGGTTTTGCGGACCGGTGTCTTTGCCATCTTGACGACGGGTGCAAATGCGGTGGTCAGTAATCGGTGGTCATTTGGCAGAGAAAACCCCGAAAATATCTTCTTAACCGACCCCCGACCGCTGACCACCGATCACTGCTTTTGGAGCCGATGACCAGAGTCGAACTGGTGACCTACTGATTACGAATCAGTTGCTCTGACCGTCTGAGCTACATCGGCTTAAAATATCATTGGAGCCCACAACCGGAATCGAACCGGTAACCTGATCCTTACCATGGATGTGCTCAGCCGGTTGAGCTATGTGGGCGTAATGCGAGATGGCGCAAAAAACTCTACCGATAGCCGTTCTTCTGGTAAACAGATCCTTGTTTTGGCCACGATCGCATTGCCGCTTTGACGATGCGGCGCAGCTCGTCGTGGGTAGCTCCGCTGGCAGCTTGCACAGACATTCCGTGGATAACCGTCATCAGATACAGGGCAAGATCAGCAGGATAAGCGTTGGCTGGCAAATCGCCTTCAGATCTGGCACGTTCTAACCGCTCGCGTATTGCAGCTTCGCCTACTGCGCGACGCGTAATCATTTCTCGCCGAATGCAATCAGCATTATCTCCACACGAAAGCGCGCCCTGTACCATCAGACACCCCGGAGGAGTTCCGGGATCACTCAACATGTCGGCAGCACCATTCAGCAAATGATCCGCAACAGACCACGCAGTCGGCTGGTTTAGCGCATCACCGATAAATGCCATATGTCTCTGGCTGTAGTAGTCCAGAACCCTTCGAAAAAGATCTTCCTTGTTGCCGAACGCGGCATAAAGACTTGGGCGATTTATTCCCATCGCATTGGTCAGATCGGCTAGTGAGGTGCCTTCATAACCTTTTCGCCAGAAAACCATCAGTGCTCTGTCCAGCGCTTTATCGATGTCAAACGTGCGGGGTCGGCCAACGACCATGTTCATTCAGCCCTCCAGGAATTTGTACCTCTCGATACAATTATAACTGATGAGCGTTAAGAAAAAAGCCGTAAACGCTAAAACACTGTATCTATTCACATGACCCGCGGACGTTATCGGAGCTTTAATTAGTAATGTTGACAAACAGTTCTGGCGCGAATATACCTTCAGAGCACAGTTCAGATTTGGCCTCGTCGACTGTCCTGGTCTCTGATTCGACCATCGTTACGGATCTCCCCAGTTTTCAGTGAAACCTGAAAACCCTCCGAATCGATCGTACGTATATTGAATATGTACCGATTAGTACAGAATATTATTGGGGAGAAAGATCATGTCAGAAAAACTTAACGGCAAAGTCGCTATAGTCACCGGCGCGTCTAAAGGAATCGGCGCTTCAATCGCGAAACATCTCGCGGCAGAAGGCGCTTCGGTGGTTGTGAATTATTCTTCGAGCAAAGAAGGCGCCGACCGTGTCGTCAACGAAATCAAAAGCAAAGGCGGCAAAGCCGTCGCTATACAGGGTAATGTCTCAAAGAAAGATGATATTGCCCGTCTTTTCGCCGAAACAAAGAAAAGCTTTGATCGACTGGATATTCTGGTCAACAATGCAGGTGTCTACGAATTCGTTCCCATCAGTGATGTCACGGAGGATCATTTTCACCGGCTGTTCGATACCAATGTGCTGGGATTGCTGCTGACCTCAAAAGAAGCGGCAAATAATTTCGGGGCGGACGGGGGCAGCATTATCAACATCAGCTCTGTAGTCAGCACTCTTTCCCCACCTAATGCGTCAGTCTATAGCGCGACCAAGGCCGCCGTTGATGCCATAACCAGATCGCTTGCAAAGGAATTGGGGCTGCGCAATATTCGCGTCAATTCAATCAATCCTGGTATGATCGAAACCGAAGGGGCGAACGCCATAGGCGTTACCAATCCCGACAATGAATTCCGCAAGCAGATCGAAGCGCAAACTCCGCTTGGCCGAATCGGACAGCCAGAGGATATTGGACCGGCAGCCGTGTTTTTAGCTTCGTCAGATTCTGCATGGATAACGGGCGAAACTTTCTATATTTCTGGCGGTCATCGGTAAGCACGAGAGCTAAGATCCGCCAGCGCCTGATAGGCATAGTGCCAACTGTACAATGACAGGCGGCGTACGCGGGCCAGGTTGCTGCATATTATAAAAGGACCATCCATGAACATTGTTTCAGTAAATGTCGGATTACCAAAACAAGTTGTCTGGAAAGGGAAGGCTGTCGAAACCGGTATCTTTAAAGAACCAGTTGAGGGCAGCGTCTTTGTGCGCAAACTCAATCTGGATGGCGACCGGCAAGCTGACCTCTCGGTTCATGGTGGACCAAACAAAGCTGTGTACGCGTATCCGGCAGAGCATTACGATTTCTGGCGAACAGAATTTCCCGATATGAATCTGCTCTGGGGAATGTTCGGTGAAAACCTTACAGTAACTGGCCTCAAAGAAGATGCTATTGTAATCGGTGACCGATTTCAGATTGGCTCTACAGTAATTGAGGCGAAGCAACCGCGCATGCCTTGCTTCAAACTGGGAATAAAATTCGGTCGCGACGACATCATCCGTCGGTTCCTCGATAGTGGTCGAACCGGATTTTATTTCTTGGTTGTGGAAGAAGGCGAAATGAAAGCAGGCGATGCCATCGAGCGAATTCACCGACAGAAAGATGGCGTCACGATTGCGGATGTCGCTCGTTTGTACTCGCGCGACAGGTTGAACATCGATCTGTTGCGTCGCGCAATACAGACCGAAGCGCTGCCTGAAGACTGGCGCGACTATTTCCAAAAACGCCTTCAGAAAATCACCTGAGCCAATTCAGTCACTGGCGGGCCGGGCAGGACTTAAACCTGCGACCTCCTGATTCGAAGTCATGCGCTCTGTTCTTCTGAGCTACCGGCCCAAGTTCAGAGTCTAGCCGTTAGGCTGCTCTTCTAAAACGGCAGCCTAAAGGCTGGACTCTGAACACAGATTGGTTGCGGCGGTGGGAGTTGAACCCACACAACCCTGCTTAAGAGGCAGGTACTCTGCCATTGAGCTACGCCGCAATATACACATGAAGCCGACGATGGGAGTCGAACCCACATCCTTTCGCTTACAAGGCGAATGCTCAGCCGGTTTGAGCTACATCGGCGAATCTGGTGGAATGACCGGGATTCGAACCCGGACCTTTGGCTTGCAAGGCCAACGTGCTGCCAGTTAACACCATCAACCCATTTATCGAGCCATCACAAGTCATGTCACAAAACACTTTCATCATCTGTCTAGTGTGCAGAAACAAAGATTCTGTTTATTGATGAGGTGTTGGAAATGAGCACCACGTCACGAACATTAACCGATGGTGTGCCCGGAAAAAGCTTTAAAGATATCCAGATCGCGCAAGACCGTCCATCCTGGCTTTCGTCCGCTGAGTTTCCGTTTACCAGCCGCTGGACCGAGATTGACGGCGCACGCATGCATTACGTCGATGAAGGCAACGGACCGGTTCTGTTAATGATACCCGGTACACCAATGTGGTCGTTTATGTACCGGCACACGATCAAAACATTGAGCAAACAATTTCGCTGCATTGCGGTCGATCAACCCGGTCTGGGTTTATCGCAGGCACCGCTGATCAAAAACCGAGCCTTTTCGCGGAACGCAGAGCTGTTTCAGGGTTTTGTCAAAGTGCTCGACCTTCGTGACATTACTCTTGTTATGCACGCGACTGGTGGGCCGCCAGCACTGGAGATGGCAGTTCGCGAGCGTAACCGAATTCGCGGACTGGTTGTTACAAACAGCTTTGCGTGGCCATTAACGGAGCCGAAGCTTCGCTTTTTCGTGCGGATGATCAGCAGCAGGCTCTTTGCATTCTTGAACATTAATTTTAACTTTTTACCTGTGATTACGTCGAAAAAAGGGCGGAGTACAGGTCCTTTCTCAGCGGAGGAAAAAGCCGCAATCCTGGGCCCGTATCAAGATCGAAGAGTGCGCGAGCATCTGCAAAACGTCGCCTTTAGTCTTCGCACTGAAGAAGGCTTCCTCCAAAATTTGGAGCAAAGACTCAGCGCTCTTTGTCATATCCCGACGCTGTTTTTGTACGGTACAAATGACAACGGCTACAAAGCCGGTTTGCTCGAACATTGGAAACGCCTTTTACCGAATCACAAAATCGCTCTGCTGGAAAAGTCTCGTCACTTCGCTATAGAGGACGAGCCAGAGCGCTATACTTCTGAATTGAAGTTATGGCTGCAGGAGCAAATTGGTTGATCTTAAGTTATGACGAACGACAAAAAATCAGAAATCGGCGAGGCTGAGACTACCAATGATCAGTCTCGCCTTGATGTTTTCAATCAACATCGAGGACTGTTGTTTTCCATCGCGTATCGAATGCTTGGCACCGTAGCCGATGCCGAGGATATGCTCCAAGAAACATTTTTGCGCTGGCAGAATGCTTCAAGCAACGAAATCAATTCCCCGCGCGCCTTCCTGGTAACGATCATCAGTCGGCTTTGCATTAATCATCTTCAATCTGCCAAAGTGAAGAGAGAAGAATATTTCGGGCAATGGCTTCCCGAGCCTCTGCTGACCGGGCCCGCCACCGATTTTTCCGATTCGCTTCAAATCGACGAGTCTCTTTCAATGGCATTCCTGGTACTTTTAGAGCGTCTCAACCCAATCGAACGCGCCGTCTTCCTTTTACGTGAAGTCTTCGATTACCAATATAGCGAGATCGCCGGAGTCGTCGGCAGAAATGAGGCGGATTGCCGGCAGATTCTGCGGCGAGCCCGCCAACATGTTTCGCAATTACGGCCGCGGTTCGATGCGTCGCCGAAACAGCACGAGGCCCTATTGCGACAATTTCGCGAAGCTTCCGCAAACGGAGACCTGGAAGGTTTGCTGGCCGTTTTATCCAAAGACGTCATTATCTACACTGATGGAGGCGGCAAAGCTCCCGCGTTACCGAGAATCCTTTATGGTCGCGAAGACGTTGCCGAGAGCTTTTTGGAGGCTTACAAAAAGCGTGTTCCAAAAGATGTGGTCAGTCAGTATGTTCAGGTCAATGGTCAGCCCGGTATCATCAACTACACGAACGGCCAACCTCGAACCGTAATCACTTTTGATATTCTGGACGATCAGATTCAGAACATCTATGTGGTTACTAATCCGGAAAAACTGGAGCGATTGCCCAGGCTGGCATAAATCGCTTGACCCAAGCAACAGCAAGTGGATCCTAAGCTCCACTTGCTGACTGTGCCGACCTACCGAGGCTCCTCGTTTGTCGAGTTACTTGCGTATCCAATGGTTCGGCCCTCCGCAAGACGAGCTCCCTGATTGTAAGGAAAGTTCCCGCAATAACCATCGGAACATAGAAGCTGACAACTATCCAGGTTACGCCATTTGCAGCTTCGAAAAGCCGCTCGTGAACACCATTACGAACGTTATTTACGATGTCGAACAGGGTTTCGATAACCAGTAACCAGACAAAGGGAATCGCGATTCGTAGTTTATGCCTTAACGCATAGAGAGCAATTAATGCAAGAATCGCCGCGCCGAGATCACCAAAGACCAGTTGGTCTCTGCCCGCATCAGAAATCGGATATCCGGCCTTTTGTGCGGAATATACTTGCAGCGCCACGTAGCGGAAAACCTGAATCCAAACCAGCATCATTAATGCGTCGGCTCGGGATCTAGTCTTCAGCCGCGGCAACAGATACCAGATAGCGACAGTGATGCAAATGATCATGCTGAGAAATTGAGCCGTATTTTGCGCTAGTCTTACATCCATTACCGCACCTCCGTCTTCTCGAACACAGGAGCGGCGCTTTCACGATTAATCGGCGCAAAGAAATTGATTAGATTGCCATCAGGATCGCGAAATAGCATTGATCTATTGCCCCACGGTTGATCAGTTGGCTCCAAAACGAATTCGGTCACAGTATGCTGAATACGTTTCTTTTCTTCATCGACATCATCAACTTCGAATTCCAGAATGGCCGATCGATTTGCAGCCGGAATGCCAGCTCCGGCATTATGAAGGTCGACAGTTCGCTTACTGCATATCGCAAGCGTCGCCATTGGTGTTTTCAACTCGACGTAATCGTCGTTCCCCTGTGGAGAGAAGCCAGTTATATCCTCGTAAAAATGCGCCAGAGACGCAACGTTATCGGTGATGATTCGGGTATATCTAAGTTTCATGCAACAGCGATCCTTTTCGCGTATAAATTTTCACTCAAATTCCAAAGTCGGTTGCCTACACTGGGATCAAGAGCGCTCTTTCGAGGCTCGACACGTTTGAACTTTCGTATTTGCGAGAACAGAGCGCCAGTAACGCCTTCGTAGTTTTGACCCATTAACAGTGCAAGAGCCGAATGCGCTGCCTGATGAGGTGTCTGGCCGAGCAGCGGGTCGAACACCAGCGGCACAAAGAATTTCATCCACCATGGGAACTCTCGACGGATATTGGTTTTCACGACGCCGATTTTCAAGCAAGTGATTGTTACAAATGGACTCTTTCCAGTGGCAGCCAATCTACGCGAGAGCTCTATCGTAAAAACATCATTGGCCTGGCAAAACTGGGTTACAGCGCGAATCGTGTTGAAATTGCGAGTCAGATTCACATCGTCGAAATGTATTTTTCCGTTTTGCGCGGCGCCGCCGATTATGACAATTCGGGATGCTTCCCCCGTATGACCACCTGATTCCAGCAACGGAAGCAGTCGCGTTGTTATGACGAACCTGCTTAGGTAATTGACCGCAAAATTGGATTCGACCCGTTCGGCCGTCAGCAGCCGACGTCCGCGAACGATTCCGGCGCTATGAACCAGATAATGAATAGCGTTGTAGCTCTCGGCTATTTCGTCGCATATTCGATGTGCGTCGCTCATCAAACTCAAATCTGCACCGAGAAATTGCACATCAGAATTCCCGGTCGTCTGCCTCAGCTCGCGAACGGCTTTGTCACCTTTTTCTTTGTCGCGACCGACAACCAGCACGCTGTGTCCGGCACGTGCCAGTCCGCGAGCCGTCTCTTTCCCGATTCCGTCAGTGCCGCCGGTAACGATCGCAACTTTATTTTCGCGTTTGCTCGACATCATCGTGCGAATCAGCCCTTTCTCTCTACCTAAGACAGCTATCGCACACGTTTCGTGACGCACTGCAGAACTACCAAAGGTAATTCTTAATAAAGCGCTGTCACGAAAGCAGCGTCGTTCCGGTCTTTTGACATAGAGAGGAGAAAAGAGTCGCAATGAATAATTCACCAATTAGTAAAGGTCGTCGTGTCGCTGGTAACGTTTTAATCTACCTGTGCGGGGCCGTGCTGATATTCAGTTCTTCGCTAAAGTTTGTGCATCCTCCCGCTGTTCTGGCGCAAATGAATGGCTGGGGCTTTGACAGTAATGGAGTAACCCTGATCGGGGTAATCGAGTTGTTGTGCGCGTTGATGTTTTTGATTCCGTCGACACGATCAATAGGGGTACTGCTGGTATCAGCCTATTTTGGTGGCGCGATAGCCACGCATCTGGAGCATGGACAAATTCCACAGATGTTCTCGCCGACCCTTATTCTGTTTTTGATTTGCCTCGGTTCGTGGCTGCGACATCCGGCCATCTTATGGAGTCTCGGACCAGACAGAAGTTCCACTATGCCATCTGTCGGAAGAGTTACGACCGCTGGCTCAGTTTAGTAAACAAGATGTGGTGGAATGACCGGGATTCGAACCCGAACCTTCGGCTTGCAATGCCAACGTGCTGCCAGTTAACACCATCAACCCAAGAAAACAGTGGTCGGGGATCGGTGGTCAGGGGTCGGGGAAGAAAATGCTTAATTGACCAGACCTCTGATTCCCGATCTCGGACCCTGATGCTTAATCAAGAAAAACAACGTGACGACCGGCCTGTGTTTGATTTTCTGTGTTAATCAGAACACGGTGCCAGACGTCAAGAACGATTGTCTTGTGATCCTTGTGCCATACATGACCGCGAGCGTATACAGCAGCATTAGCGCGCATTTGACGCCAGTTCCAATTTGCGGCCTTCGGATTCGACCGAATCAGCCGAAAATAGTGGTCCATCAAAAGTCCTCTCGGATGTTTGTCGCAGACCATCACAAGTACACCGCCATCGCGGTATACGAACTGGCACATATGCGGTTTGCTTCCGTTTCCGCGAGAGATTGGCTCGTTTCGAAAAACAAGGTTCTCCTTAACGACCAAATCCGGCCTCGGAATAAAGAACCATTCACCCTGACGAACGAAGACCTCGTTGTGACGGGCAAACCGATTTTTCTTGCGCTTCATCTGGCGGCTGATCGCCCATCGAACTTCAGGCGGCTGTAAAGCTTCCATCGCCGTTCTGACATTGGTAATCGCCGTGCCGGGAACGGCAGCAACGAACCAGTGTCGTTCATCGTGACCGCAAAGAAACTTTCCTGCGCCTTTCGATATTAGCAATAGGTGTCGAATGCCTGGTTGGACATCGATGACTTCGTAGCTGGTCGAACTACCGAGCTCGCGACGAATGTCAAAGTATTCACCAAGCTTGTCGTTGCTGATATCGATACCGATGCGAACTCTGCGAAAGCGATCTAGAGCGACATCTGCAACTTTTACTCGCGCGCCAATCGTTGCGAATCGTTTTTGCAATAACGCAACGTCCATACTTTCCTCCTTTCTTCACTCGGATGAGTGAGATTTGGTGCAATAGATTCCGGTTGTGAATCTGAACTTAATGGCGAGCCAGGCAGGACTCAAACCTGCGACCTGTCGCTTAGAAGGCGACTGCTCTTGTTCTTCTGAGCTACTGGCCCGGGAGCGGAGGCCAGTGGGCGGTGTTCGGTGGTCAGTAATTGATTACAGCTCGGATCAATTCTGACCACTGACCACCGGCCACTGACGACTGTTTTTGGTGGTCAGGGACGGATTCGAACCGCCAACGTCGCGGGTCTTCGGCCCACCGCTCTGCCAATTGGAGCTACCTGACCATTAAAAATCTTTCTGCATATATATCTTTCGCTCGTCTTCTCGAACAGGACGGAATCCGAGGCGCTCATAAAGTCGTCTTGCCGGATTGATTTTCGCGGTACTGAGCGTGACGGTTTTTCGCTTAGATTCAGCATCATTCATTATCCAAGTCAGAAGCAAGGTTCCTGCCCCGCGATTCTGAAACTGGTTGGAAATATAGATTCCGCCGACTTCGATATTCGCATCGTCTTCAAAAACCTGAAGCCATCCCGCATTCATGCTATCGATCACGATTATCTGCGCCTTTTCAGCGTTGAAGTTGTTCAGGAATTTCTCATTTTCGTTCGCTTCGTTCCAGCCGAAATAATGCTCAATCACCCATCGCTGAGTTTCGTAATAGATGGCTCGCGCAAAAATGAGATCGTCGGGAGTTGCAGGCCGAAGCACTACATCCATTTTGATCTGCTCCTGGTAAAAGGTGGTCGGGGCAGCAGGAGTCGAACCTGCAACCTTGCGCTGATCTGGCGCGAATACCGGGTATAGGCCGGCTGCTCTACCAATTGAGCTATGCCCCGAAAACTGGTTGCGAGGCGCAGAGTTTAACTGCGTGATTGCCGGGTTATGGGCCCGGTGAGCCGACGTTGCTCCATCCTCGCGTTGATCTTAAGCTTGCTTTTTGATGACTGCATTGTAATAGGCTGATTTATTCACCTCAACGACTCGTTCTAATCGCCATCTGGTTCCGATTAGAATCTCTTTCATTTCCCTGGCGGAAACGAATAGATAATCAAACCAGGGACCGACGATTTTGCGAAACCTGACTCTGATCCGTAACTGGCCGGGCATTCGACCGCGCTCTTTGTTCAGGCGATGATAGTTCAGGTGATCCGGGGCCTTTGTTGCATACGGATCGACACATTGGGCGATTATCTGAGCTTCGTCTGATGTAATCCTGTGCAGCTTCTTCAAAATCTGGTTCGCCTTCTTAGGGCTGGCAAACAATCCAAAGTTATTGCCGAACATAACGATCGTATCGAACGAATTTGGCTTGAACACATCCACCTGATCGATTGATAGAAGCTTTGCTTTTTTCAGCCCTCTGAGCTTGGCGGTTTTTAGAACTCCCGGCGAAATGTCAATGCCGGTGACATCCAGTCCCTGCTCCTGAAGGTGAATCGCAATTCTGCCCGGACCGCATCCGATATCTAATACTCTGCCGGTCGCAAGGTTTACCGTCTCTTTCTCAATATCCATCCATTCATCAAAACCGGTCAAGTAACGGCTGGCCAGCCCCGCGTCAATGAATCCGTCATCACGTTCGATGATCTCGTATAAGGTCTCGTGCGGGTTTTTCAGTTGCGTTAACAACAGTTCGCCGAATGCGTCACCGGTTTTCTTCATCAGATTTTCTCCTGTGTAATTGAATATGGCTTCGGAGCCTGGATTCGAACCAGGACCGTTGGGTTCAGAGCCCAACGTCCTGCCAATTAGACGACTCCGAAAAAACTTCGAGTTCGCGTTATGAAACTGGCTCCGGAGCCTGGATTCGAACCAGAATTTCCGGGTTCAAAGCCCGGCGTCTTTCCAGTTAAACGACTCCGGAACAAATTGGTGGCTGGAGGCGGAATCGAACCGCCGCCGACACGCTTATGAGACGTGCGCTCTTCCGTCTGAGCTATCCAGCCTTATGGTCGAGGCGATAGGAATTGAACCTATAACATCCGGTTTGTAGGACCGGCGCTCTGCCAGTTTGAGCTACGCCTCGCTGGAGCATTTTCATTTTGGTCGTATACTGCGTTATCCTTCGGACTCGCCGTGCTCACGTACCAAAGCGTACGTTCCGCGCGTCTCGCCTCGGATGCCTTGTCTACGACCAAAAGCAAAACGCTCCAAGATATGGCTGTGACGGTGGGATTCGAACCCACACCTTCCGGCTTAACAGGCCGGCACTCCGCCAATTGAGTTACGTCACAAAACGTTCGTAGTACCGGCTTAAGCCGGAATCTTGGGAACCTTCCGCCTGAAGGCGGCACTACGCACGAAGATGGAACGGGAAGTGAGAGTCGAACTCACGTCTCAAGTTTGGAAGACTCGCGCTCTCGCCGGTTGAGCTATTCCCGCAGTTAAAGCAGTGGTCGGTAGTCAGGGATCGGTGATCAGTGCGTGCGCCGATTTTTGGCCGTAATATTTTAATCGCTCGAAGTCAAGTTCAATTACCGACCCCCAACCCCCGATCTTGGTAGGCCGGAAGGGAGTTGAACCCTCACCGCCGTGCTTAAAAGGCACGTGCTCTTGCCAGTTGAGCTACCGGCCTGTGCAAAAACTTTGGTAGCCCCGGGCAGAATTGAACTGCCGACCTCACGCTTATCGGGCGTGCGCTCTCGACCGTCTGAGCTACAGGGCCTTAAAACGACGCGGAGAAGCGGGGACGCGGAGCTACGGAGATAAAAACGAGTTCTCCGTTTCCCCGTGGCTCCGCGTCCCGTTTCTTCTTTCTGGTCGGGGCACAAGGACTTGAACCTTGACCACATGTTCCCAGGACATGTATGCGAGCCTTTACACCATACCCCGATATCTCTATTTTCCGGCCACTGATCACCGACCACTGGCCACTGACTGTGGCGGAGCTGACGGGATTCGAACCCGCGATTTCTTGATCGACAATCAAGCGTCCACTCCAGACTGGACCGCAGCTCCGCGAATTAAATTGGCAGGGCGTGCGAGATTCGAACTCGCGCTTTGCTGATAGAAAGTCAGCCGGCCTTGACCACTAGCCCAACGCCCCGCGTTTTATTGGTGCCGGAGGAGGGACTTGAACCCTCACGGAATTCGTTCCACCTGATTTTAAGTCTGGCGCGTATGCCATTTCGCCACTCCGGCAAGGACGTAGCGCAAGCTGCCAGCTTGCGCTCCATAAGAATGATGCGGGAAGAGAGGGTCGAACTCTCACGGGATAATGCCCACGAGATTTTGAGGCTCGCGCGTTTGCCAGTTACGCCATTCCCGCGTTAGAAATAATTAACGATTAATGCACGAATAATCGGATACAAAAATCTTGCCTATATGACGCAATCACCGAATAATGTTCCTGCAATTAAGGAGTCAAACCATGAAACAAGTTCTTGTTCTGGTTGCTGTCACCTTTTCTCTTTGTTTGGCGAATTTCGCTCAGGATAATGCCGCGCTGAAAAATATCAAAAAGGTCTTTGTGGGTGACCTTGGGACAAATCCCGACGCTGTCAATATCAGGGAGAAGATCCGTAAGAATCTGGCCGGGTCGAAACGCTTTAAGGTTGTCGACACCCCCGATGAGGCTGACGCTATATTTACCGGAACCGCCGCGGTTGAAACAATCCGCAACACCGAAAAGGTTACGGACGCTCAAGTTGAATGGGGGCATGGCCATCTCTATCCGGCCGGACAGCCCAGCCCAAATATCAACGTTGGCGGACATCCTCAAGACACTGCAATGTTAATTGTCAACGGCGTCTTCCGACTGACGCAGACCAAGACAAACATCAGCATCTGGTCTTTTGAGGTAAAGGGCACCCACTATGATGGAAACCTGACGGAGGGGGTCGCCAATCAAGTAACGAAGCAACTCTTGAAAGACACCAAGAAAGTCGACAGCAAATAGATCTCCGAATACCGCGTTTATCTGCATAACGAAATTGGTACGGAAGGTGGGATTCGAACCCACAAAGCCTGCTTTCTAAGAGCAGTGTGTCAGCCAATTGCACCACTTCCGCACGTTCGTTCGGGGGCGCACGCGATTCGTGCGCTCCCACGCATTCAGGGTGGCTAGTGAGGGTTGAACTCACGACCTCCTGATCCACAATCAGGCGCTCTTGCCGACTAAGCTATAGCCACCATGAATATCATTTTACTGACCCCCCGACCACCGACCGCCGGCCGCTGTTTTCTGGTGAGCCCGGCGGGATTCGAACCTGCGACCTCAAGCTTCGCACGCTTGCGCTCTTGTCCATCTGAGCTACGGACTCGAATGTGGCGCGGGCATCTTGCCCGCGCATTCCCGAAAAAGATACATTCAGTATACGACGCACGCTTAATACGAATACAACTGGGGGCCCTCCAATTATGGTCACCTTTTCAGCTCGCGTTGTTAAATCAGCGTACATGCAGGTGAACAGGCACGGGCAAGATGCCCGTGCTACATGGAGGAGGGCGAGAGATTCGAACTCTCAAGTGACAGTTGCACACGCCGGTTTTCAGGACCGGTGCCTTACCAGTTAGGCTAGCTCTCCTAGTGGCAGACATTCAGTCCGCGCCACATTCCGATGCGTCTAGATAATTTCCAGCCCGCCTGCCTTCGAAAGCAGCGCAGACTGAATGTCTGCGCCACTGATTACTGGCGGAGGCAGCAGGACTTGAACCTGCACGAGCTATTCACTCCCTGGTTTAGCGGACCAGTGCCTTACCTTTAGACTATGCCTCCACTGAAAATGTGGCGGAGGGTACGAGACTCGAACTCGCAAAGCGCTTTGCGCAGTGGCATTACTCGCGACTACCTTACCGTTTAGGCATAACCCTCCGCGATTTGCGTCTGATAACGGAAACAAGGACACTCGGAGTTGAACCGAGACCTACGGGTTTGGAGTCCGCAATGTTGCCATTGACACCATGCCCCTTTAAAAATCAAGTGGTGCAGGAGGCAGGATTCGAACCTGCGTACCTCCGAAGAGAAGCGGTTTTACGGACCGCCGCCTTTGCCTGGCTCGGCCACTCCTGCGCTCCAGTATCCGGAAAACCACACAGCTTGCGTGCGTTGCTTTGGCTGCAACAGATCTCGCCGACAGGAGGAGAGATGGGGCGAGGCGCACGCAAGGTGCATGATTTTCCAAATCAATAAACCTCTATAAATCGTAGAAAATATGTAGTAAAATGTGGAATCAGCCTCATGTGCCATTGCTATACAAGACAGTCAAGTCGATAGTAGGCACACTTATCCCTCCACGTTTACTACACATTTTCTACTTAAGTTTACGCGGATAAAAAATTAAATTGTCAAACAACAAAGGAGCGGATCCAAATCACGAACCAGTTGTTCGGACCTGAACTCGCTCCACTTATATCTCGGTAATTGCTTTTTCTGAGATTGGGAGCGGGAGATCCGCTCCCGCTGGATTAAACTTGTTCTTCGACGCTAAAACCGGGCGTATAATCACACATGCCCGATATATTGCCTGCCGCTAAATGGCTGGCGCGCCGTAAGTTATCTGAGGCTACCTTGAGGGAGAACGCCTCAAAGGACCTGGTCGCGCGCAGTCGCCATAGCGATGGACAACTCGGTTTCGCGCTAATTGTTTTTCCTTTGAGCGTCATTTGAATTTCTCTTAACCTAAAAAACTTTTAAAATCTCACATTCCTGCTCTGAGGCCGGGCCGCAAAGCAAGAATAACCTTTATAAACCAACCCGGCCGAATTGTCAATACTTATTTCTTGCGATGAACGTTAAATTACTATAACGATGCTAACTTTTCTGTTCATCACGGAATGTATACGTTACGTGTTATCCAAAGGTTCAATTGATTTGTGGTCGCTTCCTCGGTATCTTGCCAAATCAAGCTGCCAGGGGTTTCTTTCAGCAACAATGGACCGACAATGAATGTGATCGAAGCAATTGCCCCGCGTAAATATTTCCTGTCTTGCTAACGCCATCCCTATCTTGCGAAAGCTTCTCTACTCATCGAATTCTGTACAACCAGCACGGCGGCTAACGAAATTTTCGCGAAAAAAAAGCGCGGACCGAAGCCCGCGCTCTGTTCTTTGGGTGATCTTAAATCCTCAGTCGGTTAAAAAACTTCGTTGAGGATATAAACATGGAGCGTTGCCGGATCGAACAATACAGCCGATCCAACACCGACCTGTAAATTGAACGTAGCATTCATTACGGCCGGACTGATCGTATGCACGCTCAATATTATCGGATTAATCGAGATAAATGCCGGGACATCAGCAAATATCGTGACCCCGTTAGAGATCCACGTCCATGTTCCCTGGCCCGATTGTCCGTTTGCCGGTGGAATCACAATCAGCACATTGTGCGTCACGTGATCTTCGAACCTGAATCCGACGACCAAGGACAATGTTCCGGTGCTGGCGTTAAAGTTGCCGTCTCCGCTATAGACAGCGGTGATCGTATGGACCCCGGGCGGGGCAAGGTGATTCTCGGTTACTGTGGCAGAACCGCCGACCAGAGTCACAGGTCCACCGACATTGACGCCGTTGTCCTTGACCTGCACCGTTCCGGTTGGAGTGCCCGCGCCAGGTGCGACCGCCGCCACTGTTATCGTGTACGTCGTAGAACCGCCGACAAACGCCGGGTTTGGTGAGGCAACTATTGTCGTCGTGGTATTGGCTTTGTTAACTACCTGAGATAGAGCCGTCGCCGACGTACTGCCGTTGAAATTACCGCTGCCACCATACGTGGCCTTAATCAAGTGAGTTCCAACCGCCAGAGTGTTCAAGGTAATGCTTGCCTGGCCGGCGCCGTTAAGCGTTCCCGTTCCGATTGGAGTTGCACCGTCAAGGAACGTTACCGTTCCCGTCGGAGTACCAGCACCGGGCGCTACCGCCGTTACTGTTGTCGAGAGCGTTACAGCCTGACCGAATACCGATGGATTAGCTGTTGATGTAACGTTTGCGGTAGTCGTATTGGCCTTGTTGACAACCTGACTGACAGCAGGTGAAGTGCTCGCCAGGAAGTTGCCGTCTCCGCTATAGCTGGCTGTGATAGAGTGAGTTCCTACGCTCAGAGTTGAGATCGTCAGCGTCGCCACGCCAGAGCCATCCAGCGTACCGGTTCCGATCGGAGTTGCTCCATCAAAGAACGTTACCGTCCCTGTAGGAGTTCCGATTCCGAAGGCATTCGGTACGGCTCTGCCTGCTGTGGTTCTTGCATCAACAGTCTTGGTAACTCTTCTGGATACTGGTCCGCCCGGACTGCTTATCGCGGGGCCAGCGGAAGTTACCGTCGCTGTGAACGTAACCGATTGACCGAACACCGACGGATTGACCGACGATGCCAATGCGGTTGCCGATGGCGCTTTGTTGACCACCTGATTGACAGTATTGGAAGTGCTGCCGGCGAATGTCGAGTCTCCGCCGTACACGGCTGTTATCGAATGTGTTCCCACTGACAATGTTGCCGTGCTGAATGAAGCAACCCCTCCGGATAGTGTTCCCGTGCCGAGAGTAGTCGCGCCATCCATAAACGTGACGGTTCCAGTCGGCGTCCCCGATCCACTGGACGTTACTGTTGCGGTGAATGTAACCGATTGTCCAAAGGTCGACGGATTTACGCTGGATACCAGTGTTGTCGTTGTCGGAACTTTGTTGACTACCTGGTTGACAGTGTTTGATGTACTGCCGTTGAAATTGCCATCTCCTGGATAGCTTGTCGAAATCGAATGCGTTCCGATCGAGAGACTCGATGTGGAGATAGAGGCGACACCAGATGCATCCAGCGTTGCTGTTCCAATCGGAGTCGCTCCATCCAGGAATGTCACCGTACCCGTCGGTATTCCGCTGCCCGGAGCAACCGCGCTAACGGTTACCGTGAAGGTAACAGATTGACCGAAGATGCTCGGGTTCTGCGACGAAACAAGGACTGACGTGGTGTTAGCCTTGTTCACGGTTAACGTCGCGCTGCCGCTGCTGCCAGCATGAACGGCACTGCCTCCGTAGGTGGCAGTGATCGAATGCGTTCCAACCGTCGTCGATGTCAGATTGACCGTGCAGGTTGAAGTATCCGTGGTGCTCCCCAGCGGACTCAAAGTACAGCTGGTTGGGCTGAATACATCGCTGCCCGCACCGGATGTAAAGCTAACTGATCCTGCTGGGTTCGACTTTGTACCGGCGTCCGTGTCGACCACAGTTGCGGTGACCTGGATGGTCTGACCAAACACGCTCGGGTTTGAACTGAACGACACAGAGGTCGTGGTCGTCCTGGCAGTTATCGTGATACTGGCCGTGGCCGCGCCTCCCGGTCCAGTTTCAGTCGACGTTACGTTTCCAGTAATGTTGTTCTTTACGCCGACTGTTGTACCCGTAACGTTCACCGTGATAGTGCAGCTTCCGCTGGCCGCGATCGTACCGCCATTGAGCGAGATACTGCCGGAACCAGCGGCGGCGGTAACAGATCCGCTACAAGTATTGGTCAGCCCATTCGGCGTTGCAACTACCAATCCTGCTGGCAGATTGTCGGAGAACGCCACGCCTGTCAGGGCGATTCCGCTGTTAGGATTTGCGATGTTGAAGGTGAGCGACGTTGTCGCATTCACCGGCATCGATGCAACACCAAACACTTTTGCGATTGTCGGCGGTGACGCGACAGTCACTGTGGCTGACGCGGTATTACCTGTTCCACCGTTTGTCGATGTTACGTTGCCCGTAGTGTTTGTGAACTGCCCTGAAGAGGCTCCTGTCACTGTAACACTGAAAACACACTGACTGTTGGTTGCAATTGTCGCCCCAGACAACGTGATGGTCGACGGAGCGGTCAACGTCACTGTTCCGCCGCAAGCCGAGGCTGAGGAATTGGGGACAGTCAGTCCTGCCGGCAGGACGTCAGTAAAGGCCACGCCGGTGAGCGGAACAGTATTCGCCGCCGGATTAGTTATTGTGAAGCTCAGCGAAGTCGTCGCGTTTACTGCGATCGTCGTCGGAGTGAATGCCTTAGCGATTGATGGCGGCGCAACTACGATAATGCTGGCCGTCGCTGTACCACCGTTTCCACCTTCGTTTGATGTTACCTGGCTGGTTGTATTGATCTGATTGCCAGCAGCTACTCCCGTAACATTAACCGAGAAAGTGCAACTGGAGCCCGAGGTCAGGGATGCTCCGCTCAGACTGATGGAGGAACTTCCGGCAGCCGCTGTGATCGTGCCGCCTCCGCAGCCTCCTGACAGACCGTTAGGCGTCGAGACAACCAGACCGCCAGGTAAGTTGTCGGTGAAGCCCACTCCAGTCAGCGTGACAGGATTCGAGGCTGGGTTGGTAATCGTGAACGACAACAACGTGCTTCCGTTGAGAGGAATGCTGCTCGCCCCGAACGCCTTGCTGATCGTTGGCGGCGATACGACGGTTACCGTTGCGGTCCCGGTGCTGGTGACCGAGCCCGTAGTCGTGGACGATGCGGTGACGGTGTTGTTCTTCACTCCTGAGGTTGTGCCCTGAACCGTGACTGTTGCGGTACAGGTTGCACCAGGGGCAAGCGTCGCGCCGGAAAGGCTCGCGGTTGATGAGCCATTAGCGGCAGTGAAGGTACCGCTGCAGGTCGTGCTCGGATTTCCAGGCGTGGCTATCACTAGTCCCGAAGGAAGGTTATCCGTAAACGCAACGCCGTTGAGTGTCGTGTTCGAATTCGAATTCGTGAGCGTGAAGGTCAAGCTGGTCGTGCCGTTCAACGGGATCGTGGCCGCTCCGAATCCCTTCGTTATCGAGATCGGATTGGCGACGACGATGCTCGCCGAAGCTGTGTTGCCTGTCAGACCGCCTGCATCTGTTGCCGTTACACTGCCGGTCGTGTTGTTAGCAACGCCGTCCGCTGTACCTTGAATGTTTACCGAGACTGTACAGCTGGAATTCGCCGCGACGGTGCCGCCGCTGAGGGATACGCTGCCTGCTCCGGCAACTGCGGTGAAAGTCCCACCGCAGGTGTTAACAACACCAGGCGTCGGTCCTACCGCAATGTTTGCCGGGAAGGTATCGGTGAAGGCCACGCCGTTGAGCGAGTCTCCGGTATTCGGATTCGTGATCGTGAACTGTAAAGTTGTTACACCACCGACGGTAACAGTGGGTGCTCCGAATGACTTTGCGATGCTCGGCGGGGACAGAACCGTCATCAAAACTATGTCCGGATGAGTTCCAGTCGTAAAGTCATTGTCAACCTTTGCCACGGTTGGATCCTGATGAACAGGAGTGGTGCCGTTATATGTGGCGGTCGCCTTTGCAAATCCGCCGACATTCTGAAGCGGTGAGCTGTTCGCATTCGTTGTAACCGTGTTGGTCACCGCGCTCCAGATTACAGGCAACGGAGTTCCCGCAGTTGCATTTGTGGCTAGGAAGACGTCCAGATTCGCCGCAGACTGGTTAGCTCCAGTAGAGTCCTGAACCGTGGCAGTCAGCGTCGCCGTTGACCCAGTCGCAATCGGATTCTGCGATGCCGTAGTTTTGATCTGCAGGAATGGAGTCGTCGTCAGCGTTCCGGTTGTTGTATGTGCGGAATCGCAAGGAGTGCTGGCAGTAGTCGGATTTTGCGAGCAACCCCACCAGTTGTCGGAGACGTTTGTCGGGATACCGGTGGTGCTGTTGTTCTCGAGACCACGGCTGTTCGAAGCGCCCGATGTGTTATTGATGATTCGGCTGAAGCTCATCGTAAACGTTCCGCCGCCCACGGAAATACCGCCGCCGGCCGACGTCGCGCTGTTGCCGAATATATGAGTCTTGGTTACGTTCGTTGTGGCTGGATTTGAACCGCCGCCGATTTCTGCGTTTCCGATGCCACCGCCGTTGCCTTTGCCGCTGCCGCTGGTTACGGCTGAATTGCCGTGGATCAATGTCAGCGAATTGATCGTCAGAGTGCTGGTGGGTGTACTGTCGCTGCCGCCATTAAACACACCTCCGCCCTGACCGGCATTGTTGTTAAAGATGTCGCTACCGGAGATCGTTGCGGAATATCCCGCATTGAAATAAACACCGCCGCCAGCCGAATTGACGCCGTTAGTTGCGGTGTTGCCACTGATCGTGCAGTTGTTTAATGACGTGCTTCCGGTCACACCGGCCGCGCC
>DASRDY010000182.1:0-1273 GCA_035652355.1 Blastocatellia bacterium
GGTAATCCGTCCAGGCGCATCAAACCTTTTTGGAGCAGGTAATTGACGGCATCGCACGTGTTATGATCGGTAATCGCGAATCCATGTAAGCCTTTAGCACGCGCAGCTGCAATCATGTCCTCCGGGCTGGAGACACCATCCCCGGAAAAAAAGGAATGTGTATGGAGATCGATGTTAAAGGGCATGCCTTAAGGGCAGACTAAGAAAAAAACAGTTAAATGATTGAAAAAATTGAATTGTTGCCGCGTCACAACATGCCATTCAAGTTTTCCTTTTTAACATTTAGACTCTTTTTAACCTTAATCGCGGTCGCTAAACAAGCTCCTCAATAGCAAAGGCTGGCTCAGTGGCTGGTTCCTCAGGTATTCGATTGAACTGATGGTCGTACAATCGCCTGTAGTAGCCAGATTTTTCGAGAAGCTCGGCGTGTGTACCGACTTCCTTCACGCGGCCGCTGTCCATGACAATGATTTGGTCCGCGGAAAGAACTGTGGAAAGGCGATGCGCAATGGCAATCACCGTGCGGCCAGCCGAGAGCTCGGCCAGAGCCTTTTGAATTTGCTTTTCCGATTCGGAATCGAGCGATGACGTCGCTTCGTCCAGCAGAAGGATTGGTGCATTCTTAAGCACAGCGCGCGCAATAGCAAGACGCTGCTGCTGGCCACCAGAAAGAAGACATCCCTTGTCGCCAATCACGGTTTGATAACCTTTCGGCTGCGCCAGAATAAAGTCGTGGGCATACGCGGCGCGTGCCGCTTCGCAAACTTCTTCGGGGGTGGCATCCAGGCGGCCGAACTGGATATTGTTGAAGATGGTGTCGTGAAATAAGAAGGTTTCCTGAGTGACCAGGCCGATTTGTTGGCGCAAGGATTTCTGGGTGATCGAACGTAAGTCGCGGCCGTCGATTTTTACAGCTCCTGAAGTCGGATCGTACAAGCGCAGGATCAACGAAAGAATGGTGCTTTTACCCGCGCCGCTGGCGCCGACGAGCGCATAGGTCTTACCCGGCTCGATGTGCAAAGTCAGATCACTGACCGCATCCGTCACCGTATTGGCATACCGGAATGTCACATCTTCAAAGTCGATGCGACCTTGTGACGACCGTAGTGCAACGGCATCTGGCTTGTCCTGGACAGTCGGCTTGGAATCGAGAATCCCGAAAATCGAAGTCGTTGCCGCAATCGAGCGCTGCATCACCAGATGTATCCGGCTAAGCGTCTTGATTGGGTCGTAAAGGATGAAAATTCCCGAGATCAGTCCAAAAAACCGGCCA
>DASRDY010000183.1:0-16227 GCA_035652355.1 Blastocatellia bacterium
AAGCAGCTGATACGCTTGCCGCGCATTTAGGTCATCCACAAGTTGTTTTCCGGCATTTCTCCAAACTTATAAAACATCCTGACTGGCGGGTGCGTGAAGCTGTTGCACACGGCCTTGGCCATTTGGCTGTCTCGAATGACCAGGCTACGGTTTTGCTGATGAAACTTGCTCGCGACGTCGAGCCGGAGGTTGCAGCCGAAGCTCGCCAGACCTACCGCGTTTTGCACCACTGAATAATCTGCTCTCGCGATTGATAAATATCGATTATTTGACTATATGTAGGGAAAACTTTCAGGAGGACTATACCAGCTTGAGCGCCCCAAAAGACGCCGCCGCAGTCATTCTGTTGCGCAATCCCGATGATCCAATGGTCTATTGGGTGCGCCGCGCAGAGCACCTGCAATATCTGGGCGGATTTCATGCATATCCCGGAGGTCAGCGGGATTCTGCGGACGCTTCGATTGAGATCGACCATTGCCCTGATGATACCTCGCGCACGATGCGAGTTTGCGCTATTAGAGAGCTATTTGAGGAAACCGGTGTTTTGCTGGCACAGGGCGTGCAGTGGCTTTCAGCTGAAGAGCGAAACCGCCTGCGCCACGAAATCTCAAACAACAGCAAGGGCTTTGCAGATTTGGTCAGCGCCCACGGATTGCGACTTGACGGGACTTTGGTGGTCGAAGCTGGAAGATGGATTACACCTGCATTTTCGCCCCGTCGATTTGACACCTGGTTTTTTGCGGCGTGGTTGCCCGAAGGACAAGAGCCAGACGTTCAACTTGGTGAGCTTGAATTCGGTGAGTGGATAAGACCGGCCGATGCACTCGATCGCTGGCGACGGGGCAAGGTCCTGATGGTTCCGCCAACCATTCATGCGCTCGAGGTTCTTGCAAAGGGCGCGCATGATCTGACTGCTCGGCTGACTGCGTTGCCACAAGCCAGGCGCGAGCCGATCCAACGCATCGAAGTAAAACCGGGCATCGTTCTGTTTCCCTTGCGCACAGCGACATTGCCCCCAGCTACGCACACCAATTGTTATATCGTCGGGGGCCGGGAAATCGTGGTAATTGACCCGGCCAGTCCTTTCGGAGAAGAGACCGAAGCCCTGGACGACTTTCTTGACGAGATGACAACTGAAGGTCGCAAGATTCGCAAGATCATCCTAACCCATCATCACAAGGATCACGTCGGCGGGGTAATGCATCTGAAAGAACGATTGGGCGTTCCGGTTGCCGCTCATCGACTGACGGCAGAATCGTTAAAAGATAAGGTCACGGTAGATCGCTTTATTGAAGACAATGACATCATCGAATTGCCGGGCGAGCCGGGATGGCGGCTGCAGGCTCTGCACACTCCAGGGCACGCGCGCGGACATTTGTGCTTCTTTGAAGAGAATCTTCACGCCCTGATTACTGGCGACAACGTTGTTGGTATCGGCACGGTGCTGATTGACCCGCCTGAAGGGAATATGATCGATTATTTGAATTCTCTTAAGCGTCTGCGCGAGTTACCGGCGTCGGTGATTTTCGGCGCGCACGGGCCACCAGTAGGAGGGCCAAAGCATAAGATCGATCAATACATAAAACATCGCCTGGCGCGCGAATCTTGCATTGTCGAAGCTATTGTGAAAGGCTCAACCACGCCGCCGGAAATCGTAAAAGCCGTATATACTGACGTTCCGGAATCCGTTCACGGTTTAGCTGAACGCTCCGTAATCGCTCATCTTGAGAAACTGATTCACGAAAACAGAGTGATGCACAGCGACGGCCGATACGCATTATTTTAGCGGGTGGATTCAATTACTGGCTCGCGAATCCTATTTGACGAAGAACCGCCTGTACCATTTGATAACCGCTGTCCCCAATATCCGGGCTTTGGAGTTGTATCAGCGCGTTCAAAGCCCGATGGGCATCATATTCGCCTGCGGCATCGCCGATGCTGCCTTCGATCCGGCATAGATTCGGTTTTCCGTCAACAGGTCGTACGTCCAGGCTGACGCCTAATCTCTTAAACTCCTTTTTCATTAGCTCCATCGTTTCCGTCATGTGCAACCCCTTATCAGGATTTAGGTGCTCAATATACTCATAGACTACTGCTTTCTCTGTCTCTATTGAAAGAGAAAAAAGGCCTTCGGAATAGACTGGTGCTGTTCCGGGTTTAGCCTATATGGTTTTTATTCACTGGTCTGACGGTGTAATATTTATCGATTATTAATAGAGTTGAGGAGTCATTATGAGCGCTGAAATAATTGCTGCGCCGCCGCTGACGCAGCTTTCCGAAGACGAAGAGATGTTCCGGGCTACTGTCCGCGATTTTGCCGAAGAACAGATCAGACTCAAGGTCTCGCAGATGGATCACGAAGCTAAGATGGATCCCGGATTGATCCAGCAGTTCTTCGAGCTCGGTTTAATGGGTATAGAAATTCCGGAGAAATTCGGCGGTACCGGCAGCAACTTTTTCACTTCGATCTTAATCGTCGAAGAGTTATCGCGCGTCGACGCATCCTGCGGCGTCCTGGTTGACGTTCAAAACACGTTGGTCATTAACGCAATAAAGAGATGGGGCACTGATGACCAGCGAGAACGTTATTTTCCGAAACTCGCGAAAGACACCATAGGCGCGTATGCCCTGTCCGAAGCCAATTCCGGCAGTGATGCTTTCGCGCTGCAATGCCGAGGATTCGAGAAAGACAATGGCTTTATTCTGACGGGCCGGAAACTTTGGATTACCAATGCAGCCGAAGCAGGACTTTTCATTGTCTTCGCCAATGTGAATCCGGGTGCGGGCTATAAAGGCATTACGGCATTCCTGGTTGAGCGCGATTTCGCGGGTTTTTCCGTCGGAAAGAAAGAAGATAAGACCGGTATCCGTGCTTCTTCTACTTGTGAGCTCATTCTTGAAGACTGCTTTGTCCCGCGCGAAAACGTTCTAGGCGAAGTCGGCAAGGGCTACAAGATCGCCATCGAGACCTTGAACGAAGGCCGCATCGGGATCGCCGCTCAGATGTTGGGCGTGGCTCGTGGATCGTTTGAACACGGATTGAAATACACCAAAGAGCGCGTTGCGTTCGGCAAACCGATATCTGAATTTCAGGGTGTCCAATTTCAGATTGCGCAGATGGCTACTGAGATCGAAGCAACTCGATTGATGGTCTACAATGCGGCTCGATTAAAAGACGCCGGGAAACCGTTTATCACCGAAGCGGCGATGGCGAAACTATACTCGTCTAATACTGCCGAACGCGTCACTTCACAGGTGGTCGAGCATTATGGCGGATACGGCTACACGAAAGAGTACCCGGTCGAGAAATACTGGCGGGATTCTAAGATCGGTAAAATTTACGAAGGAACATCGAATCTGCAGCTTCAGACTATTGCCAAATACCTGCTTGCAGAGAAGTAATTGGAACCAAAGGGATGCGACACGTATATTTTAATACGGAGCATTTTTTTATCGTGTCTCTTCGTAATTACCTTTTCCAGGAACAATTGTAGAGATTCCGCGTTTAATTCACGTATCCTTGCTTCGGAGCAACAAGAATGACCACAAAGCTTCCGCAGGGCGGTTTTTTTGGCCGGGTCGTAAACAGCCAAAAAGTAGCGGATTTTCTGTTAAACGAGACCGTGAATCGCCCCGGCCTCAAGATCCCGAAGCATTCCCACGAAAACAGTTATTTCTGTCTGGTGCTGAGAGGCACTTTCAAAGAGGTCTATGGAACACAAACGCGGTTATGTAGTCCGCTGACTTTCGCGATTCATCCTCCTGATGAATTACATTCGGAGGAAATCGGCAATCGAATATCCAGCTCGTTTAACATTGAAATATGCCGCGGATGGCTGGCGCGAATGCGGCAATATTCGGTGCACTTGGATTCTCCGGCCCATTTTCAAGGCGGCCCGGTAGCAAACCTCGCGCTCAAACTCTACCGCGAGTATCACATGATGGATTCTGTTTCGCCCTTGGCGATTGAAGGTTTGATTCTGGAAATTATCGCCGAGATATCCCGTCAACTTAAGAGCGACAAGACAAAAGCCCCGCAATGGTTGTCAAGGGTTCGCGAAATCCTTCACGATTGTTTTGCCGACGGAATATCGCTTGACGAAATCGCGACCACTGTCGACATACATCCTGTTCACCTGGCCGCCAGTTTCAGGCAACATTATCGCTGTACCGTTGGCGAATATATTCGCCAGCTTAGGCTGGAATGCGCCTGTCGCGAACTGGCTCAATCGAATAAATCGCTGGCGCAGATCGCTGTTACCGCGGGTTTTGTCGATCAAAGTCATCTTTCCAGAACTTTGAAAAATATGATGGGCATTACACCGGCACAGTACCGTTCACGTATTCGCCTTAATTGAGTCCAATCCCCTTTATCCTGTACAAGACCGAACCTCTTTCTGCTGTTAGTCTACATGCTGGCACATTAATCCCAGATGGAGCATTGTTATGAAATCACTACGATTGGCTGTTGCGGCTGTTCTTATTTTTGTGACGATCAACGCGACTTGTATCTTATTTGCACAGGGTCAGGGCCCAGCGCAGCAACCCGATAGGACTATCGACTCCGCGGAACGCGACGCTGTGATAGATGGATTGATCAAACTTTTAAATGATAATTATGTCTTTCCTGATACCGCGAAAAAGATGGAGGACGCGCTTCGCACCCACCAGCAGAACAAAGAATACGACAATATTACCAGCGCCATTTCATTCGTCCAGACGCTGACGAAGGATTTGCAGGATGTTAGTCATGACAAGCATCTGCGTATGTTCTACAGTTTCCAGGCGGTACCTCCGCGCGATCCGCAGAGCGGTCCTTCGCCGGAACAAATCGCGCAGCAGCGCGAGCAGCTTCGAACGACCAATTACGGATTTGAAAAGCTGGAGAGGATGGATGGCAACATTGGCTACCTGGAGTTGCGTGGATTCACGCCCGCCAGCGAAGCCGCCGAAACAATTGTTGCAGCAATGAACTTCCTGGCTAACACTGATGCGTTGATTATTGACCTGCGACGGAATGGCGGCGGTGCGCCCGCCACGGTCCAGCTTATCGCAAGCTATCTTTTTGACGGTGACAACGCTCATCTGAACGACCTCTATTTCCGCGGCGACGGCAGCACTCGCCAATGGTGGAGTCTTCCGTATGTTCCCGGAAAGCGTTATGGCAGAAGTAAGCCGGTTTACATTCTTACCTCGAATCGAACCTTTTCCGCAGCAGAAGAATTTACCTACGACCTTCAAAATTTGAAACGCGCGACTATTGTGGGCGAGGTAACTGGTGGCGGCGCGAACCCGGGTGGAACCAGACGTATCACCGATCATTTTGGAGCGTTCATTCCCACTGGCCGAGCTATCAATCCGGTAACAAAAACCAACTGGGAAGGCGTCGGCATTAAACCAGATATCGAAGTCCCGGCAGACAAGGCCCTGAAGACTGCTCAGCTTGCGGCTCTAAAGGAGATTGTCCAGAAAGTTACAGATGAGCAACGCAAGAACGGTATCCAGCATGCAATCGATAGCTTGCAGAAAGAAATGGACGGCAGTAGATAATGTTTGACAACGAATCGAAGTTGACACAACTTCGTTTCGATAAAGTCATTCTGTCGCGCCAGCGGCCATTGAAAGTATGTGAAGTGCCTGGACTCCTTCACTCGCGTCCATCCCCGGTCAGCATGCCTGAGGAGCATTGCATGTCAACTAAATCAGTTGCCGCGAAGAACGCTGTCCTGCTGACCGCTATTGTAATGATCGTTGCTGCGGCCGCCCTGGTTGCTAGCCTGACGAATGAATCTCTCGCTCGCGCTAAGTCGCCACAGAACACTGGACGGCCGAACTTGCGCTTGCCTGACGAAGCGGCGGGTATTGACGAGATTGCCCGAACCCTGGTTTCTGCGTTCGATCAAGTCGACATTGTGGCGCTCGGCGAGGCGCACAGGCGGAGACTAGACTCCGATCTGCGAATTGCCGTCGTTCGTGACCCCGAGTTCGCGAAGAAAGTGCGGTCGATCCTGGTAGAGTTCGGCAGCACTACGGAGCAGGCAACTCTCGACCGTTACATTCGAGGTGAGAATGTATCAAGAACCGAGCTGGAGCAGGTCTGGAAGACCACCGAAGCGGGTCCGCACGGAGTCTGGGACTTTCCCATTTATGCGGACTTTTTCGCGGCCGTACGCGAGGTCAATTCGAAACTGCCTGCCAATGCGCGAATTCGCGTCTTCGGGGGCGACCCGGGACCGAGCGGCAATAGGAGCCGCGACAGCGCCGCCATCTCCATCCTGAAGGAGCAAGTGCTTCAAAAACGCGGCAAAGCCCTGGTTATTTACGGGGCGGGGCACTTTTATCGGACCGCAGGCGATGGCAGGGATTTCCATTCTGTCATGGGCGACATCGGAATCGCCAGGACGATCGAGGTCGAATATCCCGGTCGAACTTTCGTAGTGATTCCATTGGGCTATCGACTTGTCCTTCCGCCTGGCGTCGCCGCGGGCATCGATCCGGACTATCAAAAGTTCGACCGCGCTTTAAAGACGCAGGTGCGTCCGGTACTCGTGCCTCTCCAAAGCCTGCCCTTTCGGGATTTCACAGCTGAGGAATTCCTTGGCGGCACGGTCACGACCTGCCGAGGCGCCGGCGGCTGCGTGAGCGTGTTCAAGGATAGTCCTCTAACTCTCGGCCAGATAGCTGATGCTTGCGTTTATGTTGGCCCAAGCGTCGCCGATGTTGATACAAAAGCGAGGCCAGCTAGATAAGATAGCGGACGCCGCAAGACCTTGCATATGGGTGGTTGGTTCGGCGGTTAGGCGCGGAACGATGCTGAAGCCGACCGCTTCCAAGTAATCCTACATCCGAATTTCAGTATCTGACACCGTGCTCGACCCAGTATTTCATCTGGATAAGCGCTTCGCCCCAGCCGGTTGCGCGTGCCAGCATATCTTTTAATCCTGTTGGCGTGTCGTCGTAAGCTTGTTCGGTCAGTTGAACGATTGTTCCTTCGTCCACTTTGCGGAAATCGATTGCAACAGTCGTCATATATGAATCGGTGTCGACCTTCCATTGAAAGACAAATCGGTTTGGGCGGTCGACTTCAAGAACTGGACCTTCGCTTTCGCCGTCGTAGTGGTCCGGACCGTGATTCTTCCATCGAAAGTGAATACGCCCTCCAGCGCGAGCATCGACCAAAGCTCCCTGGGTGAACCATCCGTCCAATCCTTTTGCTGTCGCGATTGCATCATAAACACGTTCGGGTTCCGCGCGAACCAGGACTTTGACATTGACCTTTTCGTCGATTTTCTTCGTCATAACTAATCTCCTATTCGGTATGAAATTCGTCTCAATTAACGATGCGGAGATTAATCTATTTTAGTAGGGGAGTCTTGGATGATTTACCGGTGTTTTGCACGGAATCTGGATTGATATTAAGACTGCGATATTGCGCTGGAGTAAGACCGGTAAACCGTTTGAAGACACGCGTAAAGTGGCTCTGATCGCTGAATCCCACATCGGAAGAAATATCGGATAAGGCAAGGGCCGGATTGCGTAACTGGCGCATAGCCCACTCTACGCGTACACGTCGCAGAAACTCGCCCGGAGTGCAATGGAAATGCTCGCGAAAGACTTGAATCAGATGCGACGGGTTAACATCGGCCGATTCGGCCATTTCCGAAAGCGTAATATTGTGTTTGTACTTGTTGTTAATAAGGTCAACCACATTATGCAGCCATAGCGGAGCTTTCTTTACTCTTGCTCCTTTTGATGTTCGGGCGAGCTCTACCAGCAATTCCAGGGTCAGCGCCTGGATCGCCAGCGCCGACAGATCATCGGTTTCTTTGAATTCTCGATATAGCCGGATCATCAGGCCGGAAACTGGTCCTTGTGGTGGATCGATCATTGTGATCGGTTTAATCGGATTCGGAAGACGATCGAACCATTCTTGCCCAATCTCAATATCGAATGATCGTGTCGGGGTGTTGAATACCCTCAACGAATGAATCTCGCCGGGATGAAAATAGCTAACCGCGAGTGGCGGAATGTCTCGTTTTTTGCCGTTGTATATTTCTTCGCAGAACCCTTCGATTACTATTGTGATGTGAGTCTGATCGTGAGAGTGTGGCGGAATCAGGCATTCGTCTTTGCTGACGGCTTCGGTCATTATCAGTCCGGAAACGTCCAGACGCTTCGTAATTTTAAAAACATCGGTTGGGTTCATTTTGACTTCGGCCGGCATAGTCACATTTTACCGTACAGCAGGGAATTGCGAAGCTGTTGTAGTGCGCCAGCCTGGCGGCGCTTTGGTGGCTCTTCTGTAATGCGAGCGTTTATTTTACCTGAGTGCCGATAAAACGACTTTCAGGGTGCCGCCGGATCGGCGCGCTACAAATGCGCTGCGTCAGGGAGTTACCTTGTATCGGTCTCGTGGGTAGAGTACCGCCTGCCGAACATTCGACAATCCCAATACTCCTGCCGTTAACCGTTCTAAACCAATTGCCAAACCTCCATGGGGAGGCATTCCCAAATCAAACATTCGCAGATGACTTTCAAAGCTAGTCGGGTCGATTCCGCGTTTGCGTAAACTGGTCTCAAGATCTTCTCTGCGATGAAGTCGCTGACCTCCAGTCGTGATCTCAACTCCGTGAAACAACAGATCGAAGCTCTGTGCCGCCCCACCGCTTCCGCGCGGCGCTGTGTAAAATGGACGCGAAGAGAGCGGATACCCCAGCACGAATACAGCAGGTACTCCTGTCTCTTTCTCGGCAATCGAGCACAACTGGCGTTCGCCTTCCGGATCCAAATCATCATAAAGATCGTCGCGATCAAAATGTGTCTTCAACAGTTCAAGACAGTGGCCGAACTCCCAACATGGCACGTTGAGCATCGATGGCAATGGAGCTTCGCGATATTCCTTAATGATTCCCCACCATTCCGCATTCAGCTTCTCAAAAATATAACTGAGTAATTCTCGCTCGACCTGAATTACATCTTCTGGGCCATCGATAAAACCCAGCTCGAAATCCAACGAATAATACTCCGTCAAATGACGACTGCTGGCGTGTGGTTCCGCACGATAAACGTGACCGGTTTCGTAAACGCGCTCGAATCCGGCAACTCCGTGTTCTTTATAAAACTGCGGACTCTGCGCCAGATATGCAATACGGTCAAAATATGCGAGCTCGAAAAGATTCGTTCCGCCTTCTGTTCCCGAAGCAACGATTTTTGACGTAATTATTTCGGTAAAGCGCTGGGTTGTCAGGAACTCGCGAAAATACTTCAGAATGGCCGCCTGTACGCGAAATACATTTCCGACTGCGTCATTGCGCACGGCCAGCGGCCGATACTCAACCAGAGTCTCCATTCCCACGTGTTCCAGGTTTGTCGAAGAACTGAACGGCAAATCATGCGCCGACCTATTCAATACTTTAATATCAATGACGTCGACTTCGACCCCAAAATACTTTGATCTATCATCGGGTCGAACTTTTCCGCGTATTTCGATCACGTCGTCGTTTTTCAGACGATGATCTTTGATAGCGTCAGTGGCGGCAACGCACTGCATCTCGCCTGAGCAATCTTTCAGAATGATGAAGGTTGTTTTCGCCAGGGTTCGCAGTCGCGAAACCCAGCCGCAGATCGTTACTTCCTGTTCGTGGAATTGACGAAGAGATTCGATAAAGACGCGTTGTGAAGACATAACAGCCGATCACTCCCTGAAGGTATCTTCTGTGCTGGAGCCGCTTTCGCGGCGGTGCCATCCAGCTTCCAACGGATGTCGGCTCTTAATTCAGACGTCGTGTCGTGACGCGGACGTTTCTCTTTACTTGCGGCCTACCTGAGGCATTTCCGTTTCAAGAGAACCTCTCCGAGGGGTCTGTCCTCTTCAATGAGTTGTCGATATAGTACCGGAGATTGCGGCGCGAAAGCAAATCTGGCAGTCGTGTTCACATTTTAGGACAGGTTGGAAAGAGCGAACTCGCGCCCCTCTTGTCCGCAAGTTCGGCCAACTGGTTCACGCTTGAAGATTCAAAAAGCCGGTTTTGTGAGTTTTGCCGATTCAGTGTCAGACCGTAACCCATGCTATAATCGCCAGCCCTTTGGGGCAGTAGATCAACTGGAGGTTCGGAATGAGCATAATCACCAAAGTACTGGCGCGCGAAATCCTTGATTCCCGTGGAAACCCAACAATCGAAGCTGATGTGACCCTCGACAGCGGCATTGTCGGAAGAGCCGCAGTCCCTTCAGGCGCATCCACAGGAGAGCACGAAGCGGTTGAACTGCGCGACAATGACGCAAAGCGCTTTGGTGGCAAAGGCGTATCGAAGGCGGTCAGGAACGTCAACACGACCATTGCCAAAACTGTTGTTGGAATGGACGCGCTGGATCAAATAGCTTTGGACGATGCGATGATTCAACTGGATGGCACAAAGAACAAAGGCAAGCTAGGCGCTAACGCTATGCTGGCAGTTTCAATGGCAGCCGCAAGAGCTGCGGCCTCAGAATCTGACCTGCCGCTTTATCGTTATCTCGGGGGACCAAATGCGTGTAAATTGCCAGTGCCGTTGATGAACATATTAAACGGTGGAGCTCATGCAGACAACAACGTCGATTTTCAGGAATTCATGATTGCTCCGCTCGGAGCTGGTTCCTTCAGTGAAGCACTGCGTTGCGGTGTTGAGGTTTTTCACCAACTGAAAGGAGTTTTGAAGAAACGCGGCCACAGCACATCGGTCGGCGACGAAGGCGGTTTTGCTCCGAACCTGAAATCGAATGACGAAGCTATAGAGGCGATCTTAGAAGCCATCAACAAAGCCGGATATAAGGCGGGAACGGATGTCGCGCTGGCGTTGGATCCTGCGTCCAGCGAATTCTTTGACGGCAAAAATTATGTCTTTAAGAAATCGGACGGACGAAAGCTGACCCCGGATGAAATGGCCGCCTACTATACCAACTGGGTGCAGCAGTACCCAATCGTCTCAATCGAAGACGGCATGGCCGAAAACGATTGGAACGGCTGGAAGACATTGACTGAATCGGTCGGACAGAAGATTCAACTTGTCGGTGACGATCTGTTTGTGACCAACGTTGAATACCTGCGAAAGGGGATTGAATTGGGGGTAGCGAATTCGATCCTGGTCAAAGTCAATCAGATTGGAACGTTGACGGAAACTCTGCGAGCAATTCAGATGGCGCAGACGCATAATTACACCGCAGTCATCTCTCACAGATCCGGCGAAACAGAAGACACGTTTATTGCGGATCTGGCAGTAGCTACAAACGCGGGATTCATCAAGACGGGCTCAGCTTCAAGAACAGACCGAACCGCAAAATATAATCAGTTATTAAGGATAGAGGAGAGCCTTGGAAAGAGCGCAGTTTATCCAGGCTATGCAGCTTTCTATAATTTGAAATCGATGACTCCGCAACCAAAACGGACTGCCCGTGCAAGCAAATAATCCTCTTAATTGATCACGATTTTGAAATTCTTAGGAGTTGCTTGCGCGCTCCTTTGAGCGTTGCGAAAAACCTGTTTGACCGAAATCGTGGTGCTGCCTTTCTGCGTTGCTATGAATGTCCATACCTCTTTGCCACGTGGATTAGACTGGTCGGGATCAGGCGGTTCGAAAGCAGTGTCAACCAGCTTTACGATTGTCTGATCTATTGGAGTCGCCAATTCCCAATGGTTGCCAACGCTGTGATTCGAGAACAGGACCAATGAAAACTGCTGACCTACTCTGGTATCAATAATGGCGCGGGGATTTGTGAATCTCATCCTCGGTCGCACAGAAGCAGTCGATTGATCGCTCAAACCCATGAACTCAGTTCCGATGAATTTGCCTTCCTTAGTAAAGTCAAATGCGACCAGGGCATAAGCCATTATCTCGCACGCGTGACAGCCGTTGACGACGTTGTACCGGACGATGAACCGCTGTCCGCCCTGCGTATTGCGCTCCAGAGCGGGTTGATCAGTTGCAGATCGATCTCCGGGAAAGATTTCCAGCTTTGACGACTTGCTTGCCAGTTGAGCATAAACCGGATCGCTTTTGATATTAATGCTCTGAATGACGCTCTGACCATCTACATCGACAATTTGCGGACTTCCGTTTACGAAGAGCACTGCATCGTTCTCATTAGCCCTGAATGGATACGTCACGTATGCGACGTCAACTCCAAGCCTTTTACGAAAGTCACGTAGATAGCCTTCGCCGTTCAGCAGCTTGGCGAACTGGATCGCCTCAGGAGAAGCCCCGGAACTCTGCATGAAGGATATAAAACATCCAGCAAAGCCGTTCAGACCGGTGGCTTTGCACTTCTCTTCAAGGTTCTGAATCATCTCGTCAGTCGGTGACCAGATAGCTTTGCGGCTTACGGTAAATCCAGAACCAGTTTGCTGACTGTTAGCCGAAAGCTCGGGAACAGAACATAACAGAATAGACAGACACAAGGCCTGGCAGAGAAGTCTGCGCATACAAGATCCTCCTCGGGGACATTTGCCGAAATGTGACTCGCAAAGCAGTATTGTCGACAGGCCGGGTATTATACCCTGAATTACTGGCTGGTTGTTGCGGAATCTTGAGGTTGAGACGGCGGAATTATGTGAATCGAAGGCTCGGTCCTTATCTCTTCATTAAGGCCATTTTGCTGGCGAGCGCCGATGGCCGGCCCGCCGCATTCAGCGATGATCCCTTCCAGCAGATCGTCCTGCCATCGGCGATACTGCGGAACGTTCCCGCCGGAATTGAAGATCGCATAGAGAATCGGCCCGTACTTTTGAGAGTAAGCTATTCCGGCCAGCGTGCTGACGCCTCCATCCGTGCCCGGTAGAGATCCCGTTTTGCCGATGACTGCTCCGTGCCATTCATCGCCTTTAAATCGTGTGCGAAGCGTGCCGTCATCTACACCGGCGACGGGAAGCAGGTCTTCAGGTTTAAGTTGTTGCGCATCCAAAAGGTCCATCAAGCGACGCAAAATCAGGATCATTGCGCGAGGCGATATTCGATTGTAATCCAGACCGGAGGTACGGCTGATGTAAACGTCTTCTGGTTTAACACCGACGCTCTTGATCAAGAATTGCTGAAGACCTTGAGGTCCACCAATGGAATCGCCGATTCGCTCGGCAATCGGATTGTCGCTATGTGCGTTTTGATAGAGCAGGATTTGTATTAACGGAGTGCCGCATTCATAAGCTACAAGTTCAGTCTGTCCACCGCGCCCATCGGCAAATCTCAGATTGCCACCGAACTTAACTCCGGCGCCACGAAATGCCGCCATCATTTTGTCTGCGGATGCTTGCGGCGACGAGTTGCGATTAATAGAGAACGGTCCCTTTATTACCAGATCGCCTGAAACTTTATTGATTCCGGCTCGAACAAGATTTTGCGCCAGCTCCTGTGCGTTGTTTACAAAGAACATCGGATCGCCATCGGTATCCAATACCAGGTTGCCATTTATGGTCCGAGCAGAACGGTCGACATCTCCGTCAGCATACAGTGTCGTCTTAAGATGATAATTGGGTCCGAACTTTACCAGCGCAGCCAGCGACGTTGCTATCTTTGTTACCGACGCCGGATTAAAAGTATGATCGATGTTGTGAGAGGCAATGATCTGTTTAGCGTCCAGGGTTTCAACCAATACGCCCTGACCATCAAGGCTTTCGCCAGTTCTGGTTAACAGACCTTCATAATTAACAAGCGCCTGGGATACCAGTGGCTGCGGAGCGGGTTTTTCCGGTTCCGGAGCCTTTTCGGCAGAAGGCAGAGCCTCAACAGGACGGTTAAAAAGCGACCCATGTATAGGATGGCGTAATTGAATAGCCAAAAGGCCTGTTGCCAGTACCAGGATGAGCAGCTTTAACTTCGTCACCAGTCTCTACCTTTAAACCCGGTATTCTCGTTCCCACGTGCATTGACTGGGGGCGCCTCCCACACCGGCGAACGAGTGCTATTATAGGTAGCAATTATCGGCGCGACAACTTATCTAAAGCGCCAAGTGTGGATAATCACAGGTGAAAATGGATTTTTTAAGCGGATTTTTACTAGATTGACAGCGCGGGGCCGGCATCGATGTTACCGCCAGACACAATCACGCCGATGCGCGAGCCTTTTGGAATATCGATCTGGTTTTCAAGTAAGGCAGCAAGCGCCGCAGAGCCTGACGGTTCGACCAGCAGATTGTATTCGTCCCAAAGTCGGCGCATCGCTTTTCGCATTGCGTCGTCTTCAATTAGAACAATCTGATCGACGTATTTCCTGGTTGCTTCCAGAGTCAGGTTACCAACGACTCGCGAGGACAGAGTATCGGCAATTGAATGAATGTTTGAAAGCTCCACCATTTTTCCAGCTTGAACACTGGCGTGCATCGAAGCCGCACCCGCAGGTTCTACTCCGATAACTTGAGTGTTTGGAGAGGACTCTTTGATGTAAGTTGCCACGCCGCTAATCAGTCCACCTCCGCCAATCGGTACAATCACCGCATCGAGTTGCGGAGCGTCCGCCAGTATCTCTATCGCAGCGGTGCCTTGACCTGCGATGACGTGCTCGTCATTGAATGGATGAACCATCGGACGACCAGTCTTTTCGCACTCTTTCATAGCGGCAGCATACGCATCGTCCCAATCGCGACCACCGACAACGACTTTTGCGCCCCATCTCGCCAGACGATTCCGTCGAGCCTGATTGGCTTTTTCCGGAACGTATACGGTTGCCGGGATCTTCAATAGGTGAGCGGCATACGCAACGCCCAGTCCATGGTTACCACCGGATGCAGTGATAATGCCGTTCGCGATCGTGTTGGGCGCGAGCGACATTACTTTATTCACCGCGCCGCGAGCTTTGAAAGAACCGGTGACTTGAAGATTCTCGAGCTTCAGCCAAACCTCGTAATCAATGGGATCACGAAGCGGCGCAAATCGCACGGTTGGTGTTCTACGTATATGGCTGCTGATTCTGGTATTAGCCTCTTGAATATCCTTCAACGTAACCATGCTTTCCCTTTAATCCTCAAGCCCCTGTTGTTTAAGAGTCTCCCGATACAAGACTTCGCGCTGCTCCATCGTTCCGCCCGGCGCGAAGTAGCGCTGCAACACTGCAAACCAATCGCCGCTTCTCGTGATTGGAGCCATCGCTGTATACGCTTCATCAAGATCGGCAGCAGACGGCTCAACGTACTGATTTTCCATTACCACCAGATGCTGTGGGACCCTAGGGCGGCGGTTAGGATATTCATTCGGAATGCCGATGCAAAGACCGTATGCGGGAAGAACTCCAACGGGCAGTTTCAATTCTCTCGAAATAACATCGATACCATTCAGCACTCCGCCGATGTAACAGATCCCGTACCCGAGAGATTCCGCCGCGATAACCATCGTTTGCGCGACCAATGTTGCGTCGGCAACCGCAAAGTGAATTGCCACTCTCGGCCAGTGTCCCATCTTTTCACCGCGATGTTCCAGCATCCGCGCGATGCGATGAACATCAGCGCAAACAATAAAGAATTCTGATGCTCTCACAACGTGCGCCTGACCGCCCGCAAGTTCTGCTATTAGTTTTCGCAAATCAGGATCGGTAATTCGAATGAACGAATACATTTGCGCAGTAGCGTCGGTTGGCGCTTTTCGCCCGGCATCGATGATAAGTTGCAGATGGTCCGCTGGCATCGGCTCATCACGAAACGCGCGGATGGTGCGATGCCTGTCGATTAAGGAAATAACTTCGTTTGGTGCAGTCGTGTTGCTCATAGCACAGATTGTCCGTAATTAAATAACAAATGGGCGACACAGTTTAATATGTCACCCATAGATTAAGAAGGAAATGTTGTGAATACCTATTTCTTCTTCAAATTCTCTTCGAACAGCTTGAAGATACGCTTGTACTCATCTGCCCAACTGGTGTTCTCGACAAAGCCGTGATCTTCGACAGGGAAGAACGCCACGCTCCAATTTTCCTTTCGCAGCTCGATCAGTTTCTGCGTCAATCGAACTGTGTCCTGGAAATGCACGTTGGTATCGACAACGCCATGGCAAATCAACAAAGCTCCCTTTAATCCATTGGCAAAGTAGATTGGCGAGCTCTGTCGGTAAGCTTCCGGATCCTTTTGCGGAGTGTTCAGAATATTCGAAGTATATCCGTGGTTGTAATGCGCCCAATCCGTAACAGGCCGCAACGCTGCACCGGCCGCAAATACGTCAGGCGTAGTGAACATTGCCATCAGCGTCATGAATCCGCCGTAGCTGCCGCCGTA
>DASRDY010000184.1:0-24715 GCA_035652355.1 Blastocatellia bacterium
CGGAGCATATAGCGGAATGATGGGACTGCCGAGTCCGTCTCTGGATTGATACAGCGTGAACTTCCCGTCCCGATATCGAGTTAAACCTTTGCTCCAGGTAGCGATCCAAACGTTGCCCTCGCGATCCTCGAATATTGGATAGATATTGTTGCTGGGAAGGCCCTGCTCGGTTGAAATCGTGTGCACCGCCTCCTTACTTGAGCGATTCAACCCATGGCTGACAGTGCAGATCCATAAAGTGTCTTCGCGATCCACATAGAGTTTGTTAACCGCATTGTCTGAAAGTCCCTGAGCGGTCGTAAAGTTCGTAAAGTGCCCGTCTTTATAAAGGGTGATGCCGGAACTGCGGCCTGCAACCCATAGATTCCCTGATCGATCGACCACTATAGTACGGACGTAATTCTCGGGAAGCCCGTCTTTCGTGGTAAATACCTGTACTTTGCCGTCCTTTATCAGGTTCAATCCGGCATCCGTGCCGACCCAGATGTTGTTCTGAGGATCTTCATAGACGGTGTTGACATTGAGACTCGATAATCCCTCCGCTTTGTTGACCGTAATTGTGCGACTGGCGGTGAGGATGTGAAGAGAAGTTTGATCCAGATACCACACCCGGCCGTTCTGCTGTCCTGAATATATGCGATCCGGTGGCGCGCTGGTCGGCAAAAGATACAGAACGGCTCGATCGTTTTCCCACTTATAAAAAGCATCATTTACGTAGAGAATCACATCGCCGTTAGGGTCGGACCATATCTTACGCACGAAAATACCGGGAAACCCTTGTTCTAGACCATAGGTTTTAAAAACTCCATCACTATATATCATCAACCCGCTGTCTTCGGTCCCGATCCATAATTGCCCGCTTTTATCTTCAAAGACTGATGTGCAGCGGTTGCTTTTAATACCGGGTGAATTCGCGACGTTAAATACCGTAAACCGCACGCCGTCATAGCGAACTATTCCGTCCGTCGTAGCGAGCCACAAATACCCGTCGTGTGATTGAACTATCGCGTTAATGCTGTTATGGGGCAGTCCATTATCTGTGGTAAAAGCGTCGAAATGATATTGAGCTGACGCTAAGGTAACCATCACAATTGTGGTTACAAACACTGAACACAGGCGTAAAGCAACGACCATAGACTTTCGCGTGACGGCGTACTCAGGCCCAAAATCGCACATATAGCTTGGATAGGAGCTTCGAAAGAAACGTAATAGCTCTAGAATATTCGATAATTTAATTCGTGACAATCTTCTTCATTCGCATTTGTATGGCGCAGCGGAGGTTTTACCAAGCAATCGAAAAGACTCTTTGACAGATCCGACCAATTTGTTCTACAATACAAAACAAATGGAACGCGGCGAATTGTTGGGATCACTCGAATACATTGTCTTACTTGCGTTGATGCGGCTGGACGGATGCGGGCATGGAATGCTAGTGCGGCGCGAGATCGAACAGCGTACCGGCCGAGATATCTCTATCGGCGCTGTGTACGCGACTTTGGAGCGACTGGAAGAGAAAAAGTACGTTAGCTCATTCACGGGCGAGCCGACTCCGCAACGCGGCGGCAGGGCAAAAAGGGTCTTCAAGGTCGAGGCGGCTGGCAAGCTGGCGCTTAAGACAACAGAAGAGACCATTCGAAGTATGACCGCCGATTTAAAACACGGTTTGGAGCGGATATGAAACGCTATTCTCCGCCTCTTTTACTTTGTCGCTTTATAGGATCGATTTTGCCGGTCACATACAACGACTTTCTGTTAGGTGACCTGATTGAGGAATACGCGATTCGACTTGAAACGACCTCTCAATTGGCGGCATGCCTGTGGTTTCTAAGCCAAACTTGTCGCTCTCTGCCTTCTATGGTTTGGTCGCTGCTGCGCAGAGACTGGTTGATCAGAATCAGAACCGCTATCGTCGTCTACCTTGGTATGGCAATGCTAAAGATAGCCGCCGGTTTGGTAATCTCAAAGGCCTTTGCTCCGAGGCAAACAGCACACGTAATTATTGGCCCAATATTGTTTCTCATAACTGCTGCAATTGGCGGTTTTGCAGTTGCTCGAATCAGAGAGGAAGCAACGATTTTTCTCGCATTGTTCGTAATCGTCTCGGTCGTGACGTCTATCGCTCTTAACATCTGCCCAATACCCGTACCCTGGTGGTACCAGTTCGGATTCCTGACTCTTGGCCCGTTGATGGTTTTAATGGTGCCGGCCGCGGTTCGGTCGATCAAACCTGCGGCTGGACGGCCTGCACTCTAAAACAAAAGCTCTGCCCTAAAACAGCATATTGCCAGGGCGATTGCCTGGAAGGAGTAACTATGAAGTCGAACTTTTTGAATTCAAAATACATTAGAAGATTGATGATTGGTGTGAGTGTGCTCTGGGCTGTATCACTTGTCACAGCTCTGCTTCTTTACTCAAACAGGGTAAATGCAGACGCAGACGCCGGCCCCGTATTTGAACTTCGCGTCTATCATGCTGTCCCGGGCAAGCTGTGGTTAATGGAATCAAGATTTCGCGACAGAACCTCGAAGATCCTTGCGCGGCACAACCTCCAGGTAATAGGTTATTGGATAAGTGATCAGCAATCAGACAACTCATTCGTTTTTCTCCTCAGGCACGAAAGCCGGGAAGAAGCGAAAAAGAACTGGGACGCCATGCGAGCTGACCCGGAGTTCCAACAAATCGGAAAAGAGGAACAAGCCGAGCGAACGCTGGAAAAAGCAGATATCACGTTTATGAGAGCAACCGATTTTTCACCGATTAAATAATGTAAGCCCTTCAAATATCGATTAATCCGCAAACCACAGATTAATAATGGTCAATAATCCAAACCTTTTTTGAAGGTACCTTGATAGGCAGCGGACTCATGACTAAGATTAAAGACGAACAGATGAAAGCTTAATACGTATAGAAGATTCTCATTAACTTATGAGGCAAGTGCGCCCCAATATGCTAATGATCGGTTATCACTTTATCGGAGTTGCAAATGATTACCCAGTTAAGTCGAAAGCTCGTCACAAGAAGCGCGGGCGCACGGGAGGAAACCTCATCACATAACGCAGCGGCAACCAGTCGTCTCAATCAGGGTCTGAAGTCTCCTTTCTGGATAGCAGGTTTAGGTTTGGCTTGCGTTGCAGGGTTGTCCTTTATCGGATGCTCAAAACAGGCAGCGGCGGAATTCACGCGTCCGCCTGCGCCAGTGTCCGTCGTAACTGCTGTTTCAAAAGATGTCCCTGTATACCTTGATGAAGTCGGAAAATGCGTCGCTCGAGAGGTAGTCTCTGTTCAGCCTCAGGTTTCCGGCAAAATCACCGAGATCCTTTTTAAAGATGGGCAGGACGTGAAAAAGGGCACTCCGCTTTTCACCATCGATCCGCATCCGTTCGAAGTCGACCTGCAGCACGCACAAGCAAATCTGGCGAAGGATGTCGCCCTGAAAAAGCAGGCTGAAGCTAATCTGGCAAGAGATTTAGCCCAGGCAAAGAACGCTGCGGTCGAGGCTCAGCGCCAGGCTGATCTAATCGAAGCTGGAGTCGCGTCCAAACAAGCGTTCGATCAGGCAAAAACCAATAAGGATGCATTGGATGCGACCGTGCTTGCTGATCAAGCTGCAATTAAAAGTGCTGACGAATCGATCAAGGCTGACGAAGCATCCATCGAAAGCACAAAAGTACAGATTGGCTACTGCCACATCACGTCGCCAATTGATGGTCGAGCAGGACAGCGACTGGTTGATCTTGGGAATATAGTCAACTCAGGTTTCGGCAGCAGCCCTTCGTTAGTTGTAATCGAACGAATGGATCCGATTTATGCCGATTTCACCATTACGCAGAGCGACCTCAGCGAAGTGCGGCGGAATATGGCTCAGGGAACTTTAAAGACGGAGATTCGACTGCCGGATGCTCCTGATACTCCGCTGGAAGGACAACTGACGTTTCTTGACAACGCAGTTCAGGACGGAACAGGAACGGTTAAGCTGCGGGCAACGATACCGAATACGGATCGGAAGCTTTGGCCGGGATTGTTCGTTAAAGTGAGGCTCGTGCTGAGCACGCTGCCCGGAGCGGTTCTAGTACCCACCGCAGCATCGCAGATGTCTGCGAAAGGTCCGTTCGTCTACGTCGTCAACAATGAATCGAAAGCAGAAATGCGACCCGTCACTTTAGGTCAACAGCAGGGAGATCTGGTAGTCGTAACTGATGGCGTCAAGGCTGGGGAACGAGTCGTCGTTGCCGGCCAAATCGCCGTGACGCCTGGCGGCGCCGTCAAAGTAGATCAGTCGAATACTGAGGCGGGAGCAACACCGATCAGTCCTGGGAGTAAGCAATGAATCTGTCAGAGCCATTTATACGACGTCCGGTAATGACAGCGGTCCTGACCGTGTCGGTGATCCTGTTTGGCGTTTTGTGTTATACAAAGCTCCCGGTAAACGATCTGCCTGCTGTCGATTATCCGGTAATCACTGTCAGCGCTTCGTATCCCGGCGCGAGCCCAGACACTGTCGCGAACAATATCGCCACGCCGCTTGAACGGCAGTTCATGCAGATCAACGGATTAGAGTTGGTGACGTCGAAAAGTACGCAGGGCAACGCAAGCATGACACTGCAGTTTGCCCTCGATAAAAGTATCGATGCGGCTGCAACAGACGTGCAGACGGCAATAACGCAGGCGACAGGCAGTCTGCCAATCGATATGCCGTCGCCGCCGACGTTTTCAAAGACGAATCCAAACGACCAGCCGATTATGTACATCGCGATGACCAGCAACTCGGTCACGCCTGGACAGCTATATGATTACGGGAGCACACAGGTAGGTCAGCGACTCAGCATCGTTCCAGGAGTCAGCCGCGTCATCGTTTTCGGCACGAAGTCGGCAATCCGCATCAAAGCGGATCCCTCGGCAATGTGGGCTCGTGATATTTCTATTGATGATCTGTCCAACGCAATTAAGAATGGCACAAGCTACACCGGCGCAGGTCAGCTTGACAGCGCGTCAGGAACGGCCTTGCTGCGTCCACAGGGACAGCTTGATAACGCGGAAGCTTACAAAAATCTTATCGTCGCTACCAGAAACGGCATGCCCGTTTACCTTAAGGATGTCGCCGAAGTCAGGCAATCAGTTCAGGACGAGCGAATAAACATGCGTTTCTGGGCTCGCGGATACGAGCCACCAACGGCGACGGTCGTTGTTGCGGCCTATCGTCAGGCCGGCGCAAACGCAGTGCAGGTGGCCCAAGCCATTCGCGATGTTTTGCCGATCGTTAACGCAGAGATTCCGGGCTCGGTGCGAATCACTCCCGTTTATGATCGATCTCGCTCCATCGTCAACTCTGTAATCGACGTTCAGACTACGCTGGTAATCGCGTTCGCGCTGGTCGTAATCGTCATCTTCATGTTCCTGGGCAGAGCGACAGATACCTTGATTCCTGCGGTTGCTTTGCCGCTGTCATTGTTGCTGACGTTTGTCGCGATGCAGCTTTTGGGTTACAGCCTCGACAATCTTTCGCTAATGGCATTGACGCTGGCAATAGGTTTCCTCGTCGACGACGCAATCGTGTTCCTGGAAAACACCGTTCGCCGCATGGAACACGGCGAAAAGGCGTTACCAGCGGCAATCAACAGCGCGAAAGAGATCAGCTTCACCATTCTGTCGATGACTATATCGCTGGCGGCGGTGTTCATTCCGCTGGTGTTTATGTCGGGACTCGTAGGTCGCATATTCCGTGAATTCGCGGTCACGATAGTCGTCTCGATTTTCGCGTCAGGTCTGGTATCGCTGACTTTAACTCCACTGATGTGCGCCAGGCTACTGAAAGACCGCGGCCACGATTCCAGCAGGACCTGGATGGAGCGCGTCATCGGCGGCATCGAAAAACGCATCCTGAATATTTACGGCGGCTCGCTGTGGTGGTTCCTGCGGCATCGATGGATATCAGCATTAATATGGCTAGGTTGTCTGGCAGGCACGATTGGATTAATGATCGTTATTCCAAAGACGTTTTTGCCGGTCGGCGACAGCAGCTTTATCTGGGGTGTCGTGATCGCACGCGAAGGCTCGTCTCCCGATCAAATGCGTGGATTGCAGGACAAAGCCGACGAGATTCTGCGAAAAGATGACAACGTTCTGGCGACTTTCACGATGACAGGCAACGGATCATTCCTTTCATCCAATCAAGGATTGGTTCTCGCGTTTCTTAAGGGTCCAGAAGAGCGCGCACCTATAGAAAACGTTGCTGGCGAAATGATGGGCAAGCTCGGGACTATTCCCGGCGCCTTTCCATTCCTGCGACCACTGCCGGTTCTTCAAATAAGCACTGGCGCAACGAACCAGAATCAGGGGCAGTACGCTTATACTTTGTCAGGCGTCGATCCTAATCAGGTTTACGATGTTTCGACAAAACTTTTAGGAAAGTTGCAGGCATATCCCGGATTTGAAACCATCTCTTCGGATTACTTCAATAACACCCCAAGCTTGAACGTTGAGATCAAACGAGATCAGGCGAGAACTTATGGTGTATCCGAGACGCGAATCCTTTCGTTGCTTAGAACCGCTTATTCGCAAAATTATTTGTACCTGATCAAAAAACCCGAAGATCAGTACCAGGTGATTTTGGAAGTCGCTGATCCGGCGCGTCAAAGACCCGAAGATTTGTCGCTGCTCTACATCAAATCCGACGACGGAACACGACAGGTGCCGTTGAGCGCATTAGTTGGCTGGAAGCAGACGCTCGGACCACAGGCGGTCAATCACTTCAATCAGTTCACCAGCGTGACTATATTCTTCAACCTGAAGCCCGGCGTGGCGCTCGGCGAAGCTACGGATTTCATTAACAAGTCGGCAGCAGAAATCGTGCCGCCATCCGTGCGCGCTGGACTCCAGGGTGAAGCGTTAACATTCAGCGACACAGTCAGGGATTTGACGATACTGATGGCGCTGGCCGTATTCGTGATGTACGTCATCCTGGCGATTCTGTATGAGAGCTATGTCCATCCGCTGACGGTTCTTTCGACGTTACCAACTGCATTAGTCGGCGGTCTCTTCACATTGTTCATCTTCGGCGAGCAGGCATCGTTGTACGCCTTTGTCGGGATGTTCATGCTGATGGGAATCGTAAAGAAGAACGGAATTATGATCGTCGACTTTGCCCGCCAGCGAGTCGACCACGGCGAATCGGCTGACAAGGCCATTCACGATGCGAGCATGGATCGCTTCCGCCCGATCATCATGACAACGCTCGCCGCTGTCATCGGCGCCGTTCCTATTGCGATTGGCTGGGGAGCAGATGGAGCTTCACGGCGACCGCTGGGAATGGTGATTGTCGGAGGCTTGATCGTTTCGCAGTTCATCACTCTTTACATAACGCCGGTGATCTATCTCTATCTGGAACAATTCCAGGAGAAGGTCCTTAACCGCACGTCATTATTCCACTCGGGACACATCCGCCCGTCGCAGGATGGTGTGGCAGCTGATGGACTGAGATCGACAAGTGAAGAAGTTCATCAGGGAGCGGGAGACTAAATAATCCCGCTCTCCTTCTGGATAATATTAAAGACTATTTGCGTCTGCACGCTGAGCCTGGTGGTATTCCTGAAGGCTGCGAACATCGAGCGCCTCGCTTTGTACTGCTTCAATGGCCTTTGTCGCAGCTTTGGCGCCGGTCATTGTGGTAATGCTTGGAACTCCATATTGCATGGCGGCGCGGCGTATCGATTGCTCATCATAGAACGATGCGCGCCCTAGCGGAGTGTTGATAATCAGATTGATCTTGCCGCTCTTGATCAAATCGACGACATTCGGTCGGCCTTCGTTTACCTTATAAACCATCTCCACTGGGACTTCTTCGCGTTTCAGAATTTTGGCGGTTCCTCTTGTAGCGATGATCTTGAAACCAAGCTCTACCAGTCGCCTCGCAAGAATCGCCAGTTGAGCTTTGTCGTGATCATTCACGCTGATAAACGCCGTGCCGCCCTTTGGAAGAGTCGTGCCTGCTCCGGCCATTGCTTTCAGAAATGCTGCGCCAAACCCGTCCGCAATCCCCATTACTTCGCCCGTCGATTTCATCTCAGGTCCTAGAATTGGGTCTACTCCCTGAAATTTGGAGAATGGGAAGACTGGCGTCTTGATGAAAAACCTGCTGACCGGCAGTTCATCTGGCAGGTTAAAGTCCTTAAGCTTTTCGCCAACCATCAAACGCGAAGCGATCTTTGCCAGAGGCACTCCCGTCGCCTTACTGACGAACGGAACGGTTCGCGATGCGCGCGGGTTCACTTCCAGCACATAAACTACATCATCTTTTATGGCGAACTGAATGTTCATTAATCCGACTACGTTCAGCGCGCTTGCCAATCGGCGCGTGTATTGTCGCATCAGGTTTAGCTGTTCGGATTTCACCATAATCGGAGGCAGCACACAGGAACTATCGCCCGAGTGAATTCCCGCCTCTTCGATATGTTCCTGGATGCCAGCGATAACGCACGCTTCGCCATCCGCAAGGGCGTCGACGTCAACTTCGGTAGCGTCTTCAAGGAAAGAGTCGATCAATATCGGCCGCTCTGGCGACGCATCGACTGCAAGCCGAATGTAATTTGCGAGTCCCGCTTCGTCATAAACGATCACCATCGCACGACCGCCAAGCACATACGACGGTCGCACCAGAACCGGATAACTGATCTCTTCAGCGATATGTCGCGCTTCTTCGAACGTAACTGCCGTGCCGTTTTCCGGTTGCGGGATGCCAAGCTCCTTTAGCAGTTTTCCAAATCGTTTGCGATCCTCGGCAAGGTCGATTGCTTCAGGCGTAGTACCTATGATCGGAACACCTGCCTTGTGGAGTCGCACAGCGAGATTCAGCGGTGTCTGTCCTCCGAACTGAACAATCACGCCCTGAGGCTTTTCCAACTCGACTATATTCATCACGTCTTCAAACGTCAGAGGCTCGAAATAAAGCCGGTCGGACGTATCGTAGTCGGTCGAAACGGTTTCGGGGTTGCAGTTAACCATTATTGTTTCGTAGCCATCTTCCTTGAGTGCAAACGACGCGTGGCAACAACAATAATCGAACTCAATTCCCTGTCCGATGCGATTCGGACCCGAGCCGAGAATCATTATCTTTTTCTGTGACGATGGATCGGCTTCGCATTCTTCTTCGTAAGTTGAATAAAGATACGGCGTGAAAGATTCGAATTCCGCTCCGCACGTATCGACGCGTTTATAGACTGGAATGATGCCAAGCTCTTTGCGTCGTGCGCGGACCTGGTCCTCTGTCGATTCGGTCAGGAAAGCTATTCGGCGGTCGGACAGGCCCATCTTCTTCGCTTCGCGAATTAGATCAGCCGAAAGATCGTCCAAATCCCTTGCAGTAATCTTGTTCTGCACATTCATTATCTGGGCGAGCTGTTCCAGAAACCACGGATCGATCTTTGTCAGTTCATAAATCTCGTCGATTGAATAACCATGCTGAAGCGCATAATTGATATAAGAGAATCGATTCGGATTTGGTCGCGCCAGTTTTCGCCTCAGGACCTCTTCTTCAATATCGACAAGTCGCAGCGGACTCACGGCTTCCAGCGAACGCAGAGCCTTCATTATCGATTCCTTGAAAGTGCGCCCGATTGCCATCACTTCACCGACAGATTTCATCTGCGTGCCCAGTGTGTCGTCGGCTGCTGGGAATTTCTCAAAAGCCCATTTAGGAATCTTCACGACCACATAATCAATCGTAGGTTCGAAACTGGCTGGAGTTTTCTTCGTAATGTCGTTCGGGATTTCATTGAGCGTGTATCCGACCGCCAGCTTCGCCGCGATTTTCGCAATCGGAAAACCCGTCGCCTTTGATGCGAGAGCCGATGATCGTGACACGCGCGGGTTCATCTCGATCACAGTCAATCGCCCATTCTTTGGATTGAGCGCGAATTGAATATTCGATCCGCCTGTTTCGACGCCAACTTTGCGAATGATGCGAATCGCAGCGTCGCGCATCATCTGGTATTCCTTGTCAGTTAGGGTTTGCGCAGGAGCGACGGTTATCGAATCCCCGGTGTGAACGCCCATCGGATCGAAATTCTCAATCGAACAGATAATGACTACGTTGTCGTTGAGGTCGCGCATTACCTCAAGCTCGAATTCCTTCCATCCGATGATCGACTCTTCAACCAGGATTTCGGTGATTGGGCTTGCCATCAGACCGCGTTGAGCGATCTCTTCGAATTCCTCGGGATTAAAGGCGATTCCGCCGCCAGTGCCGCCCAGGGTGAAGCTGGGACGAATGATAGTTGGAAAGCCTAACCTTTCGGCGACCTCTCGCGCTTCCTCTATTGTATTGGCGAAACCTGCCTTTGGCATTTCTAAGCCGATCTCATCCATCGCCTGTTTGAAGAGCAACCGATCTTCGGCGACCTTGATCGCAGGCAGTTTTGCGCCGATCAACTCGACGTTATACTTTTCCAGGATTCCGCCTTCGGAAAGCTTAACCGCCAGGTTGAGCGCCGTCTGCCCGCCGACCGTCGGCAGCAACGCGTCGGGGCGTTCGCGTTCGATGATTTTGGTGAGGACTTCGACCGTCAATGGCTCGATATAAGTGCGGTCGGCGAGCTCCGGATCAGTCATGATCGTTGCCGGATTAGAGTTGACCAGAACGACCTCGAAGCCTTCCTGTCGTAGCGCCTTGCACGCTTGGGTTCCGGAATAGTCGAACTCACAGGCTTGACCGATGACAATGGGACCTGAACCGATGATCAGGATTTTATGAATATCCGTTCGTTTGGGCATCTATCGTTGGCTCTCAATGAAAATTCAAACCCACGATAGTACCTATAGAGGAGGGCTGATACAAGCGTCTGCCTGCAATAATCCGACGGACCTGATTACTCAATTTGCTGGTTCGTCATATCCTGTTCTGACGCTAACCTGACTGTCTTTCTTGTGTGTTCTGCCCGTTAATTGCGCCGTCACCCTGTGATACTTTCCAGCACCCAGCAACTTTGTAGGATAATACCCGACCACGTACTGTCGCCGCATGAATGATATGAGGTTATTACATGCTGATTGCACTTCATTGATCGTTGTAGCGTAGAAAGCCAGGCCGCCCGTCGTTTTCGTGAGGTGATTCACGAAGGTTTTACCGAAGGGGAATTCAGGTGTAGATCCTTGATTCTGGGATCTGTTCAGCAAGCATACAATGAAGATTTGAATATCTAAGTCGCGAAGACGACTTACCAGTTTGCTCTCCGAAACGGCACCCTCAGTATCGTCTCCATCCGAAATCAGAATCACCGCGTAACGTCTGCGGGCGTTATTGTCCGACTGCATTTGCTTTTCTATATGATCCGCAGCTAAATACATTGCATCTGTAATGGCAGTTTCTCCGTTTCCTCTAAATCCACCACTGGCGTTCCTTAACAATATTTTATCGTCGGTCCAATCCTGGGCTATCTGAATATCTTTTCTGCCCGAAAACTTCATCACAAATGTTCGATCGCCTGCGTTGTTCGTGTTAATTATGGTTTGTGCGATGCCTGTTTCAACCTGAGAAAAAGGTCTTAGACTATTGGAGGTGTCAATAAGAATGCCGTAACTTATTGGATTCTCTTCGAGAGCCAAGTATGTAATGTTTTGCAGTTCGCCTTCGTCCTTAATAATCAAGTCCTCTTTCAGCAAGTCCCGGATCTGACGGCTCTGTCCGTCTGACACAAGTACATTGAGCCGCACCATCGGCCGCTGGTCTGGCTTTTGAGTTTCACTCTGCGAGAGCGCTATCGAAAAACCGAAAAGCATTAGCGTAATCAAGAACGCAACTATTGGCGGTCTTCTATGTCTTGTTAACACCTCGCGCCTCCTATATTCTCCTGGTCCGGAACTGTTCCGGCGACTGGTTTCTACTTGATCGGCCAATCATAACCTCGTCGCGTTATCACTTCATATTTTCCTTGTCCAGCGGGCGACGTCACCTGAATTTCAAGTTTATGGTAAGACTTTTTGTCTGACAAATTATCAGGTGCGTATGCGATCTCGTATTGCGATCTCAGCCGCTCTGTTATCGTTCCCGCAATGGCTGTTATCTCGTTTGGTTTCTTTGGAAAAAATGCTTGTCCTCCTGATACTGCTGCAAGCTCGGTTAACATCTTAGTTGCAGTGGTGGCCTCTGATTGGTGCATTACTCCGCTCTCTTTGTCCAGTTCAGAAACAAGCCCTATAAAAACCAGTTGGACGTTCATGGACTGCAAATCCTTGATCAAGCGCTCTTCCTTTATGGCACTGTCCTTATCGAGACCATCCGTAACGACGATCACCGCCGGTCTCCTACCGGAATCAGTAGACTCGCAATGCCTCTCCACATATTTCGCAGTTCCACGGGTCGCATCTATTAACGATGTCCCGCCATGCGCTTCAAGTCCATTAAGAGCGCTAGACAACAAAGCCTTATCTTGAGTCCAGTTCTGCGCCACATTAATGTCATTATTGTCGGTAAAGCGAATCACAACCGCCTCATCTCGGGGATCGTTGCTGTTTACAATTGCCTTTGCGGCTACAACAACGGTTGGCATCAGCTTGCGCATGCTGCCCGAAGTATCAACAACCAATGCGTAACTTAAGGGACGCCCCGCTGACGAAAACATTAAAATTTTCTGCTGTTTGCCATTATCCAGAACACGAAAATCATCTTTCCGTAGCCCTCTAACCATTTGATCTGACCGATCGAGTACCGTGATGTTAAGCAATATTTCCTGAATGGTCGTTTCGGCCGTGGCACTTGTAGTAGGAACGCCTTTTGATACCGACACAATAATTAAACTGACCAAAAGAACCAGCAACGTAATTGGACATTTCTTTTTAGTGATCATAAAGTGGTTTCTATCCTGACAATGTAAATCTCTTGATATAGCCTGACGCGGTTTGGCCGCTCGATATTAGAACTTTTTGAAAACGCCACCTTTGATATTTGCTAAATCTATCCGATTGCCTTTTCCGCTTCAAGCCGAAGGCCACAATTCCAAAAATGGAAGAAATATCTGCCTCCCCACGTCTAATGCTCAAATTCGAATCGAGAGGTGCTCTGTGGGAGTTGCCATTAAGGGGATAAAAATATTGGTGGTTATTTTGATGATCTCTTTTGCCACAATCCAATTAAAGCGGCCGTATCGGACTAATCCTCCAATTAACCTGTCTTACACGCTTGAGGCTCACGCGAAAGTCACGCCAGAGATTGAAGCAATCCTCAGCCGAGCCTGCGCCGATTGCCATTCCGACCAGACCCGCTGGCCATGGTACAGCAACGTTGCTCCCGTTTCATGGGTTGTCAGCGGCCATGTCAATGACGGCAGAAGAAGTCTGAATCTTTCAGAATGGGAAAAGCCAGACGCGGGCAAACGCAGGATAAGCGCTTCAGACAGATTGCAGCAGATGTGCACAATGGCGCAAATGGGTATGATGCCGCTCGATTCCTACACGATGTTCCACAATGACGCCAAGCTTTCCGATCAGGACATACAAACACTTTGTGACTGGACCGATCGCGAGCGCGAGCGCCTGGCCAAGAAAATTGACACGACTTCGGCAACTTCAAATTGAGACTTTTTCAGACCTTCGCACCCTCTGCAGTGTCTAAACGGATGCGCACTAATAGACTCTGTTTCCGGGTTGTAGGTAATGGTTCAGAAGCTATCCGCGGTACGGGTGAATGCCGTGCGCGCTGTCGCTGCAAATTCAAATCGCGCTTCGATAGTCACACTGACTTATCAACAAACAATATTCTTACTGCGCGTGAGCCTGGCAATAATCTTTTTCTGGTTCGGATTTCTGAAACTGATCGATGCCAGTCCGGCAGTGGAATTGATTCGACAATCTTTCCCTTTGTTTGCGAATTCGCCTTATCTTGAATTGCTGGGGTTAGGAGAGATTTTGATCGCTGCTGGGTTACTGTTAGAGCGATTATCAAAATATGCGGCCGCGTTGATGGTTTTTCATTTGATTGGAACTCTTTGCATCGTGATCGTTTCTCCTGCAACGATTTTCGCGCCGGCGTTTCCAATTCTGACTATGAATGGAGAATTTGTCGCAAAAAATCTTGTACTGATTGTTGCCGGAATCGCTGTTGTTTCAGCAAAACGGAGTTCAGAGTACAAGCTTTAGCTTGCCGGTTTTGAAAGCAGCAGCGTAAAGGCTGTACTCTGAACATCACTAGTTGACCTTTTTCTCTCGCCCTTCCCAATACTTCTTGCGCAACTGGTTCTTTTGAATTTTTCCGGTTGCCGTTCGCGGAAGAGCGTCTACAAAACTCACAGACCTCGGGCACTTAAAATGGGCAAGATTATCGCGGCAGAATTCGATCAGTTCAGCTTCGGTTGCTGTCGCACCCGGTTTAAGCACCACGATTGCCGAAGGCGCTTCGCCCCACTGGCTGTCGGGAATCGCCACGCAGGCGGCTTCAAGGACGGCGGGATGTTTGTAGAGCATTCCTTCCACTTCGATTGATGAGACATTTTCGCCGCCGGAGATGATCAAGTCTTTTTTGCGATCCACTATCTCAATGTAACCTTCGTTATCCATCGTTGCCATATCGCCGGTGTGAAACCAGCCGTCGACTATTACTTTGTCTGTCGCTTCCTGATCGCGCCAGTAACCGCGCATCACTACATTGCTCCGTGCAATCACTTCACCGACTTCATGTCCATCGGCCGCAATGTCGTTCCCATCTTCATCGACGACTCGCAGATCGACTCCAAGCATCGGATAACCTGTTCGCGTCTGTATCCGATGTTTTTCATCGTTGCTCAGATGACTCATGTAAGATTTGGTTTTTGATACCGTCAAAAACGGCGAGGTTTCTGTCAGTCCGTATACCTGGACGATCTGCCACCCTAAACGTTCCTGCATGGCCTTTATGGTAGCCATAGGTGGAGCCGACCCTGCCGTCCCTATCCGCACCGCGCGTGGCAAATCAGCCGGAGGGTTTTCACCAATCGGATGGTTCAACGCCATATTCATCATAATCGGGGGCATACACGCGCAAGTCATTCCTTCATTGATTGCGAGGTCAAAGAAAGCGCCGGGCTCAAATTTTTTTACAACTACATGTTTTCCGCCGACACCTGTTACTGAATAGGGTACCCCCCACCCGTTGCAGTGAAACATCGCCAGCGTGTGCAGATAGACATCCGAATCGCGCAAGCCAAGTTCGATTATCGAATTCACTGAGTTGAAGAAGATATTCCGATGAGTCAGCATCACTCCCTTCGGATTGCCGGTTGTGCCTGAGGTATAGAGGAGCGCCGCCGGTTCGTTTTCGTCTGTTTCGACTGGGACCAGTCTCTCGTCCGGCGCGGATGAAAGTAACGCTTCGTAATCTTTCCAGCCAGGAACCTCAAGTTTCGAATCATCCGTCGCAACGATGAAATGCTCGACTGTATTTAATCGATCACGGATTTCGTCGATTAAGTGAGTAAATCCTTCCTCGACGATAATCACTTTCGCTTCGCTGTGATTTAGCATGTACAGGAAATCCCCGGGTACCAGGCGGAAATTCACAGGCATGATTATCGCGCCAATCGTCGGCGCCCCGAAATATGCCTCGAGCATTCGATGGCAATTTTGCGAGAGCACGGTTACGCGATCACCAGGCCTCACTCCAAGACCAAGCATCGACTGAGCCCATTGATTGACTCTTTCGCCAAACTGCCTATATGTGAAGCGGTGATTGCCGCAAACAACAGCTTCTTTATCCGGATACACGGCAAGAGCGCGTTTAAGAAAGTCCAGTTCGCCAACAGGAACGTGCACGTGAATCGACTCCTGATTTTTAAATAGAAATTATTACCGCAGGAATGGGTCGCAAAGTACCACGGCGACCGAACGTCGTCAAGGAACGATCAAAATACGATTGGTTGAGTACAGGAAGTGCAGGGGTGGACAGAGAGGAGTAGCCAACTCCTCGCCGATTGGGAGAACCTTTTGATTATCAGAATTTCGGTATGTCTAACTGACTGCTCGCTCAGTCCGCAGCGGCAAAGTCCGAATGCACACTTGCGCGCGGTCTGGCAAGCCCCAGCACCTTGTAGACGTGGCTTTTTAACTGATCCAGGTCCAAAGGCTTGAACATATAGGCGCTGACGCCGGCCGCTTCTATGCGCTCAACCGTCTCGTCACCGAATTCGCCCGTGACGATTATCGTCTTGATATGGCTGGTCTGCGGATTCTCGCTCAGACGCTTGCATACGCCATAACCGTCCAGCATTGGCATCCTGATGTCCAGAATAAGAAGGTCCGGCTTGAAATCGCCGACTTTCATCAGGGCGTCGTATCCGTTAACCGCAGTTTCAATAAGAAAGCCGCGACTCTCCTGCTCAAGAGCAGTCCGGATAAAGTTTACGACGTTTTCCTCATCGTCGACGATAAGTACTTTCTTTTTCCATTCATCAAAGAATTCCGGCTCGACAGGAATGTTAAACTGCTCCAGAAATTCTCGGAAATCCTGTTTTTCGACTCTGTAGTGACCACCGGGTAATTGGAACGCCTTTAGTTTCCCTTCAGCAATCCACTTTTTCACGCCATTCACTGTTACGTGACAGTATCTGGCAACTTCACCAGTCGTCAAAGGTTTTGATCTGACTGACATTTCAGCAATTCTCCCCTCGAAAATTGGGCTGGCTGTATCTTTACAATTCTCTTATCGTTAAGAAACCATAGCTCAATTACATATTTGTTGTGTTATATCGGCACTAGTGGAGCAATTGTTTAGCCGCCTCCAGATTAGCCGAAAATATTGCATACAATCCGGACGGCACCGGCTTTTGAGGCATCTCTGATTTGGGCGGTCTTCCTAATCAGGTAATCGGCTTGCAAGGTGACGTGCAATATCTGCTTTTGACCTTGCAACAATAAACTTTTGCGCAAAAATGGAATTTGGCCACTTGGTGTCACACTTGTCACAGTTCAATAAGTGCTTTACTGTCTATCAGTACTGCTGTGACACCCAGTGTCGCGAACGAAATCTGTGGCCAAGTGTTGTCACACTTATCATCGCTTTAAGCTGAAGATGCTGCGATTCGGTAATAAGTTGAGGAAATCCTTATTTTCCTTTGCTTTTCTCTTGATTCACAATGCCCAAGCGACAATAATAGATTTACGGAACGATAGGCGGATTGATCAGCTGCCGTGGCATTTCTATTGCGGTAATCTGGGTTTGTGGCTCTGGCTCAGGGCTTTCCTGCCGCTTGATCCTGAAAATGGTGGATCCCGAAAGTGCCCGAAAGCGATAGATAACATTCGGCTTTGTTTCGGCTGGCGATCTTTGCAGTAAGCCAGAGAGTGAGCAACAGGGTTCATTTATTGTGATTGCAGCGAACCGCTTAGGGAAGTGTAATGCATTACGTGTCCGACACGCTGAGCTTAATCTCCCAGCTTCGGTTGCGAGACTTCATCGACATACTGATCGTCTTTTTGATCACGTACGAAGTCTTGCGGCTGATTCGGGGCACGCGCGCTGTTTCGATGGCTGCGGGCGTGGCAGTGATTGCGCTGCTCTATGAAGCTTCGATCCTGCTGGCTCTGGACACCCTTCAATTTGTTCTCAGAAATCTTCTAATCTACGCTCCTTTCGCCGTTATCGTTTTATTCCAATCGGAGATCCGCGCAGCGTTGACCCATTTCGGTCATATGCGAAATCCGTTTGGCTTCTGGTTCCGGCGCAGTACAAACCTGGAACAGCAGGCTTACGACGAGATCGTCCTGGCCGCGACCACATTGTCATCACAAAAGATCGGCGGTTTGATAGTCCTCGAGCGCGAAGTCGGCTTGCAGAACTTCATCGATACGGGAATAAAACTGGACGCGCGGTTAACGTACGACCTGCTGGTTACGCTGTTTAACACGCATGCTCCACTGCACGACGGAGCCGTCATCGTGCGCAAGGATCAGATTATGGCGGCGTCCTGTTTCCTGCCGCTGACTTTAAACCCCAGGTTGTCTAAAGATCTGGGAACCCGTCACCGAGCCGCAATCGGTATCACGGAAGACAGCGACTGCGTTGCGGTCGTTATCAGCGAAGAGACCGGAGTTATATCTTTCGTCCAAGGCGGACAAATCAGCCGAAGCCTGGATGGTCCGCAGCTCAGAGCAAGACTTCAGATTGCTTTATCACCTGGTCGCGGTCAGTCACCCGCTGAACAACCCAAAGCGCCTAAAAAGATCAAGACCAGGAACATTTCTGAAACGCCCGCATCCACAACGGATGTTGCCAATGATGGCAGTTCTGGCTCGACGGTTATCGTGAAGGACACTTCCGGAGGATATGAAAAAGTCCTTTCCTGACATATCTCGCCGGTTCACTCTATTCAGAGAATCGCTGCACGACTATCTGGTAGAGAGCCCGGGATTGAAGCTGCTGGCGGCGCTGATCACCCTTGTCCTGTGGTTGTCCGTCTCGCGACAACCGGTGTCAGAAACGACTCTGCGTCTTCCAATAACATTTCAGAATGTGCCAGCCGGTCTTTCAGTAGTCGATCAGGACGCCGATAGTGTAGAGGTAAAGATCAGAGGACCGAATGATATTTTGTCTCGAATAAGAGCCGGCGCAGTGCATCTGGATACAGTTGTTGACCTCAGCACTTACGCCAATCGTCCAGGAAAACGAGTCATAACATTAGGTGAAGAAAACGTAAGCGGACCCTCGACAATTGAGACGATCGATGTGAAACCGGCAAGGCTTTCTATCACTCTTGCGCCGTTGATTGAGAAAACTGTGCCCGTACAACCTTCCTTCGAAGGTGTACCGGTCCAGGGATTCGTTCTTTCCGGATTCAGTGTTTATCCACAGACGATCAGGATAAAAGGTCCGCAAACAAGGGTGGATCAGGTAGACGTGGCGCATACGGAGACGATACTGCTGACGAATCACGGATCAGACTTTGACACTCAGGTTGCGGTTGATGTACGCGATCCGAGCATTGAAATCTTTCAGCCGACAGTAAAAGTTCACGTAACGCTGGCACGAGCTACAAACCAGATAATCTTCGACAATCTTTCGCTGAAGCTTATACCTGGCGATCGAAAAGTGATTGCTCAACCGTCCTCTGTCAGAGTTACTTTAGAAGGCGAACAGAACGCGATAAAGAATTTAACCCCCAATGATATTTCGGTTTGGGTTGACACAACACAAGTCAGCCCCGACGGCACAGTTCCGGTTCAGGTGACATTCCCACAAGACATCAATACCGGAATTAGAGTAAGGCAGGTGGAACCAGAAAGGGTGACGATTAAGAATCGATGACAGAACGATTGTTCGGCACTGACGGAATGCGCGGAGTCGCGGGCGAGTTTCCACTGAATGAACCAACCGTTTATCAACTTGGAAAATCTTTAAGTAGAATACTAAGACGCGAGAATGGTCATTCACCGCGAATCATCATCGGCCGAGATACGAGAGAGTCGGGACCCTGGCTTGAACGAGCCGTTGCCGCGGGCGTAATTGCCGAAGGCGGAACCGCGGAATCGGCAGGAGTAACGACTACACCAGGCGTTGCATTTTTGGCAAAGAGATTTGGTTTCGACTCTGGCATCGTAATTTCAGCCTCGCATAATCCTTTTGCCGATAACGGGATCAAAGTCTTTGCACCTTCCGGCCGCAAACTCGAAGATAGATTTGAGCGCGAGATTGAGGCAGAACTCGCAGGAGAGCCCAGTGACCTTCCACCAGCCAACTTCGAAATCAATCCCTCAGCTGAATACAATGGGAGCTACCTTCAGTACCTTAAAGGTGAAATCGCCAAAGGGTTGAATCTGTCAGGAACTCGTCTGGTGATTGACTGCGCGAATGGAGCTTCATCGCATATTGCGCCGGAGTTGCTGGCTTCATTGGGCGCTGAAGTAATCACGGTTTGCGCCGATCCAAATGGTCAAAATATCAATGCCGATTGCGGCGCGCTTTATACGGAAGCTCTTCAAAAGAAAGTTGTAGAGGCGAGGGCTCAGCTTGGCGTGGCATTTGACGGCGATGCAGACAGAGCAATGTTCGTCGATGACCAGGGGCAATTGCGGGACGGTGATTACATCCTCTACATTCTGGGCAAAGAGTTTAAATCGAGGAGCGAACTCTCAGGCAGTCGAATTGTTGCCACGGTAATGAGCAACATCGGTCTGGAACTAGCTCTTAAAGAGCTTGGCATCGAACTGGACCGCACCTCTGTCGGCGATAAATACGTCCTTGAGGAATTGCTTCGCACCGAGGGAACAATCGGCGGCGAGCAATCAGGGCATATCATTTTTCCGCGAATCAGTCTTGCTGGCGACGGGATGATCACGGCCCTTCAGGTGTTGAGAGTCATAACGGAGCGAAAGAAATCTCTTCGAGATCTGTCCGAAGGAATGCATAAATATCCTCAGATCCTGATTAATGTAAAGGTTTCAAGGAAAGCTCCATTTGAATCAATTCCGCAAATCAGGCATGCGGCTGAGCAACTGGAAGCAAAGCTTTTGGGCAGAGGCCGCTTGCTGTTGCGTTATTCCGGCACGGAAAATCTGGCTCGTGTCATGATCGAGGGCGAAAATCAGGAAGAGGTAAACGAACAAGCCGAAGGCTTGGCCGACGTTATCAGGAACGTCCTTGGTTAATGTTCACGGCCGCGGTTGAAGACTTAGTTTATGTTGTTAGGTAAGCTCGTTAAATCAATCCTGTTGATTTACGTTATCGCAGTTGCTGCGTTGCCGGCATTCTCTGGGCTCAATCGTGAAACTAAACCTATTCAGGATCAGGATGACGAGCAGGTGCGGATCATCCTGCGAGCGCTCTCTCGCAATGTGATGACGTTCAAGTCGTCGCTGCCCGATTTCGTGTGCCAGGAGGAGCTTGCTCAGGAAATCACGGCGGCCGACGGCAAGATCGAGGAGAAGAAGGTAATAAAATCTTCGTTAACAGGGCGTCAGCACAAGGAACAGACGAGAGCAGGTTCGGTTTACGACTTTGAAGAGAACAGAGAGATAAGTTCCATCAATGGAAAGAAACCCCCTGCGCCGAGTAAGGTACCTCCTCCGTATTTGAGCGGTTCTTTCAGCTCGATTCTGTTGTCTCACTTTGCAGTTTCGAGTCTGCCAGAGTTTGAATGGTCTCTGGAACGTTCCGATGCCCAGATCAATGGACGGATGTGTTTTGTGCTCAGATTCGTTCCGAGCGAAGCTCGCAACAGACAGATCTATAGATACGACGAGAAAGAGTACGAATCACGCCGAACCGGTCGCGCCTTTGTAGATAAAGAGGCAATGCAGGTTGTCCGCATCGAATTTGCCGAAGGTGTTTTGCCCGACGCCTTGGCCGAATGGCATTCCAGCGTGGATTACGCTCCTGTACGGCTGGACAATGACCAGTTTTGGTTACCGATTAGCGCAACAACAACTTTGCGAGAGAAAAAATCCGGCCGCAAATTGCAGGCGGTGCACCACTTCACCGATTACAAACGGTTTACTGGTTCGATCAAACTGGAAGACAGGCCATGAGGGAAATGACACGCCCAGGCAGCGCGTCGAGATGAACGTTCCTGAATCGTATGAATCGATTAATCTTTGATCAGTATTTCCATGAACTCCGATTTAATCCAGGGCTTATGCACAATTGAATTAACGACTCCGCCTTCGATGGCAGACTCGATGCTTTCATCTTCCAGCAAACCCGTGACGAGGATACGATGGCTATCGGGTTGCAGGTCCTTTGCCTTGGTTAAGAACTCTATTCCGGTCATCTTTGGCATTTTCATGTCAGAGACTATAACTTCATATTCCTTCTCACCTAATAATCTAATTGCTTCGGCTGGCGTATCTGTTGTTACAATCTCGAACTCATTCTGAAAAGTAAGACGGAATAGCTGCAGATTTACGGTCTCGTCGTCGACGTAAAGAACAAACCTTTTGTCTTTGCTCATATTTATTCCTGATTTTAGGGCCTTTAATCATTTTTCTGAGCCTTAGCTGACAGCTAACCGGTACCCATGATGCAATAGTGCTGGTCTAGATAGCAAGAAAAGATTGGCGAGGTGAAGTGATTTAAATAACAAAGGTGTGAACCAAAACAATTCGGAAACTTGCGTTTGTGTTTTCGCAAGCGCGGTTTACCAATCGTATAGTTGGGCAGATTATTTTTCGGCGAACGGCGCCATCGTGTCGCCGGAACGAAGAGGATTTGTCCCATCGGGCTGGCTGTCGCGGTCGCGGAGCGCTCCGAGCATAAAGAAATAGGTCTCCAGAATATCACGGTGCTCAGGAGCCTCGGGCTCTCTCGCCTGATAGTAGGCTTGGGTGAGCTGGGCCGCCAGAATTTCAAGGTGCTCTCGTCTTTCGCTTGCCATTATTCAGACCTCCTGATTCCAGGTTAAGACGTTATCTGAATTATACGGTCTGGCGATTCAATCCAGAAAGGAAATCGTTCGGCGGTCACCGGCATTGCTCGTCGGGTTACCACGCGCCTGCCGGCTGGCAACCATTGTCAGTCACCATTTATCTTATTGTTGGGGGATTAATGATCTTCGAGCAAGGTAAGGGTGTGAACCCGATGGCATATAATGAGGAAGATTGCAGAAAAAACGACAGGTAGAACAAGATGGCTGAGAGCCCTTGGACTATTCACCGTTGGCGCAATAGGAACTGCTGCTGCAATAAGCAGCGTTGTAATTCCCCTCTCAAGTATTTTAATCAAGCCGAAATTGAAACGACTTCATCAGCTGCGCAGTCCATTACTTGAACGATTTCTTAAAAAGAAGGGGTACGATTTTCGTTCCGTCTCTTTTCGATCCTATGATGGTAAGCTGCTTCACGGTTGGTGGTCTTTAAAGAATCCTGAACGCCCGACAATTATCGTTCTTCACGGAGTCAACGGTAATCGCACAAGCGTGATCCGATTTGCCATGACCCTGTCTCAATCAGGTTTTAATGTTCTGTTGTTTGATTGGCGCGCGCACGGCGAAAGCGAAGGCGATTACGTTACCTATGGATATCACGAACGTCGTGACGTATTGGCTGCCATAGACTTTCTGAAACAGGAATTCAACATAGATGCAGATCGAATAGGCTTGCTTGGTCTTTCAATGGGCGCGGCCATTGCTCTACAGGTCGCCGCCCTTAACAAGACAGTAAAGGCGGTGTGGGCTGACAGCCCGTTTGCATCGCTATTAAGAATCTCGACCGAGGTCGCAACGAGAGTCACTGGACTTCCGGCGTCGATTATGTCGCCGCTGGCGAAAGCTACGTTCAAAGTTGCGGGCTATCGTGCAGGGTTCGACCCGACTCTGGTCAATCCCGCTGAATTCGCCAGAAAGATCCGTTGCCCTGTCGTACTCGTGCACGGAACTGATGATGAATTGATTCCCTTCAATCATTCACAAATCATATACGACGAACTTTGCTCAATTGAGAAAGAGCTGTGGATAATCGAAGGAGCAATGCATACAACCTGTTTTCGAAAGGGCGGAGAATGTTATCGCCAGCGCCTCGTCGATTTCTTTAATCGGGCTTTCCTACACTAACCTGCTAACTCTCTCGCTCTGCATGAATATAGGCGCAACCCTCGAGGTCATCGACAGTCACATTAAGAATATTAGGCCGGCAACAGACCTGACAATCTTCAACATAGCTCTGAACGCGGCCGCCGGACCGATCAGCAGTTGTTTCGTTCCATTCTCCACAATAGGCGCATTGAAAACCAGCGTCGTAAGTCATAATCAATTCGATCATTTCAAGCTATAATTGCAGCGGTCATCATAACGAACATTTTCAGGAACAATCAAACATGGCGAAGAAGCCGAAGAAACAACGAAAAAGACCGCCCAAACCCGCAAAGCGTAAGCCGATAGTAGTAGCTGGTGTTGTGATTTTGATGTTGGCTTTTTTTACATTTTTTGGATTAAGCATGTTTTCGAATAGCGGAACATCTTCCTCAAGTAACCAACCGGTTCAGGCAAAGAAAGTTGACTGGGAAGTCGTAAACAGTTATCCCCATGACCCTGATGCTTTCCTTCAGGGACTGGTCTGGTTCAACAATAGCTTTTATGAAAGCACCGGACGAAACGGAAAGTCGTCTCTGAGGCATGTCGAATTCCCTTCTGGCAATATTCTTAAAAAGTTCGATCTGCCTCCACAGTACTTTGGTGAAGGCCTGGCAATGGTCGGCGACAAACTGTTTCAGCTCACGTGGACATCAAAGAAGGCTTTTGTCTATGATCGAGAGACTTTCAATCTGCTGCACGAATACACCTATAACACGGAAGGATGGGGACTCACATACGACGGCAAGTATCTCATCCTGAGCGATGGCAGCAGCACGCTGACCTACTACGATCCTGACAACTTTCATCCTATTAAGAAGCTGAATGTAACGAATAATGGGTCCCCGGTACTAAGGCTGAACGAGCTCGAATACATCAATGGTGAAATCTGGTCCAATATCTGGCAAACAGATCAGATTGTCAGAATCAATCCCGATACCGGTCAGGTGACTTCCTACCTGGATATGACTGGCTTATTAACTCGGGAGTTTCGCACCGGTCGGGAAGATGTCTTGAACGGTATCGCCTACGATCCGCAGACCAAACGAATCTTTGTCAGCGGTAAATTGTGGCCGCGAATATTTGAGATCAAGTTGAAATAGCGCAACCAGTTATGACCGCGCTATTTTCTCTTACTTGATTTTGTTCGACGTCCAGGCTTGAATCAGCTCTTCCACCGTCGGCGGACGCTGTGGACGTTG
>DASRDY010000185.1:0-26615 GCA_035652355.1 Blastocatellia bacterium
ATCTGTGTCGCTAACCACAATGGCCGTATGATCTATGCCCAGAAAGAGCTTGCCTGAATTTGTGTGCCATTTCGCCATGCCTTTGTCGGCAGGAAATTGCAAAACCTCAAGCGAATGTCCGTCGGGATCCTTAAAATAAAAGGCCTGTATCCCTGCAGCGTTTTTGTTCCAGTCAGGTAAACGCTGCGGCCCGGTTGAAGCATGCTGAACCTTGTTCTGGCGCAGCCATGAGTAAGCTCGATCCATATCACTGGTAATAATTGCGATATGCTGAAACCATCGATCGTTGCTTTTCGAATCCCCTGGAACAGGGCGACCTTTGGGAGTCAGGTATTCGGTCAATTCGATTGACTCGTCACCCAGACGCAATCGAACAACCCTGATTCTCAAACCGAATATTCCTTCCAGGTGTTCGTATTCGTCGCCTGCGATTTCCACGTCGGAGACCTTCTCGAATGACAGTACCTTTGTATAGAACTCAACTGAGCGGTCCACGTCGGCAACCGTCATTCCTATCGCACCTACCGCTTTTACTAGCGGGCCGGCCTCGTCGGAATTTCGGCCGTGTGCGAGTGACTGGCTGATTCCTGAAAAAGACAGCGTCCCTAGCAGCAAAATCAGAAACAAACTCCGACTTTGATTCCTGAGTCGATTAAATATCATCATCGCAGTCTCTCCAGCAGATGATCGCCGACACGCAGCGCGTTGGCCATAATTGTCAGCGCGGGGTTAACCGCGGTGCTGGACGGAAAGAAACTCGCATCTACGACATACAGGTTATCCAGCTCGTGTGCCTTGCAATTCGTGTCCAGAACCGATGATTTCGGATCGGTGCCAAATCGCAGAGTCCCGTTCTGATGGGCGACCTTCGCCAACGGCAGCCGCTTGCCAATGTAGGCATTCATCGGAATCAGATGATCGGTGCAATTTATATGTTTCAGCAGGCTCTTCAGTTTCGCGTTTAATCGCTCGTGACCTTCCAGATTGTTTGGCTCGTAATCGAGAACGATCTGTCCATTCCTGGTAACTGTTACGCGATTGTTTGAATTTGGTAGATCCTCGGATGTGAGCCAGAATTCAACCGCATGTTTGGCAACATATTCCAGAGTAAAACCTGGCGCGAATGGCGGAGCGCCGGCGGCAAAAATGTTTGCATCGAATTTGCCGACAAATGAAATGTGACCCATTGGATAATCCCAGTCCTTTGAACTGAGATAGAAATCATTCAGTCCCATTGTCTTTTGAAATACCGTCGGGTTTTCGCATCGCGAAATTGCCACCAACACGGAATTCAAATGGCACATATAGTTGCGGCCGACCTGATCCGAGCCATTCGCCAAACCGTTGGGATGTTTATCATTTGCTGAGCGCAGCAGGAGTGCGGCCGAATTTATTGCCCCAGCAGAGACAACGACGATATCTGCCGAGAACGTCATCTTCTCGCCATTACGCTCGACATGAACTTTTGGGATTTTGTTTCCTGAAGAGTCGGTCTCGAGCTTCGAAACAAACGCTCGTGTAATCAAACTGACATTACCGCTAGCCACAGCCTGGTCAACACAAACGACCTGCGCGTCTGCCTTGGCGTTTACAAGACAGGGGAATCCATCGCAAGTAGAACAGCGAATGCATGTGCTGTTTTGCGGATCCTTTTCATTCAACATAACACCGACAGGAAGATGAAAGGCTTTGTGACCAAGTTCGTTCAGCGCATCGCTGATCTGCTGAATACGAGGCTCGTGTGATATTGCGGGGTGCGGATATGGTTTGCTTGCCCACGGATCAAGCGGGTCTTCGCCGCGATTGCCATGAACGTGATACAGGTATTCGGCTTCAGTATAGTAAGGCTCAAATACGTCATAGCCCAAAGGCCACGCCGGAGAGATGCCGCCATGATGTTTGATTTCACCGAAATCCTGTTCGCGAAACCTGATCAATGCCGCGCCATAAAATTTTGTCAGGCCACCTACGAAGTAATGCTGACCTGGCTGAAATTCGTTTCCGTTTTTGTCCAGCCAGTTTTCGGCGTTGTTATAGCGGTGCTCGAGCACAACCGCCTTTGTGCTCCAGTTCTCTTTTTCGCGACGAAGATAATCCCCCCGCTCGAGCAACAGAATTCGTTTTCCAGACGAGGCCAGCTTGTAGGCCAACGTTCCACCGCCCGCGCCCGTGCCAATAATGATTACGTCATACTGATTACTTTGCGACATGATTGTCCTCATTGACTCCGATTATTTTCTCGATTGGATTCACACGTTGAATGCCGGTAGTAGTGCGATTTATTCCATTTGATTTTCGCGATATAAATCGCGCGTTTTCTATTAAGGCCGGCCAGAAGAGGTAAAAGATTGGCTAGGTTGAATGAAACTCGCGAGTTCATTTCGCAGCATTGCTCGCCCGCGATTAAGTCGAGACATGACAGTACCGATGGGTATTCCCAAGGCTACCGACGTTTCCTTGTAAGAGAATTCCTGTATGTCGGCCAGCAATACAACTTCACGGTAATGCTGAGGAAGCTTTTGAAATGCGACCAGCATATCCTCATCGGTCAGTTCTTCAGGAACAGGCGGCTCGTACACAATTGATTCGGACTCTAACTCAATGTAGTCGGATGCACTGAGCCCAAACTTAAACCACTTTCGTCGGTGATGATGGATAACATGGAAAAGAATCTTGTATAGCCAGGCCTTGCAGTTCGTGTCCTTCTCGAACCGATCAAATGATCTCCAGGCCTGCAAATAGGTTTCCTGAACGGCATCTTCCGCTTCGACACTGCTGCCCAGCACACGGCTTGCGGTTCGATAGAGACCGTCCAGGTGGGGCAGCGCAACCGATTCAAACTCATCAATTCTTGGTTGTTTTTCCACGACCAAAACCTCCGATTTCGACAAACGCTACAGTCAAGCGCTCAACTATTTCGTTGTTTGGTCGGCCGGGATCGGGGATCCTTACAAAAAATTTCAATTCTGATCGGTTTTTTTGGTTTGTTCTGAGATCGCCTGCTTAATTCTAGTGCGAGCTTCAGGTGAGAGCGTTATGTTGAATTCGCCGTTGTCGATCTTCTTGGATCTAGCGCGTGCAGAGTCGCTGATTAGATGAAGCTGCCTGAGATACCATTCACACCAGACGCAGATCCACAGGTGCAACTTAATCTTGATTCGAAAACGCCAGCCCAGGCGGGTGTCCATAGATTGAGAGATGAGTGGCACTATTTCCCTGCAGGTGGGCAGTCGGCGAAGAAAAAAATATCTGATTTCGTGGGACAGTTTTTTGTGAAACTGCAAAGCCATGGTTATGCCGCTCTTCTAAACCAGTTGATTTGTAAACAGTTACGCAGGTGCAGCCGGGCGCGGTGCAACATCACCCACAGGTTAGTCGCGGAAATGCCTAAAACCTTACAAATTTCTTCGCTGGGCATCTCATCGATTTCACGCAACGTAAATGCGCTGGCGATGCGTTTCGGAAGAGGTGACAAACATCTCACAAAGATATTCCAGAATTCCTCCTGTTCCACCAGTTCGGCAGGGGTTGCTCGCCACTCAACCGGAGCTTTTTCCGGTTTCCAGTGATTCTTCCACTCGCCGGTATCCCTGAAAAAGTCGGAGTGTTCAAATTCTGCCCCTTCGATGTCGTCAACCGTCGACTCTTTACCAGCTCTTCGGAACTGATCAATGATTTTATGTTTGAGTATTCCCGTTAGCCACGTACGTTCTGAAGCTCGTCCTTCGAATTTAGAGCGGTTCTGAATTGCCGCCAGCAACGTCTCCTGGACCGCGTCTTCGGCGGCAGACTGATCGCGCAGCCGCAGGAGTGCGTATCCATAGAGATAATCTCCGTGCAGATCAACCCATGACGATGGATCTGACGGACTCTTGTTAATCAAGTTCTGCTTCTTCTTCATAGTAGCTGCAACCATGGACTTGCTGCTTTACCCTGTCTGGCCGCTTTTGTATCATACGGCCGCACTTCAAGATTACGTAGTTAACTCTTAATGAATTTAAGTCCCTGTAGAGATTGTGGCCATATGCTTGCTCCCGGCGTGGAAGGGTGCCCAAAATGTGGCCGAAATATCAGGGCAGAACAAATGATCCGCCGGTGGTTTTGGTCTCTTGTGGCGCTGATCGGCTTGGGAATTTGCACGGCTCTTATTGTTCGGTTCATAGTCTAGATTCACTCATCATATAGCCGCATTTAAAGATGCATCGTCTGTTGTTTTGATGGTGCAGCTTAGCGCAGAGAATTTCACGTTTTGCCCTGATTCCGGAATAGATCTCGGCCGCCAGTAACATCGCCAGCGGCGGAGCTGCGAAGTAGACCCAGAGAGCAGTCCACGAATTCGCCAGCACTGCTGAGCCTAAAGTCCTGGCAGGGTTCATACTCATACCAGAAAGAGGCGACTCTATACTTATATAGGTCGCGACCAATGCTCCGCCGAAGACACCGGTCCAGCGCGAGAGCTTTCGGTTGTTAGAGACTGTTAGAATCGTGAGCATCATTATCAGCGAAATTAGAAACTCTCCCAAAAACGCGAACCTTGCGCCGTCCGGTCCTGGAACTGTTGTGACGTAGTTGACGGCCGGATGGGCGATTATCATTCCCAATAAGATAGACGAAACCAGGACTCCTGCGATGCCACCAATAAATTGCGCTATTACGTAAAAGACAGCGTCAACAGGCTCTATCTTTCCAAGCCTTAGAAACGTCAGAGTTACCGATGGGTTCAGGTGTGCTCCGGATTGTTTACCAAAGGGAGAATAAATGATACCTATTGCAGTTAGCCCCATTGCAATGCCACCAACAATTCGCTTGGTTCCAGGATCGGGAAACAGTCTGGATACGGGTGAAGATGGATGCGACAGCAAGGCGCCAACAAAGCACGCGGATATCATAAAGATACCGAGTTCTGCCGCCTCCATCAGATATTCCGGCCAGTGATCGTTCAAAGCTTTTCCAATCTTAGCGGAGGTTGTGCCTTCAATAGGATTAGCGCTCATCGTCATGCCCCCAGGCCTAATCTCGATGCCTCGTTCGCTCGACGGCGTTTCTCCATCACCAGTTCAAAGCTTTGCCTCAGTTCCGGAAGCGAAGATGCCAGCACATTGAATTCGCGTTTTGGCAGGCTCAAAGTATTCATAGGCGTCAAACAACGAATTGTTGCCCCACGCGTAGTTTGATTGAGCAATGCCATCTCGCCGAAATATTCTCCTGGCATCAATTCGGCGAGAACCGACGAGGTCGGGCCGTCCTGTCTGATAACTTCCGCTTTTCCGCTAAGAATGATGTAAATTCGATCTCCGAGGTCGCCTTGATGAAATACTTCCTGGCCTGGCTCGAAATGCTCCTGGGTAATCCCGGCCGATCCAGTCAATTTCAGTTGAACTAAATCGGGAGGAAGGAAAAGATCCAGAGTCCATGAACTGGCGACTTTTAACCGCCTTCCCCAACCCGGCAGTTTCATAAGATAGATGGTGCGCCACATCCACCAGGCAAGAAACCCTGAAATATTAATTCCCATGATTTCTGCGACTGCGGAATGATGACCAAGAGCCCCTAATTTGCCTAGCCCCTTGAAATCAAAATTATGCTGTTGGCCGCCTCGAATACTCGCAACGATGTTTTGTGCGACTGTTTTTCCCTGGCGAATCGCGTGCTGTGCAGTGGGCGGACAAAAACCACTTCCGTCAGGTTCAGGTACAAGAGCACAATCACCCAATGCCCAAATACCGTCTGCTCCATTGACCTTCAGAGACCTTTCGACGACCAGTCGGGTACCTTTCCCTTTTGGTAGATTCATCATTTCAATCAGAGGATGAGGCGAACTGGGCACCGTGGAAACTAAAGTACGGGTCGAAATCCTTTCACCTCCGGCCAGAACTGCCTCTTCACCGGTCGCAGCTTCCAGTCTGGCGTTGAGGCGAATTTCTACGCCGCGTTTCTTAAGGATCTTCTGCGCGAAAACCGCCAGTTTCGCAGTAACCTCAGGAAGAATTCTGTCTTGCGAATGGATCAGCATGACTTTGATCTCGGTCGGATCGATGCCGCGATAATTCCGAGCAACACCGCGTACGAAATCATTCAGTTCAGCAACTACTTCGACACCTGAAAATCCTCCGCCCGCAACGACAAACGTGAGTAGTTGTTTACGCAGCGCACTGTCCTCGCTCTCAATCGCAGCTTCTTCGAGCGCCCGAATAACGTGATTTCGCAGGTAAAGAGCGTCCGCCAGATTCTTAAATGGAATCGCATGCTCAGGTAGCCCGCGCAATCCGCGGAAATCTGTAACATTTCCCAGCGCAACTACAAGATGATCGAATGGGATAATATGGGAATGCGGTCTAAAGCCCGGACTGGTAGTAATCGTTTTATTGCTGAGGTCTATGGACTCGACCTCGCGAACCTGAATGTCGGTTTTAGGAAGCAGCCTTCTGATTGGGCTGACTATATCTGTCAACCCAACGCTTCCGGAGATGACCTCGGGTAGCATTGGCTGAAAAACAAAATAGTTTTCCTTGCTGATTAAAGTGATTTCATAATCATCATTTCGGCCAAGATACTTCTCGAGATATTTAGCGGTATATACGCCCCCGAAGCCGCCACCCAGAATTACAATCCGTTTTCGCTTGTGCGCGCTCACGACCACCTCCCATACAAGCTGATCTCATTTGCTGGCGATGAGAGCTCGACATTTGAAGAGAAGTCCGAAGCAGTGACATTTCGCCATCGTAATCTTTATCCCATGACATCTCTAAACTATTCCATCCCTGTAATGCCGAACTGCACCAAGGAATTAATTATCGGTGTGCCGGGATTTAGGTTTGATGACAACCACAATTGACAAACTAATACGCACCCTGTTTGGCGACAGTCGCCTGCTGGCTCTGGAACACCGGCTCTTTAATACAATTACGCTGCTCAACGCGGTGGCAAACATCGCAGGTGTCTTCGGGTTGCATAAAACTGATGATCATAGGTTTGTCCTGATTCTTCAGCTCACTGCCGGATTTCTTTTCCTGTCGTTTTATTATTTATCGCGCTTTCGTCACTATTACCGAGAGCTTTACTGGCCGTTTTCGATTACGATCCTGGTTTTTCTATTTGCCAATGCATTAGGCAATGCTGGTTCTGAGGGTGGGGCTCACTATTATTTCATTCCGGCCCTTTCAATAGCGATCATTCTCTCAAACAGAGCGAGTTCGACAGTTGTTGCCATCTGCCTTTATGTCTCGGCCTCAGCCTCGCTTTTCATTGTGGAGTGGTTTCGCCCGGATTGGGTGACGCGATTTGCAAGTCCAGCAGACCGACTCGTTGATGCGTCGACAAATTTCGCGTTTGTTCAGATCTTTACGGGAATCTTAATTATGGTTCTGGCAAAGAATCTAAATCAGGAGCGCAATAAGTCCGACAGGCTATTGCTAAATATTTTGCCGGACAAAGTCGCACAGGAGCTTAAGCGGACCGATCGTGTTCGTCCTCTATATTATGATAGTGCGACCGTGTTATTTACCGATATGGTCGGATTTACGCGCATAGCGGAATCCATGCTACCGGAGGAATTGATCGAGGAGTTGGACAGTTGTTTCAGCTATTTCGATTCAATCATCAGAAAGCACAAACTGGAAAAGATAAAAACCATAGGCGATTCCTATATGGCCGCGGGAGGACTACCTGAATCAAGTCGGACGCACGCAGTAGACTGCGTCCTGGCCGCTCTTGAAATTCAGGATTATATGGTCAAGATGATGGAGACCAGACAGGCATCAAACCGGCCCTGCTGGCAGCTCAGAATTGGAATACATACCGGACCAGTGGTAGCAGGCGTCATCGGACGTGAAAAATTCGCTTATGATATTTGGGGAGACACTGTAAACATCGCAAGCAGGTTCGAATCTTCAGGTTCCGCCGGGAGAATTAATATTTCGAGCACAACATACGAATTGGTAAAGGATATGTTCATTTGCGAGCCCAGGGGAAGAATTTCTGCAAAAGGAAAAGGAGAGATGGAGATGTATTTTGTGAACGCACCTCTCCGCGACGATCCAGACCGTGGTGTATCCACTCGGATTGAGGCCACAATGTAATTAACGCCGGGAAACAAAATACAAATCATTCACGCAACGAGAAGTCACTGTTAACTGTTTGTGAGACATTGGTTGGTTGATTGATCGGATTGATTGAAAAGCGGTAACTGCGCAAACGATTTCAAGCGTCAACTGTTTATTCATTTGGCGGTCGAAAGCGACGGCTATGACCACTTTTGAATCAGTATAGATGGTTGCTTCTTCTAGCCATCGAAGAGGGGCGGAACAATGTAGCACTATCGCGAGCGTCAGCGAGCTGATAAATCCTCGGGTCTGTGGCAGGGCCTTATCTTTGACCGTCCACTTTCGAAACCTGCTATAAGTGTGGATTTACAGATGACGGGTTACATGCGAAAAACGCGGACCTTGCCTTGGGCTATTTTCTCATGAATTTACCCGTGCCGTTGGAACTTGCCGACCCTACTTCTCCCTGATGTACTCTGATTATCAAACGGGTTTCCGGTCTCTTAATACAACTGGTGTCACGCTTGTCACGACGTCGTAACTTCTCTGTTTCCTGCGAATACTGTTCGTGACACTAGTGTGTCAGCGACTTTTTTCGTCAAAAAGCGCAACGGAGAATCTGTCTACACCGACACGGTGCATTTTGCTGTTGACTTCCCTGAAATTCACAATTATACTCAGAATTGAAGATTCTCATCACTGCGGTCATGCCGCGACCGCTGCGAAACTTGCTCCGACGCGGCGCAATCTTTCCAGATTACGCCGTTTATGTGCGACCAGGCTTCGAAACAAACTGTAAATTTCGCGAGGTGCGCAATCTGGAAATATTGCGCTAGATCAAATTATGGATCTACAAATCCCACCTTCACCGCTGGATAAAATTCAGTTCTTCGACCTTCCTTCCCTGATGGAACAGAAATTTACTCCATTGAAATGGACCGTTGAAGATATCATTCCCGAGGGCTGCGTCGTCCTTGCCGGCAGGCAGTCCGCCGGCAAAAGACGATTCGCCATGCAACTTGCCCTGGCCGTAGCGTCAGGAGGCAAAGCTCTGGAGCACATCCCCGTCGAACAGAACTCTGTCCTCTATATGGCCTTTGATGATACACGCCGTCGCCTGCAGTTAAGAGCAAAGCAGCTGCTCGGAGATAAGCCAATTCCAGAGGAGCTCAGGTTTGTCACAAACTGGCCTGCTATCGATGAAGGTGGCGCAGAAGCCCTGGAATATTTTCTCGAGTATCGCCCCCAGCACCGGCTGGTAATCATCGACAACTTCAGAAAAATCAAGTCGCGCAAAAATGGCGGTGAACACGAAACTCTTATGAAGCTGGCGGAAATCGCGCTGAAATTCGAGATCTGCCTTTTGATAATTCATCACACTCGCAGAGCGGATGGAGATGATTCAATCAAATCGAGCTCGGGGCCGGTCGAAATATCATCGATTGCAGATGCAATGCTGGTGTTGAAACGATCTCGTTACCAGACCTATTCAGAGCTTCACATATCGGGCAGAGACATCGAAGAGAAGAAGCTGGCGCTGAGGTTCTATTCAGATACCCTGGCCTGGGAACTGATTGGCGACGCGGACAAAGTGTTGATCAGCGATACCCGCAAAGAGATCATAAAGGTGTTGAGAGAGAAAAATGACGATATGACACCCAGCGAAATTGCTGATGCCATCGACAGAAAACCTGCCAGCATACGAAAAGTGATTCAAAGAATGCTCCTGGATGGTCAGTTAACGTCATTTAAGCCGGGACATTACGCGGTCTGGAGTGGTAAAGACAGTATAGCCAAAGAGAAAGCATTCGACGAAGCGGAAGCGAAACAATTCTTCCAGGTCGATCCATTCCGAAAGCTGGTAACCGCGATGAGACAGAAAGGCATCCGCAAGGCATTCGCGGAGATGGGATTTGCAATAGACAACCTTGCCGGTCCTGACGAATATAAACATCTTATGTAGCGCAAGCGTCCCTGATTGCGCCCTGAAGTTTGGACATTTGATTTGCCCGAAGGGCAAAAAGTTAATAGCCGTGGGCAAAGCGAAGCGTCGCCCACGGAAAGCATTGATAAGATTCTCCGGACCCTGAAGGGGGCGGACCTTTCTAGTCGCTGATAGACGAAACGGGCCAGCCCCAGGACGGTTTTCTCAGACTCCACGATATATATAATATGAAACTCTCGGCGGATCTCGTGGTCTTGAGCGCATAATATGAAGCAGTGGCCAATTGTTCGTTCAGGATTCTAAGAAGATGAGAATTCTACGGGGAGTGCGAGCAGGAATGAACGTTATCAGACGCAGTTTATGTTATGTTATCGGATGGTCCTGACGTGACTAAGTACGCGATCGGCTGTGGTCGAATTCAAGATTGAGCCGCCCCAGAGAAAGAGCACCCGGAGAGGGTCCGAAATCTCGCAAGGCAATATCGAAGTAACCTGGTATCAGCAATAGATTTATGATAATTCCCCACATCCAGATTGCGACAATACAGGAAAAGACTTTGGGCCTGAGCGCCACGCCGATACCAGATTCAAATGTGTCAATTAACGCCTTGGTTTATTGTTTATTCCTGCTGAGCTCTAAAACTCAAATCACTCCGGAGCCCCGGCAGGTCAAGGAAACAATGAAACGTGCTCTGTTCCTGCTCCACAGATAAAGGTTAATCCTAACGTTCTGTAACAATTGATCCGATATACCTATTTAGAACAATTCTAACTACTGTCTGATTACTCGTTAATGTGTTACTCGCCCCCGCTTTACCGACAGTTGTTGAGTTTCGTTCTGCGCTACACCGATACCGAGGGCCCGCCACTTCGGAGGAGAGGTTTCCCAGATGATCACATGTAGGATTTGGAAGCTCAGTTTCATTGTCTGGGCCGCCTGTTTAATTATCTGCTCAACAGACTTTTCAGTTTTTGGACAAACTACCTCGATAGCACAAGCGGTCGAGGATAAAGATCGCAACTTTGAGCCGGATCATTCAGGTGAGCAGGTCGTCGTACGCGGTATTATTACCTCTCTGCAGGTGCGACGTTCGTCGCCTCACTTATCATATTTTGCGTATGTGCAAGACCAGTCAGGAGCGGTAATAGCCTACGGCAAAGACGATCTTCCCGGAATTGCTGAAGGCGACCTGGTCGAAGTTAAAGGCACAGTTGGGCACGTGCATGGAATGCCTGAGTTGCTGTCACCGGAATTTGTCCGACTTGGCCGCGGAACCATAAAACCGATCAAATCTGAAATCAGCCTGGTCAACTCGGCGCAGTGCCTTGCTTGCCTGGTAGAGGTCACGGGAACTGTTCGCTCGGTCTCGTTCGATCCCACTGATCCTCAGCAACACTATGTCTTTATAGAGGATGAAACAGGTTCAATCAATATTTCAGTGGTCGGAAAAGTTTGGACGCCGAGCGACTCTTCCCTGCTTCAACCTGGCGCGCAGGTTAAGGTTATAGGCACCACTGAACGATACAAGGGCAGCGAAGAGAGCACTCCCGTACCCTTTATTGAAGTTCCTCATCCGGGCGATCTCATAGTTCTTAAGCATGCTCCTTTGCTGTCAGGTCGACAGATTCTCATACCGGTTGGAGTTCTGCTATTAGTGGTGGCGGCCCCACTTGCCTGGAGTGAAACCTTACGACGAAGAGTTAAAGCAAAAACAGCCGAGCTTCAGCGGGAAATCGCTGAGCGGCAACATAGCCAGCAGGCACTGGCAGCCTCGGAGAAACATTATCGCCTGCTGTTTCACAGTAATCCCCTCCCGATGTGGGTCTATGACCGTGATACACTTCAATTTCTCGCGGTCAACGAAGCCGCTGTGCGAAACTATGGCTACTCTCTTGAAGAATTCAGCTCGATGACAATCAAAGAGATCCGTCCCGCAGAGGACATCGCCATCCTCCTGAACGAGGTCGAGCACATCACCGAGGGACTTGGCCGGACTATGAGATTCCGCCACAAGAAAAAAGATGGCACTATAATCGACGTGGAAATAACCTCCCATACATTGATATTTCAAGGTAAAAACGCCGAGCTGGTTCTGGCCAATGACATAACTGAACTGAAACGAGCGGAGCAAGCCCTAATCGATTCAGAATCTGAGTTGCGGGCCCTGTTCGGGGCAATGACCGATGTCGTCGTCGTGTTCGATCATCGGGGACAATACGTTAAAATCGCACCTACCAATCCAGGGCCGTTGTTTAGACTACCAGATGAACTAATTGGCCGAACCTTGCACGAAGTGTTCCCTTTACAACTAGCAGATCTGTTTCTCGGATATATCAAAACCGTGCTTGAAACAGGAAAACCGCTTAATGTTGAGTACCGGCTTAACCTCAATGGAACTGCGGCCTGGTTTGAAGGGGTGCTCTCGCCGATGAGCGCCGATTCAGTCTTTCTTATATCGCGCGACGTAACCTGGAGAAAACAGGCTGACGAGCAATTGAAACAAAGCCAGGAGCAATTGCGACAGTCGCAAAGACTTGAACCGATCGGAAGATTGGCCGGAGGGGTCGCGCACGATTTTAATAATCTGCTAACCGCGATCATCGGCTACAGTGAATTGTTGCTAGCGGATACAGCCTCCGATGATGCGAGATTTGGAAATTTATCCGAGATCAAAAAGGCCGGACAGCGGGCAGCCGGACTTACCCGCCAGCTGTTGGCATTCAGCCGCAAACAGATCCTGCAGCCGAAAGTTATTAATCTGAACAGTACCGTGCTTAATATGCACAAGATGCTGCGCAGGCTGATCGGAGAAGACATAGAAATAATCTCACTGCTTGATCACAGAATAGGTCAAGTTAATGCTGATCCAGGACAAGTCGAGCAGGTCATACTCAATCTGGCCGTTAATGCCCGCGACGCTATGCCTGACGGAGGTAAGATAACCATCGAAACCCTTAACCTCGATGTGCCCGAAAACAATACCAGGCTGAACGGCATCCCCGCCGGTAACTACGTAACCTTAACAGTACAAGATTCCGGCTGTGGGATGGACGAAGAAACAAAGTCGCACATTTTCGAGCCATTCTTTACTACCAAAGAGACAGGCAAGGGTACAGGTCTTGGACTGGCTACCGTTTACGGCATCGTTCAGCAGAGCGGCGGATATATTTCTGTTGAGAGCGCACCAGGAAAAGGAACTAGTTTCTGTGTATATCTGCCGAGAACCGAAGCGGCCGCGGAAACAGATGCAGTTCGATTCAATGGTCTTGACAGAGAAACCGCAGGAGAGACTATTCTGGTGGTCGAAGATGAAGATCTCCTGCTCAGGCTTATACAGACCACTCTGCGACAGGCTGGCTACAAAGTGCTGACGGCTACCAATGGAACGGAAGCAATCGAGCAATTCCAGCTTAACCGTGACATCATTAAATTGGTGCTGACTGATATCGTTATGCCGCAAATGGGTGGGCGAAGATTGGTTGAGCGACTGTACGAACTGGGATCAAGCGCCAGGATCCTGTTTATGTCAGGCTACACAAGCGATTCAATTGTTCGCGATGAGCTGATCGGAGACCGAATACAGTTGCTGCAAAAGCCGTTTTCACCTACGGATTTAACAGCAAAGATCAGGGATGTCCTGGACGATGCTCGTTACCATGTTGGATCGTCTTCACTCATGCTGTGTCAGCAGGGTAATGAATCGTTGTAATTCTCACTTGAATCGGAAAGTCATTGAGGATCCCGAAGAAACAAAGCTGGCGGCCAGCTTCCAGATCAGTTGTGAGCGACACTTAATAGCACCTGCATCAACCCGGCAAATGTCGAGCGATTTTCTCCGCTCCGACAGGCACGCGATTCCCCCTGAACTTCGAGTCAAAGGCCGCGGGTCTGGAGATTCCCTTGCAAAGGAAACTACAGTTCTCTTCTGCCTGCCTAGTCCCATCAAATCGGTGGAGTCGCGAGCGGCATTAGGCGCAAGTTGAGAAATAGACTTTGCAGTCTCCGCTCCAGGTGCGGTTAGGCGGCAGTAGTACGGATCAGTCCTGGAACTCTTCGGTGTGATCATTCATGCACTCGCGTAGAGGACTCCATTGCGCCTCCATCAAGAAAACAGGGGCTATTTATTCGTATCGCAAAGCGATCATCGGATCGACCTTCGACGCTCGGCGCGCAGGAATGTAACTGGCAAGCAAAGCGATTAGAATTAGCAGCGATGAAATCGCCGCGAATGTCCATGGATCAGTCGCGCTGACGCCATAAAGAAGACTGGTTATTACACGAGTCAGTCCGAAGGCGAACACCAATCCCACAGCAACCCCAATCATAGATAAAATGAAACCCTGCCCGACAACTAGCTTCAATACGTCGCGCTGCTGTGCACCTAACGCCATGCGAATGCCGATTTCGTGTGTGCGTTGTGTTACGGAATAGGCCATCACGCCGTAAATTCCGACTATGGCTAGAACCAACGCAACAACAGCAAAAATACCGAGAATTGTTGCATTAAATCGCCACGGTGACATTGATTCACTTATCAATGAATCCATCGTGTTGATGTTATAAACAGGTAATGACCGGTCGAGTGAGGCTACTTCGCTGCGCACGGCGGAGGTCGTTGCCGCGGTATCACTCGTTGTTCTCAATACTATTGTCATTGAGCTAATCGGGACATCCAGTAATAAATTATTGGTGTACGGCACATAAGCTTCAGCGTCCGGTGTTGTATCCAAACCCACATGCCTGATATCGCCTACGATGCCAACGATAGAAAGGTAATCCCCTGTTTGACCCTGAAAGAAAATCCGATCACCGATTGGATCTTTGCTCGGCCAATACCGATGCGCCATTGTTTCGTTGATTAGAACCACGCCTGGGGAACCTTTTGCGTCGCGATCATTGAATTCGCGCCCTCTGATCAAAGGAACACCCATTGTTTTAAAGTAATCAGGGCTTACGACGCGGTATCCAGAGCCGGGTCCTTCGCCATGCGGAGGAGCAGATTGGCCTTCGACGCGAAAATAATCACTGGTAGACGATCCGCTGAATGGCAGATCAGTAACAGCCCCAACATTCTGAACACCGGGTAGTGAGTGCAGGCGGGACAGTAGCTGCTGATAAAAGCTAATCACCTGATCATTATCTTTATAACGCGCCTGAGGAAGAGAGATTTGGAATGTCAGAACATTCTGCGCATTGAATCCCGGATTCACCTGCTGCAACCGCAAGAAGCTCTTGATCATTAAACCAGAACCGATAAGCAGGACTAACGCCATGGCAATCTCGAACACAGCCAACACACTTCTAAGCCGATTGCGACCTGCTGCAGTGCCTGATCTACCGCCTTCTTTTAAGGATTCATTCAGGTCAGATTTGGAACTCTGTAGTGCAGGCACTATTCCGAATATGATTCCTGTTGCCAGTGAAATGGCAAGCGTGAAGCCAAGCACCCAGCCATCGATGCCAATGCTTTTCAGTCGCGGAATGCTTGCAGGTTTCAAAGCTATCAATAACTTGATGCCGAGATCAGCCAGGAGCATGCCTAACGCACCACCGAAGACTGCCAGCAACAAACTCTCAGTTAAAAGCTGTTGTATTAACCGACCGCGACTCGCACCCAGAGCCCTTCGAACAGCAATCTCTCTTTGCCTGACAGTGGCTCGCGCAAGCAACAGATTAGCAACATTGGCACAGGCTATCAGGAGAACAAATCCAACAGCACCCATCAGCACAAGCAAGGCCGGACGAATATCACCAACTACGTAATCATAAAGCGGCTGCAGCTTTGCATTGTGCCCGACGTTTTTGTCCGGATATTCCTTTTGAATGCGCGCTGCGACCACATCCATATCGAACTGTGCCTGTTGTAACGACACGCCCGGTTTCAGCCGAGCCAGTACCGGCAGGTAATGAGGCCCCCGGTCAGTAGCGCGATTGGTATCAAGAGGCAGCGGTGCCCAGAATTCGTCCTTGGCCTCGAATTGAAAATCGACCGGCAATACACCGATGATAGTAAAACTATTTCCGTTCAACACAATCGATTTACCGATAATATTGGGATCAGAGCCGAAACGACGCTTCCAGGCGCCGTCAGTCAACACCACTACGCGGTTCTTACCGCGAAAATTCTCGTCGTCAGCGAATAAACGCCCCAATGCCGGTTTAACGCGCAACATGGGAAACAGGTTGGCGGTTGCGAGTCCGCCTGTTATTTTCTCAGGGGTTTCACCGCTGGTCAGAGTAAAGTTCTGACTGAGGAATGTTGCCATCTGTTCAAAGGACTGGCTCTGATCTCTCCAATCCAGATAATCAGGCAGTGAGGTGACGCTCAGCCCAACATTCGGTTGATCATCCCAGACCCAAACCAGTTTATCCGGATTATCGAATGGTAATGGTCGCAGCAGAACGGTGTTTACAATACTGAATATCGCCGTGTTGGCGCCTATACCTAATGCCAGCGCGATCACGGCAACAACAGTAAAACCGGGTTTCTTGATTAGAGTACGAAAGGCATATCGCAAATCCTGCATTAAGTTTCCCATAAGTCTCCTTTTTGTAAGAGATCATTCCGGTTTGGAGGATAGAGATCGTCCGCTGCGGTCTGCGGTAAAGCAGTCCTGATTACGCCCGCCTTAAATATATGCAACTAAGATGTCTTCCAGGAATTTTAGCGCTTGGGATCGTTGCTCTGACCTAATTAACTGAGGAGTCAATTCCGCGAGCGCCTGCACTATTTTATCAATCAGGATCTTGTTGTGAACCTGATCTTCGATGCCGACTGATCGAGCCGACTGCGCGCTGGACAGTTCATCCGCAACTACCAATTCTTCCATCCTGAACTTTTTGTTTCGCTGCCAACTGTCACCGACATCCCTCGTTGGCGATTCAGGAAAGAGTCAATCGTAATCTGCCGCAACCACGTATAGAAACTCGATTCTCCCCAGAAACTGCAAATTGTCCTATGGGCTTTTAACCATACTTCAGCGAAAGGTCCTCTGCGCCGTGGGGGTCGCGGCAGTAACTGAGCGCCTGCTTACAGAAAGACTCGCCGTCATGGGCTTATGTGCGCCTGATCAGTTGATCTTCGACTGACGAGGCCGGCAATTGCACCCTTCGCATAACGTCATCGATCTAGACACAGGATACGAATTTTGGTTGGCATTTTGGCAGCTTTTATTCCGAGTGGTTCGTAGTTTTTCAGGTAAATATCAAGCGACAGAGCTCACGCCGGACTTCGCCAAGCACGATGTCAATGGCTGAAAATTCGCCATTGAACGGTTGATTTTCAACCATGTACTGTCTACCATACCAATCATGATCAATCGCAACATACAACCCCAGATCCTACAAGCCCTTTCAGATAGCCCGGTTGTTCTGCTTAACGGCGCTCGTCAAACAGGCAAAAGCACTTTAGTCAAGGAGCTAATCGCCAAGGATCACCCTGCACGTTATTTGACATTGGATGATGCAGCCGTGCTCACAGCGGCTCAATCCGACCCGGCAGGCTTTCTTGAGGGTCTGGACGGAAACATCGTTATCGATGAGGTCCAGCGGGCACCAGAACTCTTTCTTGCCATTAAAGCTGATGTCGATCGCCAACGCCGTACAGGCCGCTTCCTGTTAACGGGTTCTGCCGATATTTTACTGCTACCGCGCCTCGCAGAATCCCTTGCCGGCAGGATGGAAATTCTCACCCTTTGGCCTTTCTCGCAGGGCGAGATTGAAGGCGTACGGGAAGGTTTTATCGATGCCTCTTTCGGAGAAAAACTACCTGTCTTTTCGAGTTCCCTAAGCCGTGACGAGATCTTTACGCGCATTCTTACCGGCGGTTATCCAGAGCTGCTAGAACGGAAAAATGAAGAAAGAAGACGAGCTTGGTTCGGCTCATATGTGACTACAATACTCCAACGAGACGTGCGAGATTTGGCTAATATCGAAGGACTTACTTCCCTTCCCCGCCTTCTTGGATTACTTGCTGCGCGCGCCACAGCTACTGTTAACCTAGCAGAAGTCTCGCGGGCTACCGGCATTGCGCACTCCACCTTGCGGCGGTATCTGACGCTGCTTGAAGCCACGTTCCTTATTCACAATCTGCCGCCGTGGTTCACAAACATCGGAAAGAGATTGGTCAAGTCCCCCAAACTCCTGGTATGCGATACGGGTCTGATGTCCTACGAGTTGGGGATTGATCATGAGCGCTTGGCGCTCGATCCAAATCTCACCGGCCCACTGCTTGAAAACTTCGTCGCTGTGGAATTGCTGAAACAGTCCGCCTGGAGTCGCAAGCAGCCTAAGTTATTTCATCTTCGCACCCAGTCTGGAGAAGAAGTGGACCTGATATTGGAAGCACCTAACGGAAAAGTTGTCGGAATTGAGGTCAAAGCCAGTGCCAGCATAGACAGTAGTGATTTCAAAGGACTCAGGTTGTTAGGCGAGGCGTTAGGAACGCGCTTCGCAAGAGGTATTGTTCTCTATACAGGTTTAGAAACAGTTCCTTTCAGCCCTCGATTGCATGCTGTTCCAATAAGCGCCCTTTGGCATTCCTGATCCGCTGTAAATTTGGCGAGGAGTGAATTTTGTCGCCTCAACAACTTTCTGTCTTTTTCAAAAGCCTCATTAGCGGAAACACCATTCAGTAGTTTCACAAGACTATTCCAGGCTGCCTAACCCTCTTACAAACATAAGATCCGTGGAGGTTTGCTGACGGCTTGCCTTGCTTAAACTAGCAATTTTCATTTCATCCAGCACGATTTTTGAATTTACAAGCAAGCTTACATACCTTAAATCATTGCTCAACAAATTATAGTGGACAACACGAACAATTTGTTTGGCACCGACCGAAATCGGCCTTATTATCCGGTCAGGCAGGCAAACCGGCGAACGGTTTTATAAACACACCGATAAAAGTAGAATCCGATGACACATTTTAAATCTGGCGAAGTTGCGCTCATTATTGGTGTATCCAAGCGAACTTTACAGAAATGGATGAAACTGGGCAAGATCCCCGCGCCACAGAAGGATATCAACGGATATTACCTCTGGTCGGGGTCCGACGTTCAAATAGCGCGCGAATATGCCGCTCGCCTCAAATCCACAACGCAATACGTATTCAGGAGTTAACAAATTGCGAAGATTACAGATACAGAACTTCAAGGGTGGCGTCGGCAAGTCCACGACCGCCGTTACCGTTGCCCACGGACTCGCACTGAAAGGTCGAAAAGTCCTGCTGGTCGACCTGGATCAACAAGGTAACTCGGCCGATATGCTGGGCATCAAGATTAACAAACAACAGCCGGTTCTCTACAACCTGCTGGTAGAAGACCTCGCCTACGATCAGGTTTCAATCGAAGCCCGACCAAACCTGTTTCTGATTGCCTCTGATAAGCGAACCTCGGTCGCCGAAAACATCATCGCCGGTCAGCCAGGACGCGAGTTGATGTTAAAGCTTCGGTTGCAGACACTTACGGGCTTTGATTATGTCATTCTGGACTGCCCGCCGGCGTTGAATGTTCTGCACAATAATGCCCTGCTCTACTCTAACGAGCTGATAATCCCGGTCGATATGGACCGCCTCGCGCTGCAGGGCGCCAAAGGCATTCTGGACAGCGTGGCCGAGCTCGCCCGAATGTTCACCGAACGAGCATCGATCAGCGGCATTCTGCCAACCTTTATCGATAAACGGACCAATATCACTCATCAAGTGTTGCGGGTCATCGAGGAAACCTACGCCGGCAAAGTTCTGCCCGCCGTGCGATCGGACGCAAAGCTGCGCCAGGCATCGTCTCACGGCAAGACCATCTTTGAATACGACCCTCACAGCAAGGGCGCCGAAGACTATCTGGCAGTCGTAGATTCAATAGTTTCCCAGGAAGAACAACAAATAGAGGACTTGAGCCATGACGCAATCAAACAAGCCGCGGCGGGAGCGTGATTCCCTTCCCGCTTGGGCAACCGAAGTTCAGCCGGCCGAAGACGTAATGACGCTGCTGTACGCCCCGACCGGTCAACCAAAGGCAGGGCCTTTGATTCCCTTCCCTGCTCAACAGAATCAGCAAGATAAGCTCGAAAGCCCGGCAATTACCACCCCGGTAACCGGACCAGCAACCACCCCACTAACCGCCAGCGCAACCAGACCGGCAACCGATACCGTTACCGCCTCAGCAGCCAGGGCGGTTACCGATGCAGCTACCAGCACAACCACCAGTCCGGTAACTGGCACAGCAACCGCACCGAGCACCTACCGAGAGCCTTTTACTTATCTCGATGCAACGCATTCAGGATCTGAGCAACGAGTCTACTCACAGATGTACCGGCATACGATTTCGAAAGGAATCTCTGAGCGCCATTTCTCGACGCCGGAATTAATGAAGATGACCGGCATCAGATCAGACAGAACGGTGAGAACTGCGTTACAGGGACTGGAAGAAAAGCTGAGCATCAAAAAACTGCGAAGCATCCCAGGCGATCCCGCCGGGCCATTTTTTGCGGTTTTTTCTCCGAAAGAGATAATAGCGACTCGACGAAAGATCGGTCTGCAGATCGACGAAAAAACCAAACGAGTAATTACCGCCCCGGTAACCAGGCTGGCTACCAGGCCGGTTACCAGCCCAGCAACCGACCCAATAACTGATACATTTACCGACGCGGCTACGGAGTCAGTTACGGAGCCAGAATTTACCGCTACCAGTCCGGTAAATTCTACCGCGCATGTATTAAATACTAAGAATAATACCTCCGGAACAGTCATCGTCGTGGACCCAAGGCAGCAGGGAAGCGACGATGAGAAGTTAGGTCGAACGCGCAACTGGTTCGAGCAGCTCTCAGGCGGCGGCAACTGGAAGGCGGAGCGCGACGAAGCGGCTTATGGTGAAATAGCGCATTGCAATCAATGGCATATTTTGCTGGGGCTCTGTTATTCGGTATCGCGCTCGCCAGAGCACAAGATGTCGAGCCTGAAATATGCTGTGCCTGCGATTCTGAATCACTATCGAGACATGGCGGAATTTCCTGAAAGCGTACTGGCGGAGATCGCCTACAAGACGAAGATCAAGACATTGAGCTGCCTGGCAACAGGAAACTGGACGGTGGCGGAATGGGAGCTCGGCCGGGAATAACAATCTAGAGTCGATATGCTGCCGGTGATAGCATAAATCACCAGATTTCTAGCGGTTTCACTGCAATTTCCGGTGATTTTACACTATCTTTTCTGGCTTGGGAACCGCTCCCATAAAAGCTTTTATTCTTTTTCAGGTCCGACTAAATTAGTGGTCGGTGTAGCCTTTTACGGACGCGGATGGACAAGCGCCAATCCAAACAACAATGGCGTTTATCAGCAATATGCAAAGTTCGAGAAGACCCATTCTTATGCCGAGCTGGCTCGCGATTACATAGATAAACAAGGATTCAAGCGATACTGGGACGATTCGGCCAAGCCTCCATACTTGTGGAACGCCGACACGAAGACATTTATTTCATATAATGATCCCCGAATCGTTGAGGGACAAAGCCAATTATGTAAAAGCAAACCAGCTCGGCGGAATTATGTGTTGGGAACAGAACCTGGATCCCGACGAAATATTGTTGTAGACGATCTTTGATAACCTCAAAACATCGTCATCTCGGTGAAGATCAAAGCCGAACTCTGACCGTCGTTCCGATAATGTTCAGATAGCCGGGGTGACTGACGGCATCGTTCTGTTTCATGTAGTAGATTTCGCCGACCACGTGTTTACCGAACTGATTTCCGAAACCGACCTGAAACCTGTTCCGGACCCATCGCTTAACCGCCGTGTCATAGAACACCTCATCGGAAGAGAGCAGAGTGAATTTAGGATGTGATTTCAATATCCAATGTTCGACTCTCAAACGATTTCGATAACGCCAGGTGTCGGGCTGCGCGGTGAAGATACGGCGCTCGATCATGTTTCTGTCCTGGACAATAAAACCTTTGTAGGTGAAGAAGCCTCTCGCGTCCAGCCAAAGCCGGTTTTCATGAGCGAACTTGCCTGCTACAGGCTGCATACCTATATAAAGGTAGCCGGGAGTAAAGGTGAAGTGCTTGCCGACCTTGAACTGCAATCCAGCGCCGACGCGCTCGTCGACAAAATGGGTTACATCGCGACCAAACCTCAAGGTACCATAAAGGACCAGATCGACCTGTTTCTCGACCGGTACGAATATCTGCAGGTCATCCCATTCCTGTTCATCGGATTTGGGCGCCGGAGCTTTTTTCGTCTGCGCAAAGAGCTGGTTGCAGGACGTGAAGGTCACTGCTGCGATGAACGAGAACACTATCAGTTTAAGCATTTGTTTTAGCCTCGCATTTAATGGGGTGAATTTCAGGCCTGAGCTGCGGCTGACTCAATGGCAGGAACAACAAAAGATTTTTTCAAATGCCATAGACGTTCGGAAACCTCGGGGCTGTAATTCCCTTTGCCAGGCGGCATCGGAACTGCGCGTGGAGGTGTTTAAAACGACGGAAGACATATTTCAGAACATTGTCTCTCAGGCGCCTTTTTCAAAAGGGCCATAGGTTCAAAACGTAGTTACGTTTCTGTAGACCTCTGAAACTTCTAATATTTTTACGTAACATGGACAATTTCCACATTCCGCTTTCAATATTTAATATAATACTTTATATATTTTATATTGACAACCAAATTAAATATGATTATGTTCTCTGCGGCTGGTTTAGGAGAAAGCAGGGGAAGTGTTCCATGGTTTCATTGGCAAAGGCAGAGACATATCAACAAAGTCATGTTTCAGCTGGTCGACCGGATTCAGAACTGGTTAGGGTCGCGGAGCTATTTGAATCCAAGACCCCACAAGACGTTTTGCGCTGGGCTCTCAATGAATTCGATGACCGGATTGCAATTGCAACCGGCTTTGGACCCGAAGGCATAGTCCTGCTGGATATGGCGGTCAGGATTAAGCCGACCGTCAAGGTCTTCTTTTTAGATACCGGTCTGCTCTTTCCGGAGACCTATGAGTTAAGAGAGAGAGTTGAACAGAAATATCAATTGAAGGTTATCGAGCATAAATCCTCTCTCTCGGTGTCAGCGCAGGCAACACAATATGGCGATGAATTGTGGAAGAGAAATCCGGATCTTTGTTGCAAACTGCGGAAACTTGATCCTTTAAAAGAAGCTCTTAAAGAGCTTGACGCGTGGATCACCGGAATCAGGCGTGAGCAAAGCATTTCGCGTAAAAATGCCGCGATAGTTGAACGAGATCAGCGCTGGAATTTGATCAAGGTCAATCCATTGGCGCGGTGGACCAAAAACGATGTCTGGAAATACATTCTAAAGAATCAGCTTCCGTATAACCCTCTGCACGATGCCGGATACTCCAGTATCGGCTGTACGCATTGCACTCGCGCTGTTCAGGAAGGTGAAGACGAGCGTGCAGGCCGGTGGTCGGGTTTTGCTAAGACTGAATGCGGTTTGCACGGCTGACTTTATAGGGTTTCAACTGTTCATTACTCATAAAAATAAAAAGGAGATTGTTCGTCATGTCGTCAATCCTTCCTCACGGAGGAAAATTAGTTAATCGTGAAATACCTTCTGATCAGCGCTCGGAATATCAAATAAGAGCGCTCCGTCTGCCTAAGATCGTTGTCAATGATCGTGTAATCGCCGATCTGGAAATGATTGCGGTCGGGGCAATGTCGCCGCTCGATGGTTTCATGACGTCTGCAGACTATCGAAGTGTAGTAGATCATGTGCACCTGGCTTCCGGTCTACCCTGGAGCATTCCCATCACGTTGGCAGTCAGCGACGACGAAGCCTCGCGCCTGAAACAGGACGAAGAGGTTGCATTATATGATCGAACAGGTCGACTTCTGGCAATTCTTTCAATAATTGAGAAGTTTAAGTACGACAAAACTGACGAAGCCAGAAACGTATATCGGACAACAGAGGAAAAACATCCGGGTGTCAGCGCATTGTTTGCGCAAGGAGACTGGTTGCTGGGCGGGCCCATTACTCTGATCAACAGGCCTCAGCATTCAGAATTCCTATCCTACCGAAAAGATCCATCCGAGGTTCGGCGTGTTTTTCAAGAACGAGGCTGGCGCACGGTCGTCGCGTTTCAAACACGAAACCCCATTCACAGGGCGCACGAATATATCCAGAAAAGTGCATTGGAAATCGTCGATGGACTGCTGGTTCATCCTCTCGTCGGCGCGACGAAAGGGGATGACGTTCCTGCTCATCTTCGGATGCGCTGTTATGAAGTGTTGCTTGAAAAATATTATCCGCGCGACCGAACGATCCTTTCTGTATTCCCGGCCGCAATGCGTTACGCAGGTCCGCGTGAAGCCGTTTTTCACGCCATCATACGCAAAAACTACGGCTGCACCCACTTCATAGTTGGGCGAGATCACGCCGGCGTCGGCAATTACTATGGAACCTATGACGCACATCATATCTTTGCTGATATAGATAAGGAAAAGTTAGGCATTACACCTCTCTTTTTTGATCACGCGTTCTTCTGCCATACATGTGGAGCAATGGCATCAGAGAAGACCTGTCCGCATACGGCAGACCAGCGAGTTATTCTCAGCGGCACAAAAGTTCGAGAGATGCTCGTGCGTGGTGAAATCCCACCGGTAGAGTTTACGCGGCCAGAAGTGGCTGCTGTTCTTCGAGAGGCTTATGCAACTGCGGCTTGAAGTGGCGGTCCAACATCAATAGGGGATAAACGAAAAAATGAGCAATAAAGAAGGTCTAATAATTTGGTTTACAGGATTATCTGGCGCGGGCAAATCGACGCTTGCCGAAGCACTGGCGCCTGAACTGCGCGAGCGTGGTTTGCGAGTCGAGATTCTCGATGGTGATGAAGTTCGAACGAACTTATCAAAGGGACTCGGGTTTTCAAAAGAGGATCGCGACACAAATATTCGCAGAATAGGCTATGTTGCCCGGCTTCTGGCCAGGAATGGCGCCATAGCCATTACCGCGGCCATTTCGCCTTACAGAGAAATCAGGGACGAGATCCGCGAAGCGGCCGAAGGAGAGGGCATTCCGTTTGTCGAGGTGTACGCGAAATGTTCAATCAGTACTTTGGCTGACAGGGATGTCAAAGGTCTTTACAGAAAAGCTCTGGTCGGAGAGATCAAAAATTTTACGGGCATCTCCGACCCTTACGAACCGCCAATTAATCCGGAGATAGTCGTGGAAACAGATAAAGAGACAGTGTCGCAGAGCCTTGATCGAATAATCGATTATTTGACCGAAGTCCTGGAATTCGCCCGAGAAGCACTGGCAAACGTAGCAGGATAATTCGAGATTGGAACAGAGATACGGGAATTTCACCACAGAGGACACAGAAAGCATGAAGGAGAAGCCATAGAACCTTTGTGTACTGCGGCGCCCTCTGTGGTGAAACGTCACAATCATGAGAAAGCATCGAATCAAAATCTCTGTTCTTATCTCAGTTCTATTAGCCTGTGTCATGGCGAACAGCGGTTGCCTTCCGGCTTCGTCCTCATCACCGGGGGCCATAAACATCACTTTATATGGCTTTTCGATAATGAAAGAAGTTTTGGAAAAGGCAATCTATCCTGGCTTCGCTGCACAATGGAAAGCAGAACACGGCCAGGAGGTGCATTTCACCTCTTCATTCGCAGGATCGGAAACTGTAACAAACCAGATTCTCCAGGGTGCTGGAGCGCAAATCGCCATTCTTTCCAGTGAAAGAGATGCCGAACGTTTGCGCCAGGGCGGAGCAGTGAATTCCGATTGGCGGAATTTGCCACATAAAGGAATTATTAATGAAACTCCGTTCCTGATTGTTGTTCGTCAGGGCAATCCGAAACGCATAAACGATTTCGCAGATTTGGCAAAGGCTGGAATCAAATTGATTCATCCTGATCCAATCAGTTCCGGCGGCGCGCAGTGGTCTATCTTGGCAATTTATGGATCGGAGCTAAAAAAGGCTGAGCAATCGAAACAAGTCAGTAATAGTGAAAGATCCAGCCTCGACCTGCTGAAATCGATTTGGCGAAACGTAATCTCCACCCCGGGCTCCGCACGCGAGGCTCGCACCCAATTCGAAACGGGCTTCGGAGACGCACTGATCACCTATGAACAGGAAGCTCTCTTGATGAAAGAAGCAGGCAAGCCAATCGAGATCGTTGTTCCCGAATCAACCATCACCAGTGAGCATCCCGTTGTGATTGTTGCGCGGAATGTTTCGTCAAACTATCGACAAGCAATTAATGCGTTTGTTCAATATTTATGGAGCGACGAAGCACAGCAGGCGTTCGTCCGTTTTCATTTGCGCTCTGTTACGGATGAACACTTGAATGATGCCGAAAAAAGTTTCGCGCACATCAGATTGCCGTTTACAGTAGAATATCTAGGCGGATGGGATGCGGCATATAAGAAAATAATCGAGCAGACCTGGCGCAATAGTGTTCAGAGGGCAAGACAGGAGTAATACATGAGTTCCTCGGCATCTATTCGCCATACAGTCGGCATCGATGTTTTTCGGCCTCTGAGCGTAACGGCACTCATTTCTATAATGACTCCTCTGATTTTGTTGCCGCTCGGTTCTATATTTTTCTTTGGCACAAACAAAGGGCTCAGTAATTTCTGGTCTGCGCTTGTCGAACCTGACGCTATCTTTGC
>DASRDY010000186.1:0-3773 GCA_035652355.1 Blastocatellia bacterium
GTGTGTTGTAAGTATTCGAGCAGCCCATCTTTGATCTGAAACTGCCCAATCTTCAAATCGACGACTGTTTGAAGTCCTGAAGTCTGACTCGGCTGTTTTTTGATCTTCGGCTCCGGAATGTTGGTCTTTCCATCAGGAAAGACGATCAGATCTACTCGCGGCTGATCCACTCCCAGATACCGGAGATCTACTAAGTGGTATAACCCCGAAAATAACTTCAATCGTAATTCAACTAAACCGACACTCGCCAGCGGGTCCGCCCCTTTTGTTTCGGTCCCGTGAAGAACAAAGTTGCGGATGCGTACGGTTAGATGCGTCCAGTCGAACTGGAAAGATCCAATTTCAACCACGCCCCCGGTGGAATCTTCAACAGCCGCAATAATTTTTTCCTTGACAAAATTCTGAAACCACGCCGTGCGGATAACAAGAATCGATGTCACGACCAGAATCAGCAGCAAGGCAGGAATTCCCGCCGCAATACCAAGTAGAATCTTCTTCCGCCGGGTCATCGCAGATTGTCCTCCAAATATCGGATCTTGGTGTCACTGCGCTGCTCATCCAGCCACGCAAAGAACTGCTGGTTCACCCCTTCAGCCGTTAGAATGTCGCGAATATCATCACGTAAATCGTCGAGCGATTTGCCGGGATGTTCGCGCTTCAGAGCGGAGGCATGCTGGCGATAGTATTTCTCGATTTCGTCATCCGTAACAAGAACCGCGGGCTTAAACCGAGTGTCGATAAACTTAAGCACTGTAAGCTGCCATTGGAACTGCGTTCGCAACTCCAACTCGGTTAATCCGTACGTCTTGAGTGCCTGCTCGTAAGCGGCATTTGTCTTGAAGCGCTGTTTTTTTAGGCGATCCAACTGCGCGTCTGCGTCCTGGAACGTGGCTATAGGATAGCTTCCAATCTGTATCTCGTGACGTATAAAAACCTGATCGATCAGGTGACCAAGCGCCTGTTTGCGCTTGGCGAGGCTTAGGTCCAACGGTTGGCCGTCCAAAAAGCTAGTCACCCGAATGTCGCGTTCTATATCGCTGTCCTTGATAATTGAGTCTCCAACAATCATCGCAATGCGATCGATGACAACAGCGTAAAGCAAACAGGGAGCGAGCGATAACAAAACAGCCGCTCGCCGTAACATCAGAACGCCTGCCCGATTGAAAAGAAAAATTGAAAGTGACCCAACTTTTGGGGGCTTGCATCGCAATTTGGAAATGCCGGATTGCCAATCTGGCTGGTAGTACAGTTCACGATATCTTGGATGTTCTCGTTTCTGTTGAATCCTTGATAACCGGATGGATTCAAGGTATACGCTAAGTCAACTCTTATGGGACCTAAGGGGGTTTTGTAACGAATACCGAATCCTGGCGCCTGAACGGCGTAGTTAAAACTCTGATAGGGCGGCAACGTGTTGGGTTGGTGATAAGCAAACGAAATGTCGCTGAAAGTGGAATAGATGTTGCCCATGTCGTGGAACACGACACCACTTAGGTTGGGAAATATTAAAGGAAACCGCAGCTCTACTGTGTTGAAGAAAAGAGCGTCGCCACCGATCGGGAACCCAGTGGGTGTATAGGGTGTCGGTCCCGATGTCGGAGTTTCGCTCACAGTACCGATATCGCGCGGCCCGGCCTGATTGTCGCCGAAACCGCGCATCGACACGCCGCCGCCCCCGAACATACGCTCTGGTAAAGGAATCACGTCATACTTATTCAAGCCGGTCGGAATGCTGAATGGAATGATTCCTCCGATTTGCGTCTGCCGCGCCAGAACAACCTTGCTTCCGATCGGTGTATAAGTAGCGTTGCGCGCGAGAAATCGGTAAAAGGTGCGCTGCGACCCGAAGAAATTTCCCGCTATGCCGGTATCGAGTGTGTTCCAAAAACCGTGATGGGCATCTGCCGGATTATCTCGATGGTCCTGAATGTAACTGATGGACAGTTCACCAATTCTCACGGCCCCTGTAAATGCCGGTGTATTCAAGGCCGGTAAAGTGATATTCGGAGCGTCTCTTCGATAAACGAATCGTCCCAAGATTGTTGAGGCTCGGTTCAGCCGTTGAGAAATTTGAGCGGAAGCTTCTTCGCGCCGAACCGCGAACGTTTGGACATCCTGGGTCGTGTCATAGAGAATGGAAAGCGTTAATGTCCTATTGATTGACCTCAAAAAACGCGGAATGATGTAGTTCAACGATTCTCGTTGTTCAAGAGTCGAATAACGCGCCTGCAGTGAAAGTGTCTGTCCAATTCCGAACATGTTCAACCGGCTGATATCGGCCGACACAAGCGGTGAGACGCCTTTGGCGCCCCCTGCCTGCGCAAGATTCTGAGTGGTTCCGCCGAATTGGCCCACCTCTAATCCAAAGCCGAAATTGAACGTGTAACGTGCCGCTTCGTTAAGATCGTAAAGCACATATTTGTAGCGATTCGTCCCGTTCGGATCCTGCAGAGCAGTGTTTACACTCGAAAAAATTCCCAGATCCGAAAGTTCCCGCGCAATGTCATTCACCTTTGTCATTGAGAGCGGCTCGCCATCTTTCAGTGTGATTCGGCTTTGAACCAGGTACGGTTTCGTCTGATATAGCCCGGAAATAATGGCTTTGCGCACAAACTCGCGAGGACCCTCATGAATCCGATAGACGAGATCCATCGTATTCGGATCGGGCCCAGGCGATTGGACATAACTGAAACTCGCGGTCGGGAAACCCTCTGAATAATAGCGATTGAGAATCAGACTGCGATCAGCGGCGATATTCAGCACTGCATATGGCTGGCCGACCGCTGAGGTCAGCTCGTGACGCAGCGAGGCGAGGTCCAACTGATTGGCTCCTTCGATGTGCATACTCGATACGGTCCATTGCTTACCTTCGGCAATATGAAACGTAACGGCGATATCGCTTGGCTTGCCTTTGTAATTTGATTCAACCGTAGAGGTTACCTTCACATCTCTGAATCCATTTGCCTGATACAGATCCCGAATGGACTCCTCGTCTTTGTTCCGAAACGTCTCACTGTACCTGCCGTAGCGGAGTATAAGTGAGGCAGGGCGCAGAAAGATACGTTCTTTTAAAGTTTCAGGGAGGAAGTAGTCATTCCCTGTAAGATTGACCGCTACTAACTTACGACGCTCACCCGTGGCTATGTAATAGTTGATAACTTCGTGACCGTTCTGTATGGCCTCCGCCTTGAATGTAACGTCGACGTCGGGATAACCGCGTGACTGAAAGTAATCGTGCAGGTTCTTGGCGCCTTCCGTTAGAAGGTCATTGTCGACCGAACCTTCTTGATATACCGGGACAAATTGACGTAGTTTTCCTTTCGAAACCTTGGCTTCCAGGGCACGAACATCGATCTTTGGCCCCGCATCGATATCAAACGTAGCCTTTGCGCGGCCCGTTTCAGCGTTGTAATCGAGCGATGTCATATTGATCGACGCGGTAAGCCGGTTTTGTTTGGAGTATTTCTTGCGAATCCCTTCAGAACCCCTGTCAGTCAGAGCGGCCGTCACCTGGCGCCAGCGGTGAATGAGCGGAATGCGCCAACCGGTTGCCCGGATAATCGTTTCGTCCGAAAGTTTGGTATCGCCCCGAATTATCGGCCTCTCATAGCGCGCGCGTGGGCCAGCTTCAACAAGAAAGCGAACGGTGACCTGGTGAGTAACGGGATCTTCGATCGTCGCTGCACCAACCTGCGCGTCGTACAAGCCGTTGTTACGCAGTTCCTGCTGCACCGTTTTTTGAGCGGTTATCAGCGTGCTTTGATCGAATGCCG
>DASRDY010000187.1:0-20817 GCA_035652355.1 Blastocatellia bacterium
TCTGCGATGTCTTCCCATCCTTCCGATCCGCAGATCACTGCGCAGATGGAGATAACTATTATCGCTATCAGCGGGTGGCGTTTGCTACGATCTATCCGAGGGTCTTTCAAATCCGAAAAGCAATCAATCAGGCTTCGAGAGCTCTCTGATGGCATTGTAAACAGCTCCGTGAATCAGATTCTTTGCCTGCCTCGTTACTTTACTATGCCATAAACCCCTTTCCGGCTCCAGCTTTATGATGCGGTTGCCCTGCTATTTGACCGGTGACCTGTGGCAATTCAGTTCGGTTGAGTCTATTATTGCATTCATCCAAGTAATCCGCAGACGGCCAGGAAAATAAGCGAAATCAGAATCAGTCTGTAAGATCGATGCTCTTTCCGGTGAGTTGCCGATAGAGGAATTAGACCCAGACGAATTCTGTCCTTATAATAAAATAATAAGCTTCTGATTTAAATCCGGAGGACAATATTGACTGCTGTGTCAGGCAACAACCGAATTGGGCATCGCGCGCATCAAACTGGCTGCAAAACAAAATTGCATAACTGCGTAACTGCTCTGGGAAGCGCCCGATCCAGCCAGCAGTCTTCCGCTGAGGAACCTATGAATCGCCTGTCGTTGTACCGAGTTTTCGTTAGTTCTTTAATCGCCTCATTCGTAATGGGCTTTTTGCTTTCCGTCGAGGTGAGCTGCGCGTCACGACCCGCCAGTCCCGAACAACAGGCGGCGGCGCTCACTAAACTGCAAGCCCTGGTTGACGAAACCAACGCCAACCCGACTGTAGAGCGGCTTGCCGCATTCGAAAAGCAGAATTCAGGAACACAGGCAGCCGCGCTGGCAAGATTTCTGCGCGGTGTAGAGGCGTTTCGCAGCAACAATTTTACGGTTGCAATCGACGCATTCCAGGGACAGGAGATTTATACAAACACGGGACTCGGCGATTACGCTCTGTATTATTGGGCTCAGTCGCTTGAGAAGATGGGCAAGACCGACGAGGCATATCGCATCTACGACAGAGTGGTTAAGGAACATACGGAATCTATCTTCTTCGCCGATGCGCGCAACAAAGCTGCCGAAGAACTCTTAGCAAAGGGCGATGCCAAAGGTGCTATTAAATACGTCGCAGAGCCCGCGGCTTCCGGCGATCCGGCGTCAATACTGATCACTGGAAAAGCGCAGGAAGCGCTGGGCAACCGCGACGCGGCAGTAACCGCGTATAAGAGGATCTATTTCGAAATTCCAGCAACAAATGAATGCGACATCGCAGAAGCGAGACTGAAGGAACTGGGTGTAAATCTCAACGAACCATTCCAGGCAGTGCTGGGCAGAGCGGAAAAGCTATACGACGGACATTACTATGGCGTCGCGGTCAAGGCGTATGAATTGACTCTGGCGCAGTATGCTGATCAGATCTCGAATAAGGATCTCTTTAATCTCCATTACGGAATCAGTCTTTACTCATCGTCAAATTACCCGACTGCAACGTCGGTCCTGCAGACTGTCACCAATCACGATCCCGACCTGCACGCGCAAGCACTCTATTATTTGAGCGAGAGTCATCGGCATCAGAGGCTGATCGGTCCGTTCACCACTACGGTAAACCAGCTCCTGGAACAGCATCCCAACAGCGAGCTTGCGCCGGTCGCGCTTTATAATCTCGGCGCGTATTACGAAAAGAGCAGCGGCGCCGGCAGTTATTACACACGATTGCTGCAGAAATATCCGACCGCTCCGGGCGCTGACGTTGCCTCGTTCTATTTGGCCTGGCAAACACACCAGGGACGCAATTACAAACTGGCTTCAGACCAATTGCTATTGCACGTTGCGAATTATCCCCAATCCGATGACAGATCTAAGGCAGCGTTCTGGTCAGCGTTCGATGCAGAGCGAGCTGGTAATCGCGAGACTGCGATGGCTATCTACCAGGCGATCCTGACGCGGTACCAGTATTCGTACTACGGAGTGCTGGCGCAGAAACACCTTGAAGATATTAAACGATCTTACCCCGGCGCGAAGCCGGCAGAGGCGATAGCGAACTCTCCGCTGGCACGAGCAATCGCCAATCTGCAGCTGTCGCCTGCTCCTCAGGAAACGATGACTTCGGCGGCCGAGCCGAGATTGCGAAAAGCTAACGATCTGAAGAATATCGGTCTCTATGATTTGGCGACGAATGAGATTGAGCTTGCGCGAAAAGTGTCGCCGAATTCCCCAAAGATCAATCTTGTCGCCGCCGACATTCTGGTTAGGCGGGGCGAGCCGTTCCTCGCCATCACTGCGCTGAAGCGAGCTTATCCCGATTATCCCTACTACCATCAGGAAGACATTCCAAAGGAAGTCTGGGATGTATTCTTCCCTCTGCGCGACTGGAAGACGATCAAGGAAGAAGCCGCGAAATACAATATGGATCCTTATTTCGTCGCAGGCATTATTCGACAGGAAACGATCTTCAATCCGAAAGCTACGTCGCGAGCGAACGCGCGCGGGATGATGCAGTTACTCTATTCGACCGCGCGCCCCGTTGCGCGGAAGTATGGATTGCCAGAGATCACAGTCGGCGATCTGTATGATCCGGTTATCAACATCAAACTGGGAGTAGCGCATTTGTCCGAGCTTTTCAGCAATTACGGTCGCCCTGAATACGTCGCCGCGGCATACAACGCTGGACCGGGACGGCTGATTCAGTGGAAACGCGAACTGCCGATGTCGTCCATGGAGGAGTGGATAGAGAGCATTCCCATCTCTGAAACCAGGCTCTACATTCAAGGCGTGCTGCGCAATGCCGCTAATTACCGTCGATTGTACAATGACGACGGTTCGTACAAGACAAACGTTGGCGCTAACGACAAAAAACAAACCAGTTGATGACTGGCCACGATAAGTATAAGCTTTTGTGGTGAGGATTTAGCTGATACACAAAAGAGGGCGTTGTAACCGACGCCCTCTTTGCGTTTGCGGGCTATGTTTAATCGGAGGAATTTATGAGGCGTTTGGCAATCGTTCTTCCAGTTATTTTGGGATTATGTTTTACCGTTTCCGCTGTGCAAAAAAATGCCGGATCGGCCAAAGGCAAAATCGAAATCATCGCGCCCTCCTCGGAATCTGTCATCTGGATTGACGGAGTCAGCCACGGCAAGGCCGGAGAGAAACGCACATTTTCGACGACTATAGCAACTGGCACGCATCACGTCAGGGTAAGAACCGTTGGGCTCCAAGATTGGAACCGGGAAATCATTGTTTCATCAGCACGACCAGCCGATCTTCACGTCACGCAGACAAAACTGGAGAACGATGCCATTCTGCATTTACAGAAAGGCGATGCCGCGCGCGAAAACAACAACCAGGAAGAAGCCGTAAAGGAATATCACGAGGCTATCGACCAGCGAAACGGCACATTTCCCGAAGCGTACGTTGGGCTCGCCAGGAGTTTGTTTGCCCAGTCCAACTCAGAAGATGCAGCAGACGCCGCAAAAAAAGCGATAGAGCAAAAACCGGGCTACGCGGAAGCGCACACAGTTCTGGCAAACATCTACAGGCAGCAAGGCGATTATGACTCAGCAGCGAAGGAATACCAGGAATCGATAAGGCTATCACGAGGATTCAGCCCCGAAGGTCACACGGGGCTCGGGCTGACGTACAAAGAAGTCAACCGAAACTCTGACGCTATTAAGGAGCTTCAAATAGGAATAAAGCAGAACGCGGATACCGAGCCACTGCTTTATTACTTGATTGGTGATCTGTACGAGAAACAGGATGACAATGCCAAAGCAATTGCGGCCTATGAGGCATATCTGAAGCTGGCGCCGGATGGCAAACTTGCATCCGCGTTACGATCAATGATCCCGCAGATGAAAAAAGACCTGCAGGTCAACACGGCAAAGCCATAAGCAGAGCATTATTTACAGCGGCCGTAACGAGAAATCGTGGCGTGGACTTTAGTCCGCGCAAGCTGTATAACCACGAAGCTTAGATGCAACAAACAGCTGGTTTAGCTTAATGAAATAAGAGAGTGGATGGACTGTTTCTCTTAACCTTGAAAGATTTATATTTTGCGCGGCCTAATTACGGCCGCAGCTTGTTCTTTAACCACGTCCATCCTAAAATCCCTCTCGCAAATCTGTAGACTCCGTTCGCTCCTGGTAACTACTGCGCATGTGGTCATTGTTAGCCGATTCGGCGATTATCGTTCTTTATTTTGTCGTCATTGCGTGGATCGGGCTTCGAAAGTCTCGCCAGCGAGAGAGTTTGGCCGAATTCGCGTTAGCCAATCGCAGCATTCCGTGGTGGGCGGTGCTTGCTTCAATCGTGGCGGCCGAAACAACGGCGGCAACTTTTCTTGGCGTCCCGGCTGAAGGGTATCGGACAAGGAGTATTCTGTATGCTCAGGTTGCTCTCGGCACAATCATCGCGCGGGTAATCGTCGCATATCTCTTCATTAAGCCGTATTACCGATACAATGTTTATAGCGTATATGAGTTGCTTGAGAAGCGATTCGGCCGCGCGACACGTTTCGCAGGCAGTCTCGCTTTCCTGATCACGAGGATTTTGGCCAGCGGTATTCGTCTTTACATTGGTTCAGTCGTTCTGGTTATAGCATACAAGTTTCTGAGCGGAACAAATCCGGGTTTTCGCCATTACATTATCGCCATCATCCTGATGGCTGTGATTACGACTATCTATACAGCTATCGGCGGAATCAAGGCAGTCATTTGGACCGACGTTATTCAAGCAAGCATGATGTTTGGCGGCGCGGTGTTCGCCTTGCTCGCGATTCTTTATTTAATGCCGCACGGCTGGGAAGGATTGAGGGCCGGAACAGAAGGTTTCAAAGATTTCAAAGCTTATGACTGGGGATTGCAGGGAGTCACATCTTTCAGTCAGGCGCTGAAATCGATATTCGGCAAAGAATATACGTTGTGGACCGCACTGATTGGTTATGTGTTTCTGGTGATGGCCACACACGGAACAGATCAGGATTTGGTTCAGAGAATGCTGACCGCTCCGGACATACGACAGAGCCGTCGTTCGTTAATTCTATCGGGTATTGCAGAGTTGCCGATTTCATTGGTCTTTGTGACTATTGGAATTCTGCTTTACGCCTTTTACAAATTGAACGTCGATCCAGGATTGCCAAAAGCCGATAATGAAGTGTTCGCGTATTTCATAGTCACTCGATTGCCGGTTGTAGCGCGCGGCTTGATCATAGCCGCAATCTTTGCGACGGCGATGGGCAGTTATAGCTCTGCATTGAATGCGCTGGCGACGAGTTTCGTTCGAGACTTTTACGGATCGTATATTCGTCCATCGAGCTCAGACGATGAATACGTCAAAGCGGCGCGGGTCTCTACGGCTGTGTTTTCCGTGCTCATGATTTTGGTAGCTGCGGTGGCCGCCTATCAGGTTTTGAAGAATCCGAATACTACGATCATTCCGGTGGCGCTGACGATATTTGGGTATACGTATGGACCATTGTTAGGAGTCTTTCTGGTCGGATTGCTGACAAAAACGCGAGGCAACGACAAAGTGAATGTCATCGCAATGGTCGCCGGGATATTGGGAGTTCTGATCATCAGTGGAACCGCGAATAGCGTGATCGGATTTCTGAATCACGGATTGTCATTGCATATCCCAGTAGTTAACGTGCCGACGATAGCCTTTACGTGGTATGTGATGATTGGATGTCTGATTACATTTGCGATTGCAGTTTGTGGATCAACCGGAAAAAATGTCGCAGGCGATGCGATTAGTGATTGATCGATTCTTCTTCTTTATCCGGAGGGAATTCTATTCTTCGGTAAACTCTGCTGAGGTCTAGAACACACGGAACTGATGCGAGATGAATCTTTTCGTCAAGGCTTGTTGCTTCGTGAAATATCCAGGTGTCAGTTCCCTGCCTTACATACTGAGTAACGCGACACTCATCTTGTGCTATCAGAATATATTCCTGCAATGACTCTATGCCACGGTAATAAGCGAATTTCTTCGTCCTGTCGTAAGATGCTGTTGACGGCGAGAGCACCTCAATTATAAGCTTCGGGTTTAACAGAGTGTCAACCGAGGCGTCTTCAAATCTGCGCTCACCACATACGACCACGATGTCTGGATAAGTGTAGAGCGAGCTGTCCACAGTTTTCACGCGCATGTCGTTTGCCAAAACGTCGCAGTCTTTTCCTTCGAGCTGATTACCGAGCGAAATCGTGGTATTCGTTACGATAAGGTTATGCTCGAGACTTGCGCCGGACATCGCGAAGATCTCGCCATTACAGAATTCGCTCTTATATGAAGCTGCGCGCTCCATCGCGAGATATTCCTGAGGCGTATAAATATGTTTGAGGTGCGAAGCCATATTCCTTCTCGCGGTCACCTATTGTTATTTTATCACAATGCGAGCGAGGTCCTCGTATTATCTGGAGAATCGTTTGACCGCCAGGCCGATCGGCAGGCCGACCAGCAACATATGGCCGAATATGGCCGGAATAATCACCGATGGTTGCGATGGTGTACCTATTCCCGCCAAAGGCAACACTACAGCATTCATAAAACCGTATATGACAATTCCGTATAGCATTCCGCAAATAACGGCCTGACGCACCGTCAGGAATAACCTGCTGGCAACGAAATAAACCGCTGCAGCGACAGTTGCTATTGTGAAATGCAAAACAACACCCAACAGCGCAGTCTTCCACCCGCCGGCAATGGCTCGATCTCTGCCCAGAAGACCACTTGCTATGGATTGCATGACACGCATTCGAGTGGCCCCGCGCATTCCATAAAACACAAAGGCAAAGCTCAAATCACCGATGCCTGCTAATAATCCGCCTAAGAAAATTGCTGAGATTGGACTTGAAGTTCTAAACGAACGCGCTGAAGCAGTTGCCATTTTTTATCACCTGAAGATTTTGTAGAGTAATCGGAAATGCTCTGAAATAATTGAAACCGCGCTGGGATGTATCGAGTAACAACGCTTTAGGAAAACAGATCGTCCACGGCTATCGACCATCCCGGAACAACATCGCCTGCGTCAGCAATCTCACCGCGCCGGAAAATTATAGGATCATCCGGATTGCTTGCGTGATAGGCTCTGACTACGTCCTCGCTGAGAAGATCGACGTCCCATACGAACTTCGTTCCTGCCGCGAAATAATCTCTTAGCTTTTCGGCCATTTTTCGTTCTACGCGTGGCCAGTAATCGTCTTCGCTTCTGACTTCGACCGCAAAGACAGGCGCGCCTTCCAGAAATTTCATGCCAGTCGGTTTCCCTATATACCACGCCGCATCTGGACTAAAGGATCTGCGATTCGGCAGGTTAACTATAAAGCCCGTGTTATCGGCGATAGCGTAACCACCGGGGATATTTCTCTCGTACTGAAACAAGCTCATATAAATCGTGCCTGCTGCTCTACTGGGTAGGAAACCTGTTGGGGACATTAAGACAAGCTCTCCGTCAATTATTTCGGCTTTGCCGTTCTCAGGCACCTTATACAGGTCTTCGATTGTTGCTTGCACTTTAGAAGTCATCGCAAAACTCCACAAGCAAAGCTTAGCATATTAGTCCCGTTCTGCTGCTTGCAAAACTATCTTGCTGATCGTATTCCAGTTCCTGGTTGTCGCCGATACACCGAATTGCTTCTCTACAATTGCATTAGGAAAACCGGATTTCCCGTCGATCTTGTACGCTAAACAGAAAATATCCAGGCCCCGCATATAAAACACTTCGACATCTTTTTTCGGCGAAAAGAACGGGAGCGATGGCTTGCTCTTAGGCTCTTCGGCCAAAAACGTGACGTATTTCCCAGCGTCGGCCGCAACCTTTATTTTTTTAAAGGGATCGCTCTTCACTAATTCAGCAAGCTCGGAAATGGTCCTCAACAAGACAGGAACGTCGTAGCCCAAAGACTTTTGCAGACTTTTCTCGATTTTTTTAGTCAGGGTTGACGAATTCGTGCTTGAAGCTTCGAAGATTACGTTGCCGCTTTGAATAAACGTCTTGACCTTTTTTAACCCGCACGAGAGGAAGACGGCGTTCAGGTCTTCCATCTTGACGATCTTGTGGCCGCCAACGTTGATGCCGCGCAGGAAGGCTATGTATCCGGTCATTCTCAGACCTCGAGTTAATTGTTTTATTGGCGACGTCTAACGACCGGGGCTAGCATATTCTCTACCGGCGCGTAATCGTCCGTGAGAATGCGTCCTCGGCTTTTCGTTACCAACGATGCGATATTTTCATCGGTCAATACCGATCCGGCAATATCGGCATCGTGGTTCGGCCCCCAGTCAGATACATCTATCGAAGCGTCAGACGCTGCGATTACGAATGTATCGCGATCATCCGACACGCCGTCGGTATTAGTGCAGAACACGTATACATTTTTGAAAAGCTGCTTCAGCGTCAAATAATATGCGCCGACCAACTGCCCGCTGTCATAAATGTCGATGACATTGACGAGATAAGCACCATTCGGATTTAAATGTCTCTTTACCTTTTCACCAAACTCTTTCGTAAGAAGGTGCCACGGCACTGACAAATCGTTAAACGCGTCGCCAAAAACAAAATCGTATTTCCTGTCGGCCGGCATATCATCCACCGCGTTGCGCGCATCCATCAAATAGGTTTTGATGGGAGTATTTCGCGGCAGACCGAGCGCCTGGAAATTGGCTTCAAGAACCATGGGATCGATTTCTGCGACATCCATTGTCGAACCGGGATACTGCTGTTGAATGTAACGCGGGAACGTATAACTGCCGCCGCCGATGAAAAACGTCTTAAGCTGCGGCTGATCGTTTTTGGCAAATCGGCTGATCGCCTCGCTGTAAACATCTTCGTAATCGTAGTTCAAGTAAGACGAATCTTTCGGATCAACATAGCCGTGAATCAGATAGTCCAATTGAAGAACCCGAACGACGTGGTTGTCGTTTTGAGAGTCGTCGGACGACGCCGAATCAGCGTTCGCATCGCTTGCGTCTGCGCTTTTGTCATCGCTGTCGGTACTGTCGCTGTCTGAGTCACTACTCTCATCCGTATCATCTTTGTCGTTTTCAACCGTATCCTCATAGACCTTCACATATTGATAATTGCTTTCAGCAGTAAACAGCGCCGTGTCGCCCTCCCTGACACCCGCCTTGGCAAGATACTTAACTGCGGTTGGATTAGACGACCGCGAAAATATCACTAACGCGATCAAGAGGAGCGTCCAAACGCCGTGAACTACGCGTTTCGGGCCTAGACTCAACCCGACAATCGCCAGAACCAATGCGACCAGCAACATAATCGCTTTTGAGCCGAGCAATGCGATCAGAAAGAATCCCGTTGCCAACGTGCCAAGAATACTTCCCACCGCGCCCCACGCATAAACGCTGCCGATGGTGCGCCCGACAGCCATCGATCGACTCAGCGCCATCTTTGCAGTCACCGGCGAGATAGTTCCCAGCGACAAAGCAGGCATTATGAAAATCGTTAGGACGGAAACTGCTGTTCTGACCGGCCAGCTAAACTTCTCAAACGGCGTGTGCTCAGCTACTACATTGTTCAGGACCAGCGCCACCAGACACATCGCGGATGAAATCCAGAAAAGCCAGCCAAGAAACGATTCAACTTTCCACCGATCTGCCATTCGACCGCCGAGGAAGTTACCGATGCTCATCCCAGCAAGAACCACTGCGATGATGGAAGTCCAGGTGTAAAGCGAACTGCCCAGGTGTCTGGCTATCAATCGTCCTGCTACCAGCTCGACAACCATTACACAGGCTGAGGTTATGAAGATGATCAGATGCGGAGTATATAACCAACCTTTTTGCTGCTGATTGGAACCTTCAGCGTCGGCGCCCTTTTCGGTTCCGGCTTTTGTTGCGTCCATACCCGGCGCACTGGCAGTAGACATAATAATTCTCCAGATACTTCAATAGATAATTGCGTCTCTAACAGACAGTCGAAAGAGCCGTTACGGCTGTCCGGATACATCACACGTATTCAATTAGAACTTTGATTGTTAATCGATGGTCCAGCAATAGGCAACAACGCGAGACTGGACGCGGAAAGAATAGAGGCAACAGCGGACGCAAGTCAATCAAACTTCAATACCGGGATACACCCGGCATCGATAAGACGTTATGGAGATGAAAACCCCGAAGCTACTCTCACAATGGTAAGATCCTCGCACGCAAAATCATCGGGCATCAAACCACGAACGGGTTTCATGAACTTAATAGAAACCGGGAGTGAAAGTGGAATATTCTCCGAATTTGAACTGGAACCAGGATCCAGTCGGTTTCAGCACCTTTCCTCGAATCTAAAATGCAGAGATAGATGTGAACCCAAATGATCATCCCGGTTCCACAGAGCGCCGGTAACGAGCAAAACCTGTTGGATTTGAAGCGCTAAACCGACTCTGGGACCGGTTCCCAAAGCTCGATCTTGTTCCCATCCGGGTCCGTTAACCATGCGAATTTCCCGTATGCTTCGTAGTCTTCACTCTTATCAATCGCCACGCCCTTTGACTGGAGATGAGAAAGCGTATCAGCCATGCTTTTTACGGTGTAGTTAAACCGACCCGTTCGGGGCTTATCCGCGATATCTTGGTCCGCGGGCATGATTGCCCAAGCCATCGTCCTCTTGATCTCCGGATTTTCAATATCCCTGTATTCGAATGTTGTATAGAATGATTTGCATTCAGTATCTGTGCCCTCGGGGACCATCCCCAGGCTATCGCGATACCACTCGACTAACCGCTTGACATTGTTGGTGAACAAAAACACCCCGCCGATACCGTTAACCAAGCTCATAATTTTCCTCCACCCCATAGAGTAACTTCATTGCCATCCGGATCGTGAAAGTACGCAAACTGGCCTTCGTTCGGATCTTTTTCGGTTTTATAGGGCAAGAGTCCTTTACCTTTCAAGGCCGCCAGGGCGTTTTCGAAATTATCCACGCGATATACGACGGAAACACTCGATGCGCATTGCTTCGGAGCGTCAGCTTTTTTTGCATGGATACCAAAGAAAAATGGGCCAGCCGCTGTGTCGATTTTGGCGTAATATCCACCCTGGTATTCCTTAGTCTCGATTCCAAACTTCGAATACCAGTCGGCAAGAACTTTTGCATCCTGGCATGGATTGATCGAGACGGAGCCGACATACAGTATTTTCGACCCGGGCGTTTGGGCAAACGCCGCCACCGAAAGAAAAATAAGCAGGATCACAAAATAGATTTTTCGAGTTGCCATAGCCGGAATCATTCTCATAAATTGATGTTAGCTCCTCATCTCTGTTAGTTTCCGAACCGGTACGCATAGCTCCAGTTCAAAATGCGACCAATCCATCGCGTTTTCTTTGTCCAGGAAAACCTCAAGTCCGGGCGCATGCTCGGGCTCGTAATCACTATTGATAAGCCAGCCTCTGATCAGGTAGTCCGTCGCCGTTGAAACCTTACGGATATCGCCGGAAACCCTGGTAGAGATGTATCGCATCGCTGGCATCTTCAATTTCGACATTCCCGCAATGCAGTCAAAGGGTAAAGATGACGCAAAACAGACCTCGTATCGATAGAGACGCTTTGGGGTCACGTGTGGATCGTCCACCGACATTCCGAACAGGGTTCCTTCCGAAAAAATGCCCTGAGATTTCGCCCATTCGATTATCGTCTCGAGCGCGGCCAGTACCCGGTCCATTTCGAAGGCATTCGTGACTCGGATATAAGCGACCTGCCTTTCGGGAATATCGATCAATCTGACCGGAAACGCCACGCGCTTTTCCTCTGCATTCATCGGAAGAATATATTCATGTGCCGAAAAGAGTTCTTTGCAAATCTTGCTTTTTTTGATCTCGCCGTTTTTTCGAAACTGACGCGGGCTGGTGTCATAGCCCGACCGGAAGGCGCGTGAAAAAGTGGCCGACGACGAAAAACCGCAATCCAGGGCTATTTCGGTAAGGCTCTGGTCGGAATAACGAAGAAGACGAGCAGCCTTTTCGAGTCGAAGCCGATTCGTAAAATTATTCAGGGTTTCGCCTGAAACCGCGCTGAAAATCCGATGAAAATGAAATTCCGAAAAGCAGGCCACTTTAGCCAGCTCCCCCAGTTTCACCTGGCGGTCCAGATTCGCGCGCAGATAATCGATGACCCGATCAATTCTTCGGGCATATTCGCTGTTGGCCCTGGTCTTTGCGTCTGGCACAGATTTTGTCGACATTGTGTCGTGATAATAACCCAATGGCCCCCATGCGGTCAGCATCAAAAAGACCGACCGGGATTAGTGGGTATGGAGGAGCGCGCGGAGCGCGCGGCCCCTCAGATCAGGTCGATAATTTTTGAGAATGGTCTACCCGGTTGGCTGATTGTGTTGAAGCTCTGCCGCGCGACGATCTGTGGCTTTGTAAACGGCGGCGCAGATTAATGCCGCGACCACAATGCCGATCAAGTCATTTTGAAGATCAAGAGATGTATCCTGAAGAGTCCAGATTCGCCTGCCGCCGAAGAATTTTTCATCCCATAGTTCCAGGATTTCGTAATATGCAGCGAAACTGAACGTGATTGTCACTGAAAGAAATGCAATCAGGTTCAATGGTAGTTTGTGACCCAGCTTTCTTGTTCCACTGCGCAGCAGCCACATAGTAGCGGGAAGCGATAGCCCTGCTCCGGCAAAGTGCGAGTAATGATCAAAAGGCTGCGGACTGATCTGTACGCCCCAGAGGACTATATTAGGTCCGACATCTTTGCCGTAAAGGTGGAAATAATTTCCAAATACGTCGACCGATACCGCGCCTGCCAAAAACAGAACAAGAGCTATCGGCGGAATCAGGTTGTTACGAAATCTGTAGTAGCAATAAAACAGCAGCAGCAGCAAACAGGTGTAGAACGTGTTGCTCGCCACGGATCTGTAAGGCATTCGAATCAGAAGAGCGCTTTTACCGATAAATGCGATTGCCGCAAAGATCATAAATTCGATCTGTCGGTATTTTTGCTGCGCCGGAGAGAGGTCTTTGGTGTTCGCTGAAGGTTTAAGGCTTTGTGTTATCGTTCGAATATTCCATTTCCGAGGAGTGGCCAGAGTGGCATCAGACATATACTACCTTTCTTATATAGAAGTCGCGCGGTTGCGGGTCGAAGCGAAGGGGCGAAGGTCAAGAGTGAGACCTCTGCTTCTCACTTAACCATATCTTTCGTCCTAACCCGCAACCGCATATCTCGGAGTCCGCTCCGGGACCAATCAAAACGCAAGACCATCCGGCCCCTTTTCTCCGAGAATTACCGTTAAACGATGAGCAACAATGGCGGTATCAAAGAGCTTTGATCATCGTTTTCTAATGTCGTTGACCGACTTCTTTTGTCGTTCGTGATCTGTGTTTGTGCAAAGGCGAGGCCAGAAATCCACTTGTTTGCCTTGGAACGAGGCGAATGGCTAAGCTGTTCTATTATTTGGGTTTTTATGATTTTTCTGGATCGGCTGTTCGTGAAACCAAATTACTGCAACGGAGGTATGCGCAAGGTTTCTATTGCAACTGTCGAGGTTATCTTGCGGCAGCTTTTGGAGTACGCCGACCGGGCGGCGCACTCCAAAAGCTTCGTCTATTCGAGGTCGTCCGCTGTGTAACGTTTTGTTATGCCAAGTTCACGGAGTTTGTGCTGAAGGCTCTGACGATGCATTCCCAGCAGATCGGCCGTGCGCGTTACGTTGCCGCCATTTTCGGAAAGGCAGCGCTCGATATATTGGCGCTCGAAATCGCGCTTTACTTCCTTGAAGTCATAACTGAAATCGACGGCAATCGAATTACCAGACGATGGGGCCGGCGTCGATGCCGCATGTTTCGAAGACTGTTTTAACTCGCCAGGAAGATCGGACACCTGCAAAGATTCGCCGTCGGCAAGCACAAGACTTCGTTCAATTACGTTCTTCAACTCGCGAACATTTCCCGGCCAGTGATAGATCATTAAAGCCGCCATTGCTTCCGGTGTTATCGCCTGGCATCGCAGGTTGTAGCTTGCGGCGTACTGCTCAAGGAAATATTGCGCCAGCCGCGGGATGTCATCACGGCGTTCGCGCAATGCAGGCAGTTTTATTGTCACGACGTTCAATCTGAAATAAAGGTCCTGACGGAATCGTCCAGCTTCGATTTCGGTTGGCAAATCTTTGTGGGTTGCGCTGATGAATCGAGTATCAACCGGCACTCTTTCGTTTGCTCCCAGGCGTTCAACTACGCGTTCTTCTAAAACGCGAAGAACTTTCGCCTGTGTCGTCGGATTCATATCCCCGATCTCGTCCAGAAAGAGCGTTCCTCCGTCAGCCTGTTCGAACTTCCCTTTTCTGCGGCCGGCCGCGCCGGTGAACGCGCCTTTCTCGTGGCCAAACAACTCTGATTCAATCAGCTCTGACGGCACCGCGGCGCAGTTCATCGCAACGAATTCTCCTTTGCGGTGCGTGCTTCGTTTATGGATTTCTCTGGCGACCAGCTCTTTTCCCGTTCCACTTTCGCCAAGGATCAGGACTGTGATATCAGTCTCTGCGACTTTGCTGATTTGATCGTAGACGCGACGTATCCCAGCCGTGTCGCCCAGCATTTCGCCGAGGTTGCCGCGCGCAACAAGCTGCTTTTTCAGTTTACGATTTTCGCTGCGTAGCGATGCCGCGTCCACGGCGTTCCGCACTCGAACTCGGAGTTCTTCGACGTCAAATGGCTTCGAAAGATAGTCGTAAGCTCCCTTGCGACCGGCTTCGAGTGCAGTTCTATCCGAACCGTGAGCCGTAATAATAATCACCGGCGGATGATTTTCTTCAGTCGAAAGCTCCTGCAAATATGCCAGCCCGCTTTCACCGGGAAGATTGACATCCAGCAGAATCAGATCCGGATTGTGGGATTTAACTATGTGTCGCGCTTCGTTGGTATTGCTGGCTTCGAGGATATCGTAATTCTCTTTTTGCAACCCGCGGCGCATGCCGTACCTTGCCGCTTCTTCGTCGTCAACTAATAGAATTGTGGCTTTAGTCATTGTGAAATGAAAACAAACAAGTGAGATTTCAATGGAAAAATATTCATCGATTCAGGTAATCTCAGAATCACCAAGCCAAAAGTGTAACATGCCCCCAATCGCGCGTGAAGTACTCCAACCAAACTTCACATCGGTGTTTTGAAAGGACCCGATTTACGCGCCTTGTCCAGCACCAATAAAGTGGATTAGACTGCTCGGTTGAACAATTCCACCGCGTTTTCTGATGAGATGGAGAGACAAATGAAACGAAACCGTTTGGCAAGCGTGCTTCTGCTGATTCTTATGACGGCATCGGTTGCGTCTGTTCCGGTGCGGGCTCGGCAACAGGTAAATCAGTCGGGCTCGGGACTGCTGACGCTTGATACAATTTTCACCTACAATCCTCAGACTCTTGGAGAGATTCAATGGCAGGCCGATGGCAGCGGTTATTTTATGCTCGAACCGTCGTCGGCAGGCAATGCGCTCGATCTGGTGAGATACGATGTCGCGAGCGGTGAAAAGACACCGTTTGTCTCTGCCTCTAAATTGATACCAGGCGGAACGACATCGCCGATAACAATCGAGCAGTTTGATTTCAGCGCTGATGGTCAAAAACTGCTGATCTTCACAAACTCCGAAAGAGTCTGGCGCAGTAATACTCGTGGTGATTATTTTGTGCTGGATTTAAAAAGCTGGAAATTACAAAAACTGGGTGGCGACGCCAAACCGTCAACTCTGATGTTTGCGAAATTCTCGCCTGATGGAACACGAGTCGGTTATGTGCGCGAGAACAATATCTATGTCGAGTCGTTATCCGACCGTCGCATCAACAAACTAACCACCGACGGAACTCAATACATTGTCAACGGAACGTTCGATTGGGTTTACGAAGAGGAATTGTTCTGCCGCGACGGATGGCGCTGGAGTCCGGATGGGCAGCACATCGCTTACTGGCAGCTAAATTCCGAAGGCGTCAAGGAGATGAAGCTCATCAACAATACGGCGGAGCTTTATCCGATTATTATTTCATTTCCCTACCCAAAAGCTGGTCAGATGAATTCCGCCGCTAAGGTCGGAGTCATCGATGCGAAAGGCGGTCCGACACGCTGGTTCGACATCGCAGGTGATCCTCGTAACAATTATCTGCCAAGAATGGAATGGGCTGCGAGTTCGGATGAGGTGATCATTCAGCAGCTGAATCGCCTGCAAAACACAGACGTCTTCATGCTCGGCAACATTGAAACCAGCAAAGTCAAAACGATAATGACGGAAAAGGAAGACACGTGGGTCGATATCGCCTGGGGTGATATAGATTGGGACAAGCAGGGGCTTGCACGTGGGGACGTTGAATGGATCGACGGCGGAAAGAGATTTTTATGGGCGAGTGAGCGCGACGGCTGGCGACACGTCTTTTCGATCTCGCGCGATGGCAAAGACGTGAAATGCATTACGCCGGGCAATTACGATTTAATCAGCGTTGTGAAAGTTGATCCCGCAGGAGGATGGATCTATTTTCTGGCGTCTCCGGAAAACGCGACACAGCGATATTTGTATCGCGCACCGCTGGACGGAAGCAAGAAAGCTGAAAGGTTAACACCTGCAAACGAGCCCGGCTCTCACGAGTACATCATCTCGCCGCACAGCGACACTGCGATTCACACTTATTCGACATTCACCAAAGTGCCCGTTACCGATGTTGTAAAATTACCACAGCATTCAACGGTTCGTACTCTGATTGATAACCAGGATCTTCAACAGCGGCTGGACAAGCTCAAGCACGTTGACAGCGAATTTATTCGTGTGAAGATGGACGATGGTGTTGAACTCGATGGCTGGATGATGAAACCGCCGGGGTTTGATCCGAGTAAAAAGTATCCGTTGTTCTTCTACGTTTACGGCGAGCCCTGGGGAATGACTGCTCAGGACAAATGGGGAGAGCGCAACGAGATCTGGCATCTGATGCTGGCGCAACAAGGCTACATCGTCGTCAGCGTCGATAATCGAGGCACGCCGTCTCCGCGAGGCAAGCAATGGCGCAAATCGATCTATCGCAAGATCGGCATCGTCAATGCTGGTGATCAGGCAAATGCGGTTCGTACGTTAACGAAGCTTAGCTATGTCGACCCGAGCCGCGTCGGAATCTGGGGCTGGAGCGGTGGTGGATCATCAAGTTTGAACGCGATCTTCCGTTATCCCGATCTATATAGCATGGCAATGGCCGTTGCACCGGTGGCGGACATTCGTTATTACGACACTATATATCAGGAACGATATTGCGGATTGCCCCAGGATCATCCCGAAGAATATAAACGCAGTTCTCCAATCACATTCGCAGGTCAGTTAAAGGGGCAATTGCTGGTCGCTCACGGGACAGGCGATGACAATGTTCATTTTCAGGGAACAGAAGAATTGGAAAACGCTCTGATCGCGGACGGCAAACAATTCAGGATTCAGCCATATCCCAATAGATCGCATGGTATATACGAAGGTCGCGGAACAACTCAGCATCTTTATCATCTGCTGACCGACTTCCTGAATGAAAAACTTCCAGCCGGGCCGCGTTAATCAACGCGGCCTCGTTCTTCACGTTGTGCGGTTGCGGCCTTCAGGTTAGCTGGTTCTATTTCTCTCTGTAGGGTTTCTTATCTTTATACAATGCGAGCCGATTCTTTGCCTTATTCTCGACCGAAGTATAACCAGCAAAATCCAATGCCGTCTTCTCCCAATGCACCGCTTCTTTAAAATCGCCGCTTTCGGCATAGGCTGCGGCCAGCACTTCCAATGCGCCAGGATCCAGCCGGTTGGTTAAATCACAAGCTTTCTTTGCATACTCGATCGCGAGTTTCCCGTCGCGAAACTCCTGGTTCGGACAAGTTGCCATAATCCATGCGAGCCCGCAAATAGAGAGAACATGCTTCGGATCCAGCTCAACCGCCTTTGTATAATCGGCGATTGCGCCGCCGTATTCTTCCCTCTCTTTACGCGCAAACCCGCGATTGTAGTAGGCGAGAACCAACCGCGGATCGATCTCAATCGCCCTATCGAAATCAGCAAAGGATTCCTTAAAAAGACCTTTCTTCTGATACAGAATAGCCCGATTAACGTAAGCGCCCGCATTGTTTGGATCGAGCTCTATAGCCTTATTGCTGTCTATCAACGCCGTATTGGTGTCACCTTTTGCAGAGTAGGTGGACGATCTCATATCATAGGCCCCGCTGTAGCGTGGATTAAGTTCAATCGCCTTGTTCAGATCCGCGAGCGCCCCCTGGTAATCACCTTTTTTGGCTCGCGCCATGCCCCGATTAGCATAGCTGTGTTCGTCGCGGGGATCCAGCGAAATTACTACGTTGAAATCCGTCATGGCTCCGCCGTAATCGCCAGTCATTGCACGCAGCACTCCACGTTTGAAATGCACCCTAATATATTCGGGACCTTTATCTATTGCTTTATCCAGGTAAGAAAGAGCGACATCGATTTTGCCTCGTTTTTCGTAAAGCCAACCGAGATTGTAATACGCTACTGCGTTATTGGGATCGATCTCAATCGCTTTAAGGCAGTCGCTCTCGCCGCCATCGAGATCGCCGCTCTCCAGCCTGGCGGCGGCGCGCAAATTGTATGCGCCGACATTACGCGGATCGAGCTCAATCACTTTGCCCGCATCAAAAATCGCGCCGTCGTAATCGTGTTTGCTCAGCCGGGCCAGCCCACGGTTGTGATAACCCGCAACCAGCCGGGGGTTCATCTCTATTGCTTTGCCGAAATCCGCAATAGCATGATCGTAGTCGCCTTTTTCGCGATACGCCGTACCGCGGCTCAGATAGGCCTCTTTAAGATTCGGATTTATCTCCAGCGCCTTGGCGAAGTCGGCGATGGCGCCATCAAAATCCCTCTTTTTAATCCTTACGTTGCCACGATTGTAATAACTCCAAAAGTAATCGGGGTTAAGCTCGATCCCTTTAGTATAGTCGGCCAGCGCCGCGTCATAATTGCCCTTGTCGTGGTTGACAATTCCACGATCGATGTACGCGCTGAAGAGACTGGGGTCGATTTCGATTGCTTTATTAAAGTCGGCCAAGGCCGCGTCGAACTCTTTCTTTTTACCGAAATCGATACCTCGACTAACGTGTGCCGAATGGTTGCGGGGATCCAGTTCGATTACTTTGCCATAATCCGCGATTGCATTGTCATAATCGCCTTTCTTGTCATGGGCCTTGGCGCGAGCGGCGAATGCCGCCTTATTGCGCGGATCAATCTCGATTGCTTTGGTGAGGTCGGCGATGCTTCCGTCAACGTCTCCTTTATACCAACGTGCAGAGGCTCGATTGAAATACGCGGCAAAGAGGTGAGGATCGATTTCGATTGCTTTTGTGAAATTGGCTATAGCTTCATCGTAATCGGCGTTGTCGCGGCTAATGATGCCCTGTTTGATGTAATCGAGGGCAGTTTTACTCTGCTGGCCGTAAACCGCGAAAAGACCGGATACAATAACTAGTAAGAGAATCGATGAGAGGGCTTTCTTCATTCAGGGGATCTCTCCGCAATATGGTTGTTGGTAAAAAAATAAGAGAAAACAAGGCACGGAGGCTCGAATAGCAATATGCCATTCTGACGCCGAAAAAGCAATTCGGACGGACGTTCTCGTTCGAGGCCATGTCAAACTGTTGCGCCCGATCTGGTTCGATGAGATTATGGCCGTCAACCGTTTCAAATAACCCAGACCAGAAAAGGAACAACCTATGGCCAAGAGCAGGATTGGTATCGTCGTGCTTATTACAATTCTTGTATGTGTATTTGATGGCGCTAACGGTGTCGCACAACAACGGCCGCAACAACAACCCGGCACCCAATGGAGCGACGATCAGCTTCGACAGGCCGTTGCCCTGGCGCGCGTCGGTAGAAAACTGACGCCGAAGTCGTGGCCGGGTAACGCTCGCGTGGCCGTTTGTCTCAGCTTCGACGTCGATAATGAATCCTATTTGCTGGCAGCCGGTGAAACTTCGCCGACAACACTGTCTGCGGCCGATTTTGGCGCTCAATCGGGATTGCCGCGTATTTTAAAGCTTCTCGATAAATATCAAATCTCCTCAACATTCTTTATTCCGGCAGTCAGCGCGTTGATTCATCCGGAAATGGTGCCTGCGATCCTGAAGAGCGGCCGCCACGAAATCGGCGTCCACGGCTGGATTCACGAATCGCTGCCGCGAATCAGCGATGCAGCGGAAGAAGAACGGCTGCTCGACAAAGCCATCGATTATCTGACCACTGTATCCGGCAAGCGGCCAGTAGGTTATCGCGCTCCTGGATGGGCTTTTAGTGATCATACTCTTGGCTTATTGCTCAAAAAGAAATTCCTTTACGACAGCAGTCTCCAAGCAATGGATGAACCTTATGAAATAAATTCCAATGGAGCGCCAACCGGGCTGGTTGAACTTGCGATCGATTGGACGCTAACCGAAACACCTTATCTTGGGCCTAATGGAAAAATGCCTTCGCCGGAATTGTTGTATCAACTTTATAAAGATGAATTCGATGGAGCTTACGAAGACCACACGATGTTTGTGTTGACCCTGCATCCGCACGTGACCGGTCATCATGCTCCGATGAAGCATTTGGAGCAATTCGTGGCCTATATGAAATCAAAACCTGGCGTCTGGTTCGCAACGGCAGAACAGATCGCGCGTTATGTCAAAGAAAACGGCGGCCGCTAGCAGAAAGATATTCAAAGACCGCAGGCTTCGGGAATACGCGCGGTAGGTGGCGACTGTTATCTTGACACTCGAAGCGATTCCGCGACATCGCGATTCACGGATTGTTTTTTCCGCACGGTCGCAAAAAGAGCAAAGCCGATCGCGTTAGTTACCAATATC